>DAIUKO010000218.1:0-13046 GCA_036848175.1 Vicinamibacterales bacterium | reverse complement strand
CCGATGAAGCCAAGGTCTGACCGTGGTCTGACCGTGGTCTGACCGTGGTCTGACCCCAGTCACCGCGCCGTCGCGATGATGACGTTCCCGCAGTTCTGGCAGCTCGGCAGCAGGCTCGGACGGATGGCCCGGCACTTCTCGCATTCTTCGTACAAACGCGTCGAACAGGTCGGACAGGTGTACGGCTCCTCGACGCTGCTCGCGCCGGCCGCGTGCGGCGCGATCTTTCCGATCGTTCGGCGAGTCCACACCATGTACTTCAGCGGCCCGCGCCTGATTGGAAAGGCGCACATCGGACAGAGAAACGCTTCGTAGGCCTCGCGGTACTGCTTCAGCAGCCAGTCCTGCTTCGGGAAGGCCACCATGCGAATGAGATACAGAAGCGTCTGCAGCACGAGCGCGATGGCGGCGAGAATCAGGACGTACTTGAAGTATCGCGTCGGAAAGTACTCGTGCATCACGAGCGCGACTCTGACGAGCACCGCGCCGCCGAACGCGTACACCAATGGCGCGTAGGGACCACTTCTGTAGCGCTGGAACAAGACGACGCCGACGAGCAGCAATGGCACGAGGACGGCGAGCTTGAGCGCCGCCATTTTCAGCTCGTGCCGCCGCTGCAGCGCCAGGTACTCGTCGCGGATCGGCTTGCGCAGGTCCTCCAGCTTCTCCTGCGCCACGCGCTGCTCTTCCCGCAGCGCGCGGAGCTGTTCGTCGAGCTGAACGATCTGCTCGTTGAGCACCTGATACTGACTCTGATTCGCGAGAAAGCGCTGTTGGCTCTCCGCGAGCGCCCGCCGCTCTTCGGCCGACGGCGTCACGTTCTTCTCGAGGTTCGCGCGCTGGAACTCGAGCAGCTGGTTCATCGTCGTCTGCGAGTTCGCCGTGCTGTCGCGGAGGAGCGCCTGGCGGGCCTTCTGATCGATGATGCGGCGCTCGGTTTCGGCAATCCGCCTCGTGACCGAGGCCGCCTGATTGACGAGCGCCCGATCGAGTCGGATTGCCTCGAGCTGCGCGTAATCGGGGCCGGGCGCGCTGCCGATGTCGTCGACGATGAAGCCGAGGAGCCAGAAGCAGAGCACCCCGAGGACGGCGCTGAAGAAGATCGTCGAGAACCGGTGGATCCACGGTCCTTTGCTGCGGGCGTGATTCTGCACAACGGTCAAGCGAGGAATGTTAGCATCGGCCGTCTGCCCAGAACGGCGAGGACGTATGGCAAAGAAGCGCGTCGCGCGAAAGAAGACTGGCAAGCCGGCGACACGACACAAGAGCGGGAAGGCTGCGTCTCGGGCGGCGGATCCGCTGCTGGCGAGGGTGAAAGGCGCCGAGCGGCGCGAGATCGGCCATGTGAAACTCGACGTCGGCCGCGCCGGCGAGGCGCGCGTCAAGCGGATGATCTATCCGCCAGGCTTCCGCTGGTCTCGCGACATGAAACCGGTGACTGGCACCGACCTTTGCATGCACGCGCACGTCGGCTTCCTCGCGCGCGGCGAGATCCACATCGAATACGCCGACGGCTGCGTTGTCGAACACAAGGCGCCGCAGATCGTCGCGATCGAACCTGGACATGACGGCTGGGTCGTTGGCGCCGAGCCGGTCGTGCTGATCGAATTCGATTTCGAGGGCGACACCGTGAAGCGCCTCGGCATGCCCGACGCGCATCGTCATTCATGACGGCGCGCCGATGCGGGCCCGGCAACCGGCGGAGTGACGCCGGCCTGCAAGAGCATCTGCGGCGTGATCGCATCCTGCGGGATGCGCACGTCGATGAGCGAGAGCCCCCGCGTCGACTTCGCGCTGGTCAGCGCCGCCTCTAACTGGTCCATGGTTTCCACCGTCGCGCCCCACCCGCCGCCGAACACATCGGTCAGCGCCGCATAGTTCCACGGCTGCAGCAGGCAGAACGCTTCCGGCGGATGCCGTTGGCCTTGCTTGTCCGGAACGAAGTAGTACGGATCGACGAAGGCCTGCTCGATGCCGTACAGCGCGTTGTTGAAGACGAACACCACAACGTCGCGGGTCGATCGAATGAGGTCGGACGCGGCTTGCGCGGTTTCCTGGAAGCCGCCGTCGCCGCAGAAGACGACGGCCCGCTTGCCCGGCGCGGCATAGCAGACGCCGACCGCGCCTCCCGGTGTGTAGCCGATCGAGTTCCACGCCGCCTGCGCGATGAAGCCGTTGCGGCGCCGCACCGGCAGCTCCGCCGCCGAGTACAGCGCGATGCTCGTATCGGCCAGCAACACCATCGAATCGTCAACCCAGGTCTTCATCCGATCGAAGAATCGATCGTAGGTAATGCGATCGTCGGGGGCCGTGCCGGGTGGGAGTGCGCGGAGCGCCGCGAAGCGAGTCCGGGCGAGTTTGGCCGGCGTGGACACCCGATCGAGCGCCGCCAACGCACCGGCCGGTGCTCGGTAGGCGCGTTTCGATATGCGATGGAACAGCGCGTCCATGAACGCGGCGAGCGGGACCTCGTCAAACGTCTTCTGTCCTACGCGCACCGAGTTGTTCGACGCGAGGATCATGTTGTCGTAGTGCGCTTCCACCCAGACGGCGAAGTCGTCGGTCACGATGTTCCCGAGGCCAAGAACCCAGCTCGACGCGTCGAACAGATCCATCACGTTCTTGATCGCCGATGCGCCGTCGAACACGCCTTTGAACCCCGGATGATCCTCGGAGAGGACTGATTTTCCGAGCAGGTCGGTGGTCCACGGCAGACCGGTGAGATCGATGATCTCTTCGAGCCGCGGCTGCAGGCCGAAGCGCTGCACCTCGACGCCGGCCCAGATCACCGGAACCTTCGCGCCCTTCAACCGCGCGAGCGTGCGATCGACCGCCGCCTCGAGCGATTTCTTCGAGAGCGGCAGCGCCGCCGGCTTCAACGCGCGCGCCGGCGGACGGCACGGCTCGGTCCACGCGTTCTGGTAGACCTCGATGTAGACCGGGCGCCGCCAGCCGAGCGCGGCATTCAATGCGCGATCGATCCGCGCGGGCGCGTGCGCGCCCGATCGCACCACCTCGGCGGCGACTACGACGTTCTTCACCGAGTCGGCGTCGGCGGTGAGCGTGCCGGTGGAGTGGTGGTAGAGGACGCCCTCGCGCCGCTCGACGCGGCGCTGATCGAACGACGGGCTGCCGATGACGACCGCGATCGGCAGTTCCTCCACGTACGAGCCGGCCAGCGCGTTGAGTACGCCGAACGTGCCGACGCCGTACGTGAGGCAGACCGCGCCGGTCCCGCGCAGCCGCGCGTACGAGTCGGCCGCGTAGCCGGCGATCCACTCGTTGGTGACGCCGACCCGCGTGAGCTGATCCGACTTGTCAACCGCGTTGAGGAACGAGCCGGCGTAGTCGCCGGGGACGGCGAAGATGTGTTCGGCGCCGAATTCCTTCAGGCGCAGAATCAGATACTCCGCCACGGTCATCGTCCTGGCCATCTACTCCGCATCGAACCGCCCAGACGTGCGTTCACCTTGGCCATCAGTAGCCGAGGTTGTAATCGGCGGGCAGCCACGACGGACGGCGCAAGCCGAAGTGCTCCTCGAGCATCAGCTCGGTGGTCTGCAGCGCCCCTTCCACCCAACCTTGATTGATCGAGTACGCCTCGCCGCAGATGAACACGTCATCGTCGTTCATCGGTTTGCGGATCTTCGGCATGATCTCCCAGAAGCGCGTGCCCGCCTTCCAGGCGTGCCACCCCGCGCCGTACGGGTCTTCCGACCAGTCGTGGTAGGCAGCCGTGTAGGGTTCGGGGATGAATTTGAGTCCGTGGATCTCGCCGACCAGATTCTGCGCGGCGCGAACCATCTGCTCGGTGATCGCGAAGGGCGTCGCCGGACGCCAGCCATCGCTCGGCACGAAGGGATTCGGCCGTCCGCGGAAGATCGAATCCTTGCCGAGCGTTCGCGCCTCGAGCGCTTTCCAGAACGGCACGCTGCCGAGATCGTTGTAGCTCACCATCATGAGCGAATTGTTGTTGGCGGGATTGGCGCCCTTCTGTTCGCCCTCGGTCTGGAAATAGAAGGTCTGACGCAGCGGCATGTCGGTGATCGAACGGCCGGATCGCAGCCCGAGCACACGCCACCACGGATACGGATAGCCGAGGAAGATCTTGAATGCCGATTGGCTGATGACGGCGTTCACCATCTCGCGCACGGCATGGTTCTGGACGAACGGGCCCCACTGCACGAGCTCGAGCGAGCGGCGCGGCATGGCGAGCACGATCTGACTCGCCGACACCTTGAACCGGTCCTTCGGTCCGGGCACGGCGCGCGCTTCGGTCGCGCCCCGGGCGTCGGTGACGGTCCTCACGAACAGCATCGCGTAGCGCGGGCCGCGGCGCGCGAACGAATCGAGGCGGCAGTTGGGATGCCACACGCCACGAAGATCGAGAAACGCTTGCGCCACGGCGCGCGGCAGCGCCTCGTACCCGGCGACGAGGGTGCGGTACTTCACCCTTGGGCCGAACTCGAACACCGGCAGAGACAACACCGACGTGGAGTTCGCCACGTTGGTGTAGTAACCACCCGCATCGTTCATGAACTGGTAGGCTTCGCTGGTCAGCACTCGTGACAGCAGGTTCCAGAATCCTGTCTTGTAGAGTGGCTCGCCGTTGAAGATTGTCACGTCGTTCCACTGATCCTGGGTCAGCGTGTCGGCGTGCGGCACCAGCGAGTCCATGACGTAGCGCTGCAGCTGGTCCGGGTTCATCCCCTGCTCGGCTGCGTTCATCGCGTACGGCACGAGCGCCGGGTTCGTGAGATCGCGCGCGCGCAGCAGGCGGCGCCGGAGGTACATCAGATTGTTGAGGCCGCCCGGATCGTCCGGCGCGCCCATCGGAAAGTCGCGCGTCGCCAGCGCGAGCTTCTTGATCAGCTCTCGCACGAACGTCTGCGAGTCGGGGATGAAGCGCATGCCGCCGAGCTCGGCGTTCACGTGCGGCATGCCTGGGAGCGGGACCGAATAGAGGCGGCCGCCAATCCGATCGCTGTACTCGAAGAGGGCGACGCGCTTGGCCGGCCACTTCTGCTTCAGGCGCCACGCGGCGTACACGCCGGCCACGCCGGCGCCGACGACGGCGATGTCGACCGTCAGGTCGGCCTTGTCGAAAGGCTCGAACGCCTCGTGCACCAGTGGCGCTGCCATGCACACGTCTCGCGATCATGTTGGGGGAAACGAAGGCGGATCGTAACACGCTGGATCCGCGCTCGTCGTGTCGGCCGACTGGAGTGTGAATCGTAGGCGCCGAGCTTCGTTCCAACGGAGAGGGCCATGCGTCGATTACGGCGCCGCGCAGACCCGCGCCGTCTCCCACAAGACCGACTGCTGATCGAATGTCTTCCGGTAGCGATCGATCAAACCCTGCAGGCTCGCGCGCGCGGCGGACGTGTCCGGGTGCACGAGCAGCAGGACCTTCGATCGCTCGTGATCGACGACGCCGTCCGCCCGCCGCCACTGGCCTTCGGCTTCCCACACCGTAAAACCATCGGGAAAGCGCGCCGTCACTTCATCGCGGAGAAACAGCTGCCATTCGAGCTCGCTGACAGCGCCTTTCGGCCGCGCCAGGCCGAAGTACAGCGTGGTTCGAAGCTGCGGCGAGCCGGTTGAGCCGCATTGCGACTCCGATGGCGCCCGCTGCGCAGAGCCGCCCACCGACAACACGGTGCCGGCCAGGACGCCGGCGCTGAATACCGCGCTCAGGATACCGACGGCCGCGGTGCGCATATGCGTCTCCTGTGGGATTGAGTCGAGGCTCTCTACTCTACAGGAACGCTCGGAGCGCTTACGCGCTCGATACCAATCGCCGTGCATCGTCGAGATCGCGGACGTCGTCAGCGTAGGCCCCGCGGTACTCGAGTGGAAGCAGTTCAGCGACGGCGAGGCCGACGGCATCCATCATCAGCCGGCGATCGCCGTCGGCTCGCTCGCGCAGCACGCGCGCCTCGATCGGCGCGCCGATGCGGGCGACGATGCGGACCGGATACAACGTCTCCTCTCCGATCGGATACCACGCGTCGGCGCCGGTGAGACCGACCGGCAAGACGTAGGTGCCGGGCACCTCCAGGTAGCGCGTAACCCCGGCGAGCATCGGCTGCAGGCCGCGCGTGCGGCTTCGCGTCCCCTCGGCGAACACGAGCAGCGCATCACCGAGACGAATCCGTTCGTGGGCGATGTCGATGCCGCGCCGGGCGGCGCGCGCCGCTTCGCGCGGATCCATCACCGCCTGGTCGGTCGACAACGCGTGGCTCTGCGGAACCTTGATGGTGCCGAAGCACAGACTGGAGAAGCGTCGTTTGACGTCCGAATACACTTTCGGTCCCGCAATCACCGTCAACCGATCGCCGAGCGAATCGGCGCCGATTCGATGCAGGAGGACTTCCAGCAGATTGGCGTCCGAGTACGACAGGTGGTTCGCGATGATGACGAGCGGACGACCGTCGACGGCGGCGAGGTGCTCGATGCCGAAGAGCGCGGAGTCGTGCGGCACCAGCCACTCGGCGAGGACGTGATGAAGGCGCCTGGCGAGCGGATCCGAGGGGTAGTACGTCCAGTCGGCGCCTTCGTCGGCGAGGCGCCGGGTCAGATGCGTGAATGCATCGGCTCCCGCGTCGGCGATCTCGCGGTCGAACGCGGCGCGAATGTCGCGCAGCGTGCCGGCATCACGCCCGGCGAGGAACGTCGCGATGGCGGCAGTGAGCGCGTCGGCGCTCATTGTCCGGGATGGTACTGCCGTTCGAGGTGGCTCTCCACCTGCGGCTTGTAAAAATAGACCTCGCGCAGATCGCCGGTGGCGTACCGCTTCGCCTGATCGTTGAAGTGCGGAGATTTCGGATCGCCGCTCTCTCCGCCGGCAGTCACCGCCCTCGCGCGCACGCGATCGCCGAACTCGACGACGGCCACGAAGCTGTTGCCGCTCGTGCCGTACATCTTCTTCGTCCCCTTGTAGGTGCGCGCGCCGAAGGACGCGAGCGATCCCCATCGCGAGGACGTGAACGGGACCGGAATGCTGGCGCCCGCGTCGTTGAACGGCTGGACGATGTCGCCGGTGAGACGTTGGAAGCGATTGATCTCGCCCCACGGCGTTTTCCAGGTGCCGAAGTCGGACGCGAGCTTGTCGGACGCCGTCGCCAGTGCCTGCAGCAACTGCTCCGGCGCCGCCTTGGTGACGATGTAGGTGTCCGTAGGGACGCCAGCCTTGCGCGCTTCGTCCGCGACGCGGCGGTTGATCTCGTCGCCCCAATACACCGCAAGCGAGGTCGGCACCGAGGCCGCCGACCAGCGGCGGTCCCACGATTTCAGCAGAGCGATCTGCTCGGACAATTTCATCTTCGGCGGATTGCCGGCCGGCGCTTTCTCGTATGCCTTGACGAGCGCGGGAATCAGATCGTCGAACGCGGGCAGATGGCTGTCGAACGCTGCCGCCAGCAGCGAGTCGAGCGTGAAGTCCTTCCTGTTCTTCAGAACCTCGATCGCGTGGACGCCGCGGGCGCTCTCGCTGGTGCCGCGATCCACATACGCGGGGTAATCGGTTCTCTTCGGGCTGTCGGGACCGGCCGCGGACCACGGCCAGTTGTTGACGTTGTAGAGCCAGCCGCTCGCCGGGTTCTTCAGGCCGGGTGTTTCATCAATCGACAGCACACCGTTCCATTCCGTCGCCGGATCGCTGCCGTCAACCGGCTTGGTCCATTCGAACCTCGTGTCGCGCTTCGGGATGAAGTTCGAGTGGAAGTAGGCGATGGTGCCGTCGGCGTCGGCGTAGATCGTGTTGTTCGACGAATTGGTGTGGAGCTCCATCGTGTCGCGGAACGCGCTGTAGCTCGTCGCCTTCGTCCGCGAATACGACTGCGTCAGCGCCTTCACCGGCTCCTGCATCAACCGAACGCTCACCCATTTGCCGTCCACTTCACGGACGACGGGTCCGTGATGCGTCCGGTAGATCGTGAACTCCTTCTGCGCCGTGCCGTTGGCCGTCTTGTAGGGCACGGTGATCTTCGCGGTCGTCACCGGGCGCTCCTCGGTGCCGTACTTATAGGTGAAGCTGTCGCCCTTCTTGACGATCGTCTCCAGATATTCGTCGATGTTGTCCACGCCGCTCGACGTGTGCATCCAGCCGGCGCGCTCGTTGAAGCCTTGATAGATGAAGAACTGTCCCCAGGTCAGTGCGCCATAGGCGCTCAGCCCTTCGTCGCTGACCATGTGCGCTTCGGATCGGAAGAAGAACGACGTGTGCGGGTTGATGAGGAGCAGCGAGTGCTGGCCGGTCGTGTTCGACGGCGCGATCGCGATGCCGTTCGATCCGCTCGGCTCGGCGTACTCGTCGAGCGCCTCGACGACCTTCGTGGACTGCTGGCGCGGTCCTTTGCCGTAGAACGCTTCGAGCTCGGTCAGGTTGACGCGCTCGATGTCGCCGCCGATGCTCCCCTCGCTGAAGGTGAGCGCCATCCACGGCTCGAAACGCTTGATCACCCGCGGCGTCACCTGTGGATGCTTGGCGAGGTAGTAGTTCAAGCCGTCGGCCCACGCGTTCATCAGCGTCTTCAGCCACGCCGGACTCGACGCGTACTTCGCTTTCATGTCAGCGGGATCGATGAAGATCTTCATCCGCAAGTCGCGGTAGATCTCGCCCTCCCCTTCTGCCTCGGCGAGCCGCCCCATCGCGTTCAGGTAGTTGGTCTCGACGCGGTTGAAGTCGTCCTCCGCCTGCGCGTAGATGACCCCGAAGACGGCGTCGGCGTCCGTCTTCCCGTAGACGTGTGCGATGCCCCAGATGTCGCGGATGATCGTGATGTTCTGAGCCTGACGCTCCAGGTTCGCCGTCGACGTTTGCGCGGCCGGCTGCGTCGTGCACGAGGCGGACAGGACGGCGAGGACCAGAATCAGCTTTTTCATGACGCGCGATTGTGCCACGAAACCGCGCGTCACCGCACCGCATCAAAGATTCGGAATCCCGCTGCACCGCGGTTCAGGCTTACTTGATCTCTCTCTCGATCGCCGCGAGATCAGTTTTTGCTTCGGCTAATGTCGTTCGCATCGTCTCGGTGGGCGCGGACAGCGAGCCAGTCCGCGCGCCTGAGCCGACGAATGCAGTGATGAGGCCGTTCAGCCGCTGACGAACCGGTTGTCGGGCCGCTTGCCCTGAGCTTGTTGCAGGGCCTCGGCCACCGCCGCCGCCCGCTCCGCGGCCACCACCGCCGACGAGCCGCTGCTCGAGCGCCTGAAGCCGCGTGGCTTCCGGGTCAGCGGCGGCACCGAGCGCCTCGCGCCGCTTGCGAAGATCGGTGGCGATCGCCTCGACCTTCGTCTGCAGCTCCATCACTTCGACCGTGAACGCCTCGCGGGCCTTGTGCTGCGTGAGCGTGATGGTCGACGCGGGATCCGCACGAACTTCGAACGTCCGCGACTCGGCGGCGACACCGTCCACCTCGAGGGTCACCTTGAACGTGCCAGGCGCGACGTGCGGTCCACGGGGACCGATGTCGTGCGATGGAATCGGCAGCGCCACGACGCCGGGCTTCTCGGTGCCCGGCCCGAAGCGGCCGCCGCCGCCCTCCTCGCCTTCGCCGCCACCGCCTCCGCGGCCGGTGCCCGGCGGAACCGCATAGCGGAGATCCCAGTTCACACGATGGATCACACCGGCATCACCGGGGCCTTGAACCTCGCGAATCGTCTTGCCACCCGATCCGGCCACGATCAGCCGCACTTTCTGCGCCGGCTGCGCCAGGTGATACGTGAACACGGCACCCTCCGCCGGATTCTCGGCGGTGAAGAGATAGTGATCCATGTTCGAAACGTCTTCCCAGTACAGCATCAGCGTTGCACGCGGCACTTCGAAGAGATGCGATCGCTTCACCGCGATCGCCGGCGTCCACTCGGCAATCGGTGCGGCGTTGTCGAGAATCCAGATGCCGCGGCCGTGCGTCGCGAGGATCAGATCCTTCGTGCGCGGGTGCACGACGATGTCGTCGTAGCGCGTCGTCGGCAGGTTCGCGGTGATCCGCGTCCAGTGGCCGCCGCTGTCATGCGTGACGAACAGCGCGCGCTCGGTACCGGCAAAGAGCACGTTCGGTTTTCCGGGATACTCGGCGAGCCCGCGAATCGACGCATCGTCGGCGGGCAGTCCGGTCACGACCGCCGTCCACGTCTTCCCGAAATCGGTGGTGCGAAACAGATAAGGCGCGAAGTCGCCGTCGCGGTGCGCGTCGAAGGACACGTAGGCGGTGCTCGGCGACGCGGCCGACGCCACGATGTCGCCGACGAACGTGCCGTTCTTCACACCGGCAATCGCTCCGCTCACCTCCGTCCACGTGGCGCCGCCGTCGGTCGTCAGCTGCAGGTTGCCGTCGTCGGTGCCGACCCAGAGAACTTTCGGATCGATCGGCGATTCGGCAAAGTTCGAGATCTCGCTGATGCCGTCGCCGTCGTTGCGCGACAGCTTGATGTCGCGGTTCTTCACGCCCATCATGTCCAGATCGTCGCGGGCGATGGCGCGCGTGAGGTCCTTGGTCCGCGTCCACGTCGATCCGAAGTCCTTCGAGATGAAGAGCCGATTGCCGCCCAGATACACGGTTCCGGACGTGAGACGCGACGCCATCACCGGTGCGTCCCAGTCGAAGCGATATGGCGGCTCGCCCGCCGGCGGTCGCGGTGTGATGCCCATCGCGTCGCCGGTCATCGGATCGACGAGCGACAGATTGCCGTTGCTCGACGAGGAGTACACCTTCCGCCAATCGGACGCGTCCACGGCTTTGCCGGTGCCGTCGCTGAAGCCGATCTCGATCCAGTCCTGATTGAGGATGCCGAGCCAGTGCCGCGTCGCGCTCGGCCCCATGAACGAGTGGTTGTCCTGCAGGCCGATGTAGACCCAGTACGGGTCGCGGTTGTCCACGGCAACGCGGTACACCTGCGCGACGGGGATGTTGTTGACGCGAATGTAGGTCTTCCCCATGTCGAAACTCTCGTGCAGGCCGCCGTCGCCGACGACGTAGATGTGGCTCGAGTTCGCCGGGTCGACGCGCAGCACGTGATGATCGGTCTTCAGTCCGACGTCGTAGGTCGGCGACGTCGGCTCCTCTTCGAAGGTCGCGCCGCCGTCCTCGCTCTTGACGATGTAGGTGCCGGGCAGCCAGACGCGGCGATCGTTGTTGGGATCGATGGTCGGCTTGCTGTAATACATCGGCCGCGGGTTGACGTTGCTCATGCGCTTCCATGTCGCGCCGCCGTCCTCGGTGCGATAGGTCCCGCCTTCGGTTGCGTGCTCGATCGTGGCGATGAGCACATCCGGCTTCGAGCGCGCGATCGCGAGACCGATCCTCCCCTTGTCGCCGGCCGGGACACCGTTCTCCAGCTTTCGCCACGCCGCACCGCCGTCGACGCTCTTGTAGATGGCGCTTCCCGGTCCGCCGCCGTTGAAGCCGAAGGCCTTGCGCAGCCGCTGGTAAGTCGCGGCGTAGAGCACGTTCGGATCGCGCGGATCCATGACGATGTCGGTGGCGCCGGTGAAGGGGTCGACGTAGAGAACTTTCGTCCACGTGCGGCCGGCGTCCGTCGTCTTGAAGACGCCGCGCTCGGGACTCTCTCGCCAGAGATTGCCGACGGCGGCCACGAACGCCACGCTCGGATCGGTCGGATGCAGCACGACGCGCCCGATGGCGCGCGTGTCGTGCAGCCCCAGGTAGGTCCACGTGTCACCGGCGTCGGTGGACCGATAGACGCCGCCGCCCCACGACGAGCTCTGCCGGTTGTTGTTCTCGCCGGTCCCCGCCCAGATGATTCGCGGATCGGCTTCGAAGATCGCCAGCGCGCCGAACGTGTTGTCGGCTTGGCGGCCGAAGACATCCTTCCACGTGACGCCCTTGTTGGTGGACTTCCAGATGCCGCCAGTCGCCGCACCG
Organism: Vicinamibacterales bacterium; assembly: GCA_036848175.1. Taxonomy (GTDB): domain Bacteria; phylum Acidobacteriota; class Vicinamibacteria; order Vicinamibacterales; family CAVVIG01; genus QHWF01. The sequence continues at coordinate 1,158 of DAIUKO010000218.1, read as the reverse complement.
ACGTAGAGGATGGCGGGATTCTTCGGATCGATGTGGATATCGTGAATGCGGCCGCCCGTCGCCGCGGGACCGATGTCGCGGAAGTGCAGGCCGTCGAACGGCGAACCTGGTCGACTCTGCGCCCGCATTCGAGGAGGAATGACGGCGACGAAGACCGCGAGCCCGATGAGCGAGATGAGTGTGGCCAGGCGCCTCAACGTCATGGCTTGCTCCCTAGAAAAATTTCGTACGAGCCGGGTTCGAGCTCTGAGTGATCGAACCGCACGACCTTCGGCGTGAAGCCGGCTTGCGTCAGGAAGCGCAGCCAGTCCCCGCGTGCAAACAGTCCTTCGACGTGACGGTCCAATTCGACGTGCGCCGATCCGTCGGCCTCGCGCAAGACGTAGGCGTAGTCGACGAGGTAGGTATTGTCCGCAGGATCGGGATCCCACGTCCATTCCAGGTACCGCAGACTGCGGTCCGCGCCGTCATGACCGCCGTGATCGGTCGACGGTTGAAAGGTCTCGCGCAGGTGATCGGGACAGAACAGGGCGGCGCCGCCCGGCGCGCAGTGAACGAACGCCGTCTCAATCGCCGCCCGGAGGTCCGCCTCCGTCGTCATGTAGCAGACCGCGTCGTGGACGAAGACGCAGTCGAATTGACGTTCGAGCCGGACCGTGCGCATGTCGCCCTCGACATGCTCGCATTCCGGATTGAGCGCGCGGCTGACGGCGAGCATGCCGGGAGCAGGATCGACGAGCACCATGTCGAATCGGGCCTTGAGGAACGAGGCGTTGTTGCCGCCGCCGCTGCCGAGCTCGATCATCGTCCGCGGCGACCGCACGCACGCCTTCAGCAACGTCTGCTGATAGAAGGCGGCTTCTTCGGCGTAATCCTCCGGCGCCGACAGCAACGGCCACCAGGACGCCAACTCGGTGTAGAGCCGCAATCCAGTCATGAGCGGTCCGCCTGGATTCTTCCGTCGGGAAGGGACGGACGCGCGGGTCCGCCCCAACAAGACGTCCGCAGAGCCGCCCCATGTGTCGGCCCCATCAGGAACCGAGATGTACGGAGGCGCTGAGTTCACAAACGGAGCAACGGAGTGAACGGAGCACGAACGGAGCTGAGTTCGACGGGCGTCGCGAAGCGACGCACTGCGGCGGATCGGATCGGAATTCG
>DAIUKO010000217.1:0-13073 GCA_036848175.1 Vicinamibacterales bacterium | reverse complement strand
GATCAGATCTCTCGCGCGCGGACGTTCCGGAACTTGACGAACCCGTTGAAGCCGCCCGATTCGCCGGCCGGCGGCCACTGGAAGCTGATCGGCCCCGCGTCCTTCCACTTCGTCTCCGCCGGGTCTGTCGGGTCGTCGGTCACATCGCAGACCTTCTTGCCGTTCAACCAGACCTGAAGCCGAGGCCCCTTGAATGAGATCTGCAGATGGTTCCAGTCTTCCTTTTTCCGGAGTCCGGGAAACTTCTCGTCGCCTGTGTCGAGCCAGAGAACGTTGCCTCGGATCGCCTTCGGCGTCACGCGATGGACGACGATGCCGATGAACTCGCCGGCTTCACGCCGTCCTATGTTCACCTGATAGCCGGTGCGCAGGTACACGCCGCTGTTGTAGAGGCAGGTTTTGTCCTCGCTTGCGTTCGCCTGACTCGGACCAACGACTTCGGCGGAGCAGCGAGTGCCATGCTCGGCGAGCATGAAATCAAGCTCGAGCTCCACGTCCTTGAACTGCGCCTGCGAGACGAGGCTGCCGCCGCGCTGACCTGGCGCCGGCTGTCCGCCGACGATGACGCCGTCTCTGATCGTCCAGCCCACATCCGCCGGGTTCTGCGGCGGTGAACCGGGCGCCGCGCCGCGGCCGGCTGGAACGACCCAGCCGCTGAAGTCATGCCCGTTGAACAGCGGCTTCCAGTCGAGGGACGGCCCCGCGGCGGCTTCGCGCGGCGCCGCCACACCGCCGCCGACCACGAGCATGGCGGCGAGCGCGGCGATGAAGACCGAGGCGCGGGCACAGCGGGCAATCGGCGTCATGAGACCCTCCATCAGAGTCGAGCGCGAAGAAGTTTCCGTCGGCGATGCGCCGCTACAGCGTGGCCACGACAACGTCATAAATCGGCTGCGTGCCTTCGTGGCCGTTGCTCGCTTCGATCGTGTAGAGCCCCTTGTACCCGAGTTCACCTTCCAGGAATCTGATCGCCGTCGCCAGATCCCAGCGTGCATTGACTCGCGTGTGCATGCTGCCCGCGGTCATCGGGAACATCGTCCGCAGGCATGCGTGCAACTCGTCCTGATTCGCCGCGTTGGCGCCGCCGACATCGACGTTGGAGTACGCGCCGGCGGCCTTGATGATCTCGGAGAGCAGCGACCAGACTACGGGTCCGGGCGGCGGAGGTGGCGGCGGGGGAGTGGTCGCGTCGGTCGCGGTTCCGCGCCCGCGGCCGCCTCCACCGCCGCGTGTTTCGACCGAGACGATGATCCCCTTGGATCGTCCGTAGTCGGCCATCGTCTTCAACGTCGGGATACCGTAGGACTTGTTTTCTTGCGTCGGCTGACCTTGATTGATCATGACGCGCTGGGCGCCGAGCATGGCCGCATGATCGACCCACATCTTCGTGAGGTCGATCGCCATCAGCCGGTTGCGCAGCTCCGGCGCCGACATGTTCAACTGGCCGAATTCGAGATTGATCTGTGTCATGCGCGACTTGCGTTTCTCGATCTGCGCGCGCAGCTCCTTCAGGAACGACGGCTCGGTCGACGGGATGTGATAGTGCTGGAACTCGATCTTGTGGACGCCGTACTTGTCCGCGATCATCTCCGGCACGTCGAACAGCTCCAGCGTCCGTTCGGGCTCCTGCGGCAGGTCGGGCAGCTTCAGCAGCCGCTGAAAGTTCAGCGTCATGATCGCGATGCGGTCGAGCGTCGACTGCTTTGCGCGGCCCGCGGGCGTCGCGCTTTGCGCCAACAGGCGGGACGCGCCCGCCGTACTCGCAAGTGCCGCGGCGGCGGCGAGGAATTCGCGGCGCTTCATCGCGTACTCCTTTCAGATTCCTACTTCGTCAGATGCTTGTCGAAGAACCGCGCAATCTCTTCGAACGCCTCCTGCGTTTCCGGCGCGCTGGCGTCGCGCATGTAGTGCGCGTGCGACTGCGCCTCGAAGACCTGCAGCTGCGCGTCGACGCCCGCCTGTCGAAGCTTGCGATGGACCCGCACGGTGTTGCTCAGGAGCAGGTCGCGTGTGCCCGTTGTCAGAATCGCCGGCGGGAAGCCGCGCATGTCGCCGTAGACTGGCGACAGCAGCGGGTCTTTGAGGTCGTGGCCGTTGGCATAGAGTCTCGCCATGGCGTCGCAGCGCCCGTTGCTGCCAACGAGCACGTTGTCGATCATGAAGTTGGTGTGGAACGAGTCGCCGACACCCGTGAGATCGGACATCGGCGTGCCTGGCGCGATGGCGCCGGGAAGCGGCAGCCCTTCCTGCTTCGCGCGCAGCACCATCGACAAGGTGAGCGCGCCGCCGGCCGACGTGCCGAAGATCGCCATGCTCGCCGGCCTTGCCATCTTCAACGCCCCCTTCCACACCGCCATCGCATCGTCGAGCGCGGCAGGATAGGGAAACTCCGGCGGTCTGCGATAGTCGACTGACAGGACCTTGAAATGTCCGACGCCGGCCATGTAGATCGCTTCGGTCGTCGCCGATTCGCCGCCCCCGAGCACGTAACAACCGCCGTGAACATGAACGAGCAGCCGGTTGCGGTTCTCCGGCGGGATCGTTCGCGGCGTCACCATGTACGCTTGCGCACCGTTGACGACGATGGATTCGCTGGTGACGCCGAAGCGCTCGCGAAGGGCGGGCAATCCACGGTTGACCGTCGGCGCCGACAGCGCCTTCCATTCCTCGGTTGTCTTCGGTATGACGTTCCAGGTGGCGCTGAGCGGAGCGCCGACGAGCGCCTGCATCGCGGGGCTGACGTGCTCCGGGACGGGCAGCGTGCGCGCCGGCACGTCGAGCGATCGCGGCGCGACGCCCTGTGCCAGCAGCGCGAGGCCCAGCACTAAGAGGTGACGGATCATAATCATCCTCCGCGAACGCGCGCTACTTTACCCTATGCGCATGCGTCTTGGCCGGGGAGTGTGCGGAGCGATCGCGGCAGGCGCACTCGGCGTCGCCGGCGCGCCGGCCGCGGATCGCCACCACATGGATCAGCCAGCGGCGCGGGTGCAATTGCGCGACGTCGCCGCCGACGCAGGCGTGCGCTTCGTCCACCACATCGGATCGACGTCCGAGAAGTTCTACGTCGACAGCGTGCCCGGCGGCCTCGCCATCTTCGATTACAACGGCGACGGCCGTCCGGACATCTTCTTCACCGACGGTGCCGAGCTGCCCTCGCTCGAGAAACGGTTGCCCGCGTATGCGAATCGCCTCTATCGCAACGACGGGCACATGCGTTTCACGGAGGTGACGGACAGGGCTGGCGTGGCCGGCGTCGGCTACGCGATGGGCGCCGCGGCTGCCGATTACGACAACGACGGCCACGTCGATCTGTTCGTCGCCGGCGTGCGGCGCAATCAGTTGCTCCATAACCGCGGCGACGGCCGGTTCGACGACGTAACGACCCGCGCCGGCATCGCCAGCGGCGAGTGGGCGGTCGCCGCCGGCTGGCTCGACTACGACAACGACGGTCTCCTCGATCTCTTCGTCGTCAACTACGTGCAGTGGTCGCCGGAGACCAACCGCGTGTGCCGCGACGAAGTGCGCGACATCGCGATCTTCTGCCATCCACGAACGTTTCAAGGCCTGCCGAATCGCCTGTATCGGAACCGCGGCGACGGGACGTTCGAGGATGTCTCCGCGCGCGCCGGCATCTCGGCGCACGCCGGCAAGGGGATGAGCGTCGCGTTCGGCGATTTCGACCGCGACGGCCGCGTCGACATCTTCGTCACGAACGACACCGTACCCAACTATCTGTTTCACAACAACGGCGACGGCACCTTCAGCGACGTCGCGCTGCTCTCCGGTATCTCGGTGCCCGACACGGGGCGGCCGGTTTCCGCGATGGGCATCGATGTTCAGGACTACGACAACGACGGATGGGACGACATCCTGTTCGCCGCGCTGACCGGCGAAACGTTCCCCCTCTTCCGCAACGATCGCCACGGCGCGTTCGTCGAGACGACGCAGACGAGCGGCGTCGCGAGGCTGACGGTCAAGGCCTCCGGCTGGTGCGCGATCGCTCCGGACGTGGACAACGACGGGTTTCCGGACATCTTCACCGCGAACTCCCACGTCAACGATCGCATCGGCGACTTCGAAGCCGTGGCGTGGAAGCAGACGAACAGCCTGTTTCTGAACGACGGCCACGGACGTTTCAGCGATGCGACGGCGGCGTCGGGGCTCGGACAGCGCGTCGCCGTTCACCGCGGCTGCGGCGCGGCGGATCTCGATGGCGACGGCCGTCTCGATGTCGTCGTCCTTTCGCTGGGATCGCCGGCGGAGATCTGGAAGAACGAGAGCGAGCCGGCGAACAGCTGGCTGAATGTCCGCCTCGTCGGCACGAAATCGAACCGCGACGGCCTCGGCGCGCGCGTCACGGTCGGCCATCAGAGCCGCACGATGTCGACGGCCCGCGGCTATGCCTCGTCTTCGCACGCCGGTGTGCACTTCGGTCTCGGATCCGGCACCGCGACCGTTCGCGTCGAGGTCCAGTGGCCGTCGGGCACAAAGGAGGTCGTGGAACACGTGAAAACGAATCAGACGATCGAAATCAGAGAGCGTTGATGTGCGCCGTTAATTCCGAACGGCATTTGAATTGAGGCACCCAACCCGCTCATCCTGAGCCCTTCGATCCCGCTCATCCTGAACCCTTCGACTCCCGCTCATCCTGAGCCTGTCGAAGGATGAGCGTTTGCTCAGGACAGGCTTGTCGAAGGATGAGCCATCGCTCAGGACAGGCTTGAACCATGAGCGTCCGCGCTCGTCCTTCGACAGGCTCAGGACGAGCGGTGACGATACGTCAACGCAAGTACCGTTCAGAGTAACGTCGCGCCGTGCGATCAACGCGGCGCAGTGATCGTCCGCCGCGCCGCGGCTGCCGCGGCGTCGTTCGCCGCGCGGCGTAGTTCCTCCGACCTCGCCAACAAGGCCGCGGCTTTGTCTGGCTGTCCGATCCCCGCGTAGGCGCGCGCGAGTTGAACGTGCAGACTTCCGTCCTCGTCGCCGGCGAGCTGTGACTCGATCAGTGGAATCGCCGCGGCGAAGTCGCCGTGCTGGACGCGCGCGCGGCCGAGGGCGAGCCGTGGTCCGGGATCCGCGGCATCGCGATCGACCGCGCGCTCCAGTACCGGAAGCGCCTCGTCGACGCGCCGCAGCCGCAGCAGAGAATATCCGATCAACTTGAGGCGCTCGATTTCGCCGGGGTCTCGTCCGGGCAGCGGCGTGAGCGTCGCCACGACCCGGTCGTAGTCGCCGACCGCGTAGTACGACGCGGCGAGATCGTCGACCAGTGCCGGGTCGCCAGGCGCGAACCCGAGCGCCGCGTTCAGCTCGGCGATCGCATCGAAGTAGCGCTCTTCCGAGCGCGCAATCGCGGCGCGGACCGCGCGGCGCTCGACCGAATCGGGCAGATCGTCGAGGTGTTTGAACGCGGCGCGCGACAGTTCCGCCGCCGCGCGCGCCTGCCAATAGCGCGATTCGGCATCCGCCTGCGTCAGCGCGACGGCGAGCGCGGACGCAGGCCGGCCCGCGCGGAATTCGCACAACGCTTTCCGCACGGTGCAGTCGACCGCGATCCCCGCGGCGACGCCGCGTTCGCGCGCCGCCCAGTCTGCGTGGTCCGTTTCCTCGTAAATCCGCGCCACCGAATCGTGGATGGTGACCATCGACGGCAGCTGCGCGATCGCTTCGCGATAGAGCGTGAAGGCGTCGATGAGCCGGCGGCTGGCGTGCAACGCATCCGCCGCGAGAAGCTGCCGCCACGACGCATCGTCCGGACGAGCGTCGAACGTCGCGATCGCCTGATGAGAGAGATCCTCGTAGGCCTGACCGAGCGCGTACCAGCCGCCGGGACGCGCGGGCGCGAGCTCGGTGATCGCGCGCAGCTCGGTGACCGCGTCGACGAAGCGCCGCTCCCGCAAGGCATCCGCGGCTGCTCGCATGCGCTGGGCGAGATCGTCGCGTTGCGCAGCCGCCGTGGACCACGCGAGCAGAATCGAACATGCGAACGCGCCGATCACGCGCGCACGACGAACGGCAGGCGCGTGCAGACGCCGAATCACCAGTCGAAGCGCACCGTCAGACCCATCGTCCGAGGTTGAATCGTGCCGGCGGCCAGATTGCTGCCGCCCGTCGCCACGTACTTCCCGGTATTGGCGTTGTTGTTGATCGAGTTGTTCGGCCCGGTGAAGGTGTACGTCGCGTTCAGCGTGGTGAACTGCACTTCGTTGAAGACGTTGTACGCCTGCAGCTGCAGCTTGACGCCGGCGTTCTTGCGTGCCCCGACAGCGAAGCGCCTGGAAACCGTGACGTCCCATTCATGCCACGTTGGATTGCGCAGGATCCCAACCGGGCTATTGCCGAAGTTTCCCTGGCTGCCGTTGGGCGACGGCATCCTGAACGCCGCCACGTTGAAGTGCGGCTGATCGGGATACGGCAAGTTGGCGTCTACCGTGTACCCGCTGAAGATCGGCTCGCCGGTCAGCTCGCATCGAGCCGTGAGCAGCCGTTGCGTGTTGTAGAACCCGTCGGTCAGGGACGGGTTGCTGTTCTGTATCCCTGCATTGTTCGACACGCAGCTCGGTGTCACCGCCTGACCGCTCAGCAGTCTCGTCACTCCGGACACCTGCCAATCGCTCGTCAGGTACTTGAGGAAGCCGTTGGTTGCGACGCCCGGGATGTTGTAGCTGTAGTTCACAGCGAGATTGTGCCGGCGATCTTCGGGAGTCGGTCCCCAGTAGCGCGCCTTGATCGCTTGCTCGCCGCCGGCCTCGTCCGTGTACGGGTCGTAGCCCTCTCCGAAGTTCGTGGACGGGTTGTAGCCTTCGGCCTTGGATAGCGTATATGCCATTCCCATCTGCAAGCCCGCCGACAGGCGACGGACGACGTTGAGCTGCAGCCCGTTGTAACGCAGCGACTCCGCGTAGAGATCGGGAACGAACGCCATCACCGAGCCCATGCCGGGATACTGGCCGTAGACAGTGCGCAGCGAGTTGGCGTTGAGCGGACTGTTGTTCACCAGGTTGACGGGATTGCCGTACACATTCAGCGGCAACCGGTTGACGTCGACGAATCGTCCCGGCTCACGCCCGAAGTTCCCGACATACGCGACTTCGGCGACCGTGTTGAACCCCACGTCCTTCTGGTACGCAATGTTGACGTTGTACGACTTGCCGAGTGGCTGCTCGAATCCGGCTTGGTACACGTTTACCGGGTTCTGGACGAACCGGTTGCCGGCCGCCGCGGCGGTCGCGATATCGTCGAAGGTGGCCCACCGGATCTGGTTGCTGCACGCGATGGGGCAGTTCGCCGACGCGAAGTTGGTATATCCGGTGATGCCGGTAGACCGGGGGAAGTTATGGAAAATGCCGAACGATCCGCGGATGGCGGTCTTCCCATCTCCATCCACGTTCCAGGCGAACCCGACTCGCGGCGCCAGCACGAAATAGGGGAAGTGGAAATAGGTGCCCGGCTTCTCCCCCGGAATTCCGCCGGTCACGATGCCGTTGATCTGATCGCCCGTGCCCGACACGATGTTGCCGTTGAAGGCGCTCGGCAGGAACACGCTCGGAAACGCCGGGTCGATCGTGCGCTGCAGGGTCGCCGGGCAAAGCTGGTCCCCCGGCCTGCCGTCCATGCACACGAGTTTGTACACGCGCGGCGCCTGACTGCGATTCCACTGGTCGGCGAAGAATCCGCTGTTCATGTTGTTGACTTCGAACTCCGAGCCGCTGTGCTGCAGTCGCAACCCGTAATCGATCGTCAACCGTGACGTTGGGCGCCAGTTGTCCTGCACGTACGCGTCGTTCTGCCAGTGGCGAGTGTCCCGATCGATGCGCGCCGTCAGCTCGGTGTAAGTCGTATAGATCCCGAGCAGCATGTTGGCGTAGCCGTTGCCGGTGCTCAGCGGGTTGTTCACGTCGTGGCCGAAATTGAAATTGCCCATATAGTCGGCCGAGCCTGGTTCGGTCTTCTTGTTCCACTCGACGTACAGCCCCATCTTGATGTTGTGGCGGCCTTTCGTGATCGACAGATTGTCGGCAAAGGATCCGCGCGCGCTGATATTCAGCTTCGGAATCGGTTCGTCGGCCGATTGGATGGTCCCGTTCGCCACGCGATAGTTCCCCAGGTTCTGGCGGTTGCCGCCGGTCGTCGCGAATCGCGGCGCATACGGCCACTGATCGACCTGCGCTCCGCCGAATCCCGAGAGCTCCGGCGGATCCGAGTACGCGCCGAACGGATTGATCCGCGGCGCGTCGATGCCGAGCGTCGACGCATACAGGCTTCGGTAATCGAAATCGTCCGCTCCTTTGTGGCCCCACCGGTTGTGCGTGTACCCGAAATTCATCTCGTTGACGACGCTCGGCTTGAGGATTTGCGTCACGCCAGACGAGATCAGCACTCCCGGCGTGTTCTGGATGACGAACCCCGTGCCCGGCGTCAAACGATTCCAGCTGCCGTTGTCGTCGCGGTCCTTGATCACTCGTGCGCTCAACCGGGTCTTTTCGGTGAGCACACCGTCGACGCGGAGGATGTTGTTGAGTCGGCTGTGCGTCGGCGTCAGGTCGTACGCGGAATTCGAGGTCCACTCCTGGCCAGCTTGCGTGTTCAGGATGCCGTTGGCGGTCGGCAGCAGGTTGAGCATTTTCTGTCCGAGCGCGCTGATCCGGCCTGCCGGAATGACGTTACCGGCGAATGGCAGTCCCGTGAGCGGATCGATGATCGGCTGGATGGTGCCGTTCGTGATCCGGGTCTGCGAGAAGTCGCCCATCTTCTCGAGCGCGGTCGGCATGTTGGCCCGGCTCGTCGTCGTCGGCCGTTGGTCGTCGGTGTACTCCTGCGACAGGAAGAAATAGAACTTCTTGCCGCTGCTCTTGTCGCGGCCATCGGTGATTCCCGGAATGACGACGGGACCGCCGAGGGTGTAGCCCGAGATGTTGATCCGATAGAGCGGCTTCGGCAGGTTGTTCACCTCGCGAAAGTAATCGTTCGCGTTGAATCGATCGCGCCGGCCGTTGTACCAGCCCGACGCCTTCAGCTGGCTCGTGCCCGACTTGGTCACGACGCTGATCACGCCGCCGTTGTTGCGCCCGTTCTCCGCCGTGTAGCCGTTGGTCAGCACCTGAATCTGGCCGATCGCGTCCATGTTCAGGTTGACGAACCCGGTACTGCAGCCACCTTCGTCGACGATGTTCATGCCGTCGACGCGCAGGTCTTTGTTAATCGTCGGCGCGCCGTTGATGGTGATTGCCGACGCCGACGTCCACGTCGCGAAGTCACGATTCAGGTTGGTGTCCTGAACACCGGGCAGCAGATTCAGCATCGCGTACATGTCGCGCCCCTTGACCTGGAGGTTGGTCAGATCTTCGAGCGTGATCGTTTTCATGCGCGAGCTGTCCGACACCTGGACCGGCGTCACGTCGGCGGTGACCGTGAGGGTTTCCTGCACCGAGCCGAGCGCCAGTGAGACCTTGCCCAGGTCGCGGTTTTCGAGGCTGAGGAGATTGATGTCGGCGATCGTCACGGGCTTGAACCCGGAGAGCTCGACCTTGACGACGTATCGCCCCGGATTGAGAGCGGCGATTCGAAAGATGCCCGCCTCGTTCGAGGCGACCGATCGAACAGTGGCGGTGCTGGCATCGGTCGCGGTCACGGTCGCGCCCGGCAGCGACGCGCCGGTCTCGTCCACAACCGTACCGGTCAGGGTTCCTGTTCCCTGCGCCGTCGCGCTGCGCGCGGCGATGCAGAACAACACAACGACGAATGCTCGTATCCAGCTGCACCGCACGCTCTCCATGCCATCCTCCTGCACAGCGCGGTTTGCCGTCCGATTCGTGGTTGTCCGGCGTCAGATCAAATCGATTACGTCATAAAACCGGTTACGCCTCCGCGTAAACGCTCGCGGACGCTAGCATGAAAACCAGGGCCTCGCAAGCGCCGCGCGCGCCCTTGTCGCGCGGGATGCTCGTGCCCTGGTTCAGAATCTCGACGCCCGAATGGTGATGTCGGATCGCGCCCAGCTTCGGCGCAAATCGTCATCCACTTCACGCGTGGTCTGTCCCTGAGCGCGCAGTGCCTGCTGCAGTCCGACGAGCGCCCATCCGTTATGCGGGTGGCGCGACAGATCGGCGCGATACGCACGCTCGGCTTCCGCGAAGCGGCGAGCCTCGATCAGTGCGGCGCCGAGCCAGTGCCGCGCGGCGAACGGCAGCGGCTCGGGATCGTCGATGATGAGCGCATCGTCCATCGCGACTGCCTGTTCGAACGCGGCGATCGCTTCGGGCAGACGTCCCTCCGCTCGTTGGATCTCACCATCGAGGACACCGGCGAGGACGCCAAGGAGCGTCCGGGCCGGATGAAATCGAAACGCCGCCCGTGACGAGTCGGCGATGGCGCGCACGCGCGCGAGAGACTGGCGTGCGCCGGACGCGTCGCCGCCGCGAAGCCGCGCGTAGCCCTGAGCGAAGTCCCAGATCCCGGCCTGAATGTCAGGAGCCGGCCGGGTTCCGAGCGTGCCCATCTCGTTGAATCGGCCTAATCGGACGAGCGCCAGCGCGTGGTACATCGGCTCGCCGGTGAGCGTCGTCAGTCCCTGGGCTGCGCGGATCGCCAGCGCGGCTTGCCCGTCCATGCAGGCGGCGAACACGAGCATCTGGAGATCGTGTGCGGGGTAGGTTGCGAACGTTTCGCCGGAGGCCGCTCTCCGATCCGTCTCCCACGCTCGCAGGCTCGCGTCAACGGCGTCGCCCCAGCGTCCCATCCGCGTCCAAACGTGCGATGGCATGTGACTCAGGTGGCTCGCCGCCGGCATGGCGCTGCCCAGATGTTCGGCGCACGCGGCCGCTCGCTGAGGCTCGGTCGTCAGCTCCGTGGTGTGCACGTAGAGATGACAGGCGCCCGGATGGCGGACGTCACGCGCGAGGGCGCTCTCGAGCACGCTCAACAGATGTGCGACGTCAGGATTGGCGATGTCGAACGCGCCAGGCCGCGGCAGGAGCAGAAAGAGCGCTTCGGCGTAGAGCGTGGCGGCGTCGAGATCGTCGGGATAGCGCTGCGCCACGCGTGCCATCGCCTCAGCGTACGCGCGGTCCTCGCGTCCGTGATCGAACGGATCGAAGTGTTCAACATAGCGGAGCGTCATCGCGTCGATGTACGCACGTTCTTTCGGTGAGGCGTGGTGCTCGGCGAGCGCCGACGCACTTCGAATCGCCGCGTAGGCACGTGACGCGTCGGCCGCCGTCATGCGTCCGTTGACGTACGGGCCCCACGCCCACGCCTCGCCCCAGTAGCAGATGGCGCAATCAGGATCGCGGCGTTGTGCTTCGTGAAAGGATCGGCCGGCTTCGGCCTTCGCGAAGGCGTACATCAGCTGAACGCCCTGGTTGAAGTACGCTCGCGCTTCCGCGCTCGGCGACGAGATCGATCGCTTGGATGTGCCGAGGCCGGCGGCGTACAGACGAATCGGCTGGTCGAAGTCGGGCGGACGCGATCGTTCCTCGTGTTGTGCGGCCCGCGGCGCGCTGCGCGCGCCGATGAGCACGGCGATTGCCGCGAGCGCCGCAGCAATCGCCCTCAGTTTTTGATCCCCGGCGTTGTCTTCTCGCGTGCGGGCAGCGCGAACGCAATGTATCCGCGCGGCATATCTGGTGCGATCTCGGCGGCAGCAGGCGCCGCCGGACGTTGATCACCGCGGCCGCCGCGTCCGTCCCCGCGACCACCGCGGCCACCGCGCCCCGCGGGACGCGGCACCGACGAAAAGACGACATACTGACGTCCGTTGGCTTCGTAGCTGGCCGGAATGCCGCTGGAGCTTCCCGGCAGCGTGCCGCTCCACAACACCAGGCCGGTTTCTTCATCGTACGCGCGTGCCTTGCCGTCGCCGCCCGCGACAAACACGAGACCACTCCTGGTGACGACCATTCCGTTGCGCGCGCCAAGCCCGCCTGTCTTCGACGGTCCGCCTCGCGCCATCGTCTGCAGGTCGTCGCCGATCGGCACCTGCCATTTGATCGTGCCCGTGTTGAGGTCGTACGCCGTCAGCGTCGTGTAAGGCGGCTTGGTGGCCGACGCCATGACGCCGTATTCGGTGACGTACCGATTGGACGGCGTCGCCACGCCTTCAGGCCACGGCGTGTTGCCGCCCGTTCCGCCGATGCCGCCGTAGGTCGGCGGCGGCGCCGGCGAAATCGGCACTTTCGGAATCGGCACACCGCCCGCCGCGACGACCGGCCCGGGCGGAGGTGGCGGACCGAACGAAACGTTCCCGCGGTTCGGACCGTTATCAGGATTCGTACTTCCGAGATAGTTGATGACCGCCGTGATGTCCGCGTCCGAGAGATGCGACAGCGGACGCATCGTTCCGGTGCCGCCGGTCACGATCGCGCGGATCGCGTCTTCGCCCATGCGGACCGTGACATCGGCGAGGCTCGGCGCGACGCCTTCGGGCGCGTTCGGCTGATTCGATCCGTGGCACATCTGGCAGTTGAGCTGGTAGACCTGCTGACCGAGCGCGCCGGGACGGCCGGCTCGCGTTCTCACGTCTTCGAGTTTCAGAATCGCGAGCTCGTTGACGTTGACGACGAACACGAGACCTTTGCTCGGATCGGATGCGGTCGTTCCCCAGTTCGATCCGCCCTGATTGCCCGGCATCGAGATCGTGTCGCCAAGCGCCGGCGGCGTGTAAATCCCGTCGTTGCGCGCTTTCGCCACACGCTCGCGCGTCTTCTCGTACTCCTCCGGCGTCAACAGCCACGGGTTGACGTCGTCAACCGTGAACGTCTGCTTCGCGAACGCGGGCGGCTTGGTGGGAAAGGGCTGCGTCGGCCACGCCTGCTCGCCAGGTATGTCGCTCTTCGGCACCGGCCGCTCTTCGATCGGCCACAGCGGCGCACCGGTCACGCGATTGAAGACGTACAGGAATCCGGTCTTGCCGGCATGCGCAACCGCATCCACGCGCTTGCCGTCATGCTGCACCGTTACGAGCTGCGGCGCCGAAACGTTGTCGAGATCCCAGAGGTCGTGATGAACGGTCTGGTAATGCCACAGCCGCTTGCCGGTTCGCGCGTCGAGCGCGAGCAGGCAGTTGGCGAACA
>DAIUKO010000216.1:0-13078 GCA_036848175.1 Vicinamibacterales bacterium | reverse complement strand
GCCGGCGCCGAGTACGGCGTGCGCGGCTTCATCGACGCGTACGACGCGGAAAGCGGCAAACAGGTCTGGCGCTTCTACACGACCGCCGGTCCCACCGACCCCGGTCACGGAACGTGGCGAGGCACCGATCAGAAGGCGTGGCAGTACGGCGGCGGATCGATCTGGGTGCCCGGCGCGTACGATCCGGATCTCAATCTCGTGTACTGGGGGACGGGCAACGCCGGTCCTGACTACAGCGGCGCCGAGCGCGAGGGCGACAACCTCTACACCGCGTCGGTCGTGGCACTCGACGCCGACACTGGCAAGCTGCGCTGGCACTACCAGTTCACGCCGCACGACGTCTGGGACTACGACTCGACGCAGATGCCGGTCCTCGCCGATCTCACGCTGAACGGCGAGCCGCGCAAGGTCGTGCTGTTCGCGAACCGCAACGGCTTCTTCTACGTGCTCGATCGCGTGACCGGCAAGTTGATCAGGGGCAAGCCGTTCATCAAGACGACGTGGGCGAGCGAGATTCGCCCCGACGGCCGGCCGATGCTGCAGCCCAACACGATCCCGAGCGAGGAAGGGACGCGCGTCTGTCCGGATCAGTCGGGCGGCACGAACTGGATGCCGCCGTCGTTCGATCCCTCGTCGAACCTCTTCTTCGTCACCGCGCGCGAGTCGTGCGGCGTGTTCTTCTCGTGGAAGGAAGACTACAACGCCGGCGATGCGTTTCGAGGCGGCGCGGTGCAGCGTCTGAACGACACGCAGTTCAGCGCGCTGCGCGCCATTGACGCGACGACAGGCGAGCGGAAATGGGAGTTCCCGTACACGAGCCAGTCGTGGGCCGGCGTCCTCTCGACGGCGTCGGGGCTGGTCTTCGCCGGCGCATCGGGCAACCTGATGGCGTTCGACGCGAAGAGCGGGAAGAATCTGTGGCACTTCCAGACCGGATCAGCGCTTTACGCTGGAGCGATCACCTACATGCTGGACAACCGCCAGTACGTGCTGATGCCGTCCGGTACGACGCTGACCGCGTTTGCGCTGCCCGAGCCGTAACAACTCATCGCCGTGTCCTCAGTGTCCTCCGTGGTGGAGAGCTTAGGGAATCGATGCACGACGCGTTGACGATCTATTTCAACGGCGAGAAGAACGCCGGCCTGTTCATCGCCGTCATCGGCGCCGCCATCGTCGCCGCGGCGCTGGTACTGTTCCGGGCGCGGGCGGACTTTCGATCGTTCGCCTTGACACTGGGGATCCTCGCGCTCGTCGAGATCGCGATCGGCGTCGGTCTGTATGTGAAAACCGATCCTCAGGCTGGCCGTCTGCGCGCGCAGCTCGATTCGAATCCGGCGCGCTTCTATACCGACGAGGGCGCGCGCATGGCGCGCGTCCAGCGCAACTTCGTCCTCATCGAATACGTCGAAGTTGCGCTGATCGTCGTGACCGCGATCGTCGCGATCGCGCGGAAGAGCAACGCCACGCTCACCGGCGTCGCGCTCGGACTGCTGATCAATGCCGCGCTGCTGCTCGCGTTCGATCTGCTCGCCGAACGGCGCGGCGCCGTCTACCTCGCCGCCATCGAGCAGGGCGTGCCGCGACCCAATCCCGCCGCGTAGCCGAGGGCATCCGACGCGCAGGTATAATTCCGCGCAGTACCTATGAAGTCCTCTTTTGCGCGCGCCATTCGCGTCCTCATTGCGTTGAGCGTCGTCTCCGTCGCGCACGGTCAGCGCCAGCGGCTCAATCCGGTCATCCAACTGCTCGAGCATCACCAGCCGGTGTTCGGTCTCTACGCGCCAAGCAACAGCGGCGGCCGCCGCGGCGCGCCGCCGGCGCCGGCGCGGCCGGCGATCGAGCTGGCGAAAGACGCGCTCGCCTACAAGTCTGCCGACTACCTGTTCAACGGCAGCATGGAAGGCGGTCTCGATCGCGGCCTGCCCGCGTTCACCGACTTCGTCAACGCGCTCGGCGATGCGGCGGGACCGACCAAACCGCCATTCTTCGGCCTGACGCATCCGCTCATCGTCAAGACGCCGAAGATGGCGCCGGACTTCGCAAAGGCCGGCGACAACATCAGCCGCCAACTCAACGCCGGCGCGGCCGGCATCATGTTCGTGGAGACCGAGAGTGCGGATGAAGTGCGGAAGGGTCTCGCGGCGATGCGCTTCGCGTCAAAGGGCGGAACCAGGCCGGACGAGGTCGGCAACGCGCCGGCGGTCTGGGGCATGAGCGAGCAAGAGTACAAGCGCAGGGCGGATCTGTGGCCGCTCAATCCCGACGGCGAGCTGATCAACTGGACGATCGTCGAAAGCAAGGAAGGGCTCGCGCACGTGCGCGAGATCGCGGCGGTGAAAGGCATCGGCGTCTTGTGGCCGGGTGCGGGCACGCTCCGCGGCGTCTTCTCCAGCACCAATGCCGCCGGCGAGCGCGTCGTCGATACGGCCGCGTGGGAACAGGCGATTCAGCAGGTCCTGGCGGCGTGCAAGGCGTTCAACGTGCCGTGCGGCTATCCGGCGACGGCAACTGACATCGAGATGCGCATGAAACAGGGATTCAGCGTCTTCGTGATGAACTGGGGCGAGGCTGGCTTCAGCGCCGTCGACATCGGCCGCAAAGCTTCAGGACGGTGAGCGGGCGGTGATCGGCACGACCGTCGGGCACTACAGGATTCTCGAGCGCCTCGGTGCTGGCGGCATGGGCGTCGTCTACCGCGCCGAGGACGTCCGGCTCGGACGTCAGGTCGCGCTGAAGTTCCTACCGCCGGATCTCGCGGCGAACCCCGAGGTGCTCGAACGGTTCCGCCGCGAAGCGCGCATCGCCTCGTCGCTGAACCACCCGAACATCTGCATGGTCCACGACGTCGGCGAGCACGAAGGTCAGTCGTTCATCGTCATGGAGCTGCTCGACGGCCACACGCTGAAAGACGAAATCGCGCGCGGAGCGCTGCCGTTCGAACGCGTGCTCGAGCTCGGCATCGAGGTCGCAGACGCGCTCGATGCCGCACATTCGAGCGGCTTCGTGCATCGCGACATCAAGCCGGCGAACATCTTCGTCACGCGCCGCGGCCAGGCCAAGGTGCTCGATTTCGGGCTCGCGAAGCTGTCCGCGACGAAGACGGCTTCCGACACGGAAGATACGCGCATCGCAGACGGTGTGACGACGCTCGGCACCACGCTGGGTACCGTGGCGTACATGTCGCCCGAGCAGGCGCGCGGATCGGAGATCGACGGCCGCACTGATCTGTTTTCCTTCGGCGTCGTGTTGTACGAGATGGCGACGGGGGCGCTGCCATTTTCCGGCAAGACGCCGGTCGCGATCTTCGAAGCGCTGCTCACGCACAACCCGCCGCCGCCATCGAGCGTGACTCCGGCGCTGCCGGCCGAGTTCGATCACATCGTCGCGAAAGCGCTCGAGAAGGATCGCGACATCCGCTATCAAACCGCTGCCGACCTGCGAAGCGATCTCAAGCGGCTGAAACGTGCGAGCGACTCGCACACGGTGCCAGTGGTACCGGCGAACGCGACAGCCGCGACGGTTGGGACCGACCCGCGTATCGCAAGGGCTCGGCCGTTTGGTTGGAAGGCGCTGGCGACAGCGGCGGGACTCGTGCTCGCGGCGGTCGCGGGCGCGTTCGTGTACTCGAGCCGCGCGACACGCGCCTTCAGCGAGCGCGACTCCGTGGTGCTCGCCTTCACGAACTCGACCGGCGACGCGGTGTTCGACGACACGTTGAAGGAAGCGCTCGAAGTTCAGCTTCGCCAGTCGCCGTTTCTGAGCGTCCTCCCCGAGCAGCGCGTCCAGGGCACGCTGCGGCTGATGGGCCGCCACGCCGACGAGAAGATCACGCCATCGATCGGACGCGACATCTGCGAGCGGACGGCGAGCAAAGCGATGATTGCCGGCACGATCTCGCAGCTCGGCACGAGCTACGTCATCTCGCTCGACGCCTCGAACTGCCGCACCGGCGACACGATCGAGAAGCGGCAGGTGCAGGCGGAGAACAAGGACGACGTGCTGAAGGCGCTCGGCCGCGCCGCCGACGAGCTCCGGCGAGGTCTGGGCGAATCGCTCGCCTCGATTGAAAAGTACGACGCGCCGATTCAGGGCGCGACCACCGCATCGCTGGATGCGCTGAAGTCGTACAGCCTCGGCATGTCCACGCGGCGTCGACAGGGCGATGCTGCGTCGCTGCCGTTCTTCCGCAAGGCTGTCGAGCAGGATCCGGAGTTCGCGCTGGCGCACGCGCGATTGAGCACCGTCTACGCCAACATGCTCGAGGGGAGCTTGTCGCGCACGCACATCGCAAAGGCCTACGAGCTGAAGGATCGTGTGAGCGAGCCCGAACGCCTCTACATCACAGCCCGCTACCACTCGACGATCGACGGCTCGGACCGGAAGACGATCGAGACGTATCAGATCTGGATTCAGACCTACCCCAAGGATTTCGTGCCGCACTCGAATCTGGCGGGCGCGTACAGCGGCATCGGGGAGTGGGCGAAGTCCGCCGAGGAGTACCGCGTGGCGATCGGCCTCGCGCCCGACGAGCCGCTGCCGTACGGGAATCTCGCCGGCGTGTACATCGCGATGAACAAGCCCGACGAGGCACGCCGGACGCTCGAAGATGCGATCGCCCGCGGTGTCGACTCGACCGGCTTCCGCAGCGAGCTGTACCAGCTGGCGTTCTACCGGCACGACGAGGCGGAGATGACGCGTCAAATCGAAGCAGCCCGCCGCTTCCCGGACGGGTTTCGCATCCTGACGACGCAGCTCACGGTCGCACTCTGCTCGGGTCAGCTCGCACGCGCCCGAGAACTTGCCGCCCAGTACGCATCCGAATCGGCCTCCAGAACCGGACTGACAGGATCAACGGCTACGGTCTGGAGCATCGTGGCGCAGTCGGCCGGCATCTTCGGCGACGCCGCCGCGACACGTGCCGCCGTGCGGGCATCGCTGGGGATCGAACGGAGTCTCGACGCGCTCCTCAGCAACGCCTTCGCGCTCGCCATCATCGACGACCTCGCCGGCGCGCAGAAGCTGGTCGACGAGTCGAGCAAGCTCCGCGGCGCGTCGAATGAGGAGGCGCAGCGCGGCTTCGCGCTGGTCACCGCGCTGATTCGCCTGCGGCAGGGCGACCGGCGGGCGATCGAGACGATTCCGCCGCCGAAGAACGACAAGGACTTCGGCTCGATCTTCACCCTCGGCGCCGCGCACCTCGCGCAAGGAGACGCCGAGACAGCCGCGCAACAGTTCAAAAAGATCGTCGATCGACCCGAACCCACGACATCATCGCTCAAGCCGCTGTCCTCGCTGTACTACGGCCGCGCGCTGGCGAAGCTCCGCAAAATCGACGAGGGCCGCAAGGCGTACGAAGAGTTTTTCAATGCGTGGAAAGACGCGGACGCCAACCTGCCGGTCCTCGTCAGCGCGAAACAGGAGTACACGCGCCTCAAGAGCGGCGACTAACGACCAACGACCAACGACCAACGACCAACGACTAACGACTACGAACGAAAATATCCTTCCCCGATCCGTAGTTCGGCGTCCCGCGCAGCGAGTACCCATGCTGCACGATGAGCATCGTCTCGACCAGCATCTCGTTGCCGTCGGCGCTCAACCGGCGCGTTTCCTTGGTCGTGACCGTCTGACCCTGGATGTCGCGCACCGCCTCGACGACGAGCGTCGTGCCGTCCCAGTGCGATTTCACGGTGCCGCCGGGGATCTTGATCTCCGATCCATCCAGCTTGTAGGTGACGCTGCTCGAGCCCTGCGCGCGCGTGGTCTCGATCCGCATTTCGGTCGGCGTCTGCGCGATGACCAGCGTGACCGGCCCGATCGGCTCGTTCTGCACGGCCGACTCGCTGCGCGTGTGATCCATCTTCCAGGTGCCGGAGAAGTCGGGTTTACCTTGGGCGTGAGCGGTGAGAGGGAGGACGAGCGCGGCGATGAGCACGGTCGCAAAACGCACTTTCATAACCGCCTCCGCCCGGAGAGCATAGCAAAACGGTAGACTGTCACGAAGTCACCGCAAACGAGGAACGCCATCATGCAGAGACGATTCGCAGGGATTTTGACGGCCGCGCTGGCGGCCGCGTCGCTGTCAGCACAGACGCCGGCGCGCGACGCCCTCGCCAGGGGCCGGACATTCTGGGATCAGCGCCTCTCGAAGAGCGCGATCGTGGCGCTCGAGGGGGCGACGCGGGATCGTGCGACGGCCGCCGAGGCGCACGAGATGCTCGGCCGTATCTACATGTTCAAAGGCTGGCAGCAGGAAAGCGTGTTTCCGGGCTGGCACGACGAGCCGTCGTACCGCGAGCGCGCGCTCACCGAATTGAAGGCGGCCCTCGCCGCCGATCCCGCTCGCGCCTCCGCGCAGGAGGCGCTCCGCACCGCCGAGGGATTTGCGGCGGCGGACAAGGTCGATCCTGCGCCGCCGCGCGAGGAGATCAAGGCGCTCGACGCCAAGCTGGAGTCGTACCGCAGCGCGTCGGCGCCGGTCGACGAGATCGTTGCCGCCATCGAGGCGCGTGCGAAGGCGCAGGCCGATCCGGCGCCGTACTTCACCGGCGCGCAACTGCTGATCGATCGCGGCGATCTGGATCGCGCGATCGCGACGGCGGAGCGCGGGATCGCGGTCTCCGATCGGTTCATCGCCGAGAACCTGAGCGCCTACCAGATGACCGGCAAGTCGCAGAGTGCGTACGCGCGCGGACGCGCCACCGCCATCGACCTCGTTGGCTGGGCGCTGTTTCTGAAGAAGGACTACGCCGGCGCGGCGAGCAAGCTCGAAGAGGCGGCGCGCCTCTCGCAGAATCAGGATTTCGCGAATCAGTTTCATCTCGGCGAGCTGGCGCGCACGCAGAACGCGCCCGATCGCGCGCGTGAGTACTACCTGAACGCGCTGTCGCTCGCCGGCGGTCCGCCGCCGCTGCGTCAGCGCGCGACGCAGGCGTTGACCGCTCTCCGTACCGGTTCGGACGGATCCGTCGACGCGTGGCTCGAGAAGGAACTGACGCGTCGCCGCGACGAACGGAGAGCGGACGCGCTCAAGAGCCTCGTCGATCGGCCGCTTCCGAAGCTGACGCTGACGACGGTCGACGGCAAACCGTTCGACACGGCCGCGCTGCGCGGGAAGGTCGTGCTGCTGGACTTTTTCGCGTCGTGGTGCGGGCTGTGCCGCGCCGAGCTGCCGCAGTTGAAATCGGCGTACGCGAAATACCAGAACGATCCGGGCGTCGCGTTCCTGCTCGTCAGCATCGACGAGGACTCGAACCGATTGCGGCGCTACCTCGACGAGATGAAGTTCGCGTTTCCGGTCGCGCGGGCGTCGGCTGCGGAAGTCGAGCGGACGATGAAGTTCGACAACGTCCCGGCGACGTTCTACGTCGACCGGGACGGCGTCGTGCGCTATCAGATCAACGGCGTCGAGTCACACGGCGATTCGATCAGCCGTGTCTCGTGGTTCATCGATCAGTTGAAGAGCCACTGACGCGCGCCTGTATCAGCGCGAGCGCGGCGTACGCGGTCGCGGCATCGCTCATGAACTTGGCAGCGTCGCTCGCCGGATCGCGCTGCTTGTTGAGCGATGTCGCGGTCCACATCCCCGTGGCCGCGTCCTGGTGGCTCGACAGCCACGCCAACCCCTTGGCGACGTGGGCGTCGGTCGGCGCGACGCCGGCCTGCTGGAGGGCGAGGGTGACGAGTCCTGTGGCGTAGCCGTCGCTCGCCGTGTCGAGCGGCGTCGAATCGACGCGCTTCCACGATCCGAACGTCGCTATCGTCCAGCCGCCGTCGCTCTGTTGCTTGGCATTGGCGGCGTCGATGATCGCGTGCTGCTGCTCGGCTGTGAGCAGCCCGGGGAACTTCGATGACGCCCACAGCAGCATGACGCGGTTGAAGAGCGTTTCGACGTCGGCGCGCTTCTGCAGGTACTCGCGCAGCGACTTCACCTGTTCTTGAATCTCCGCGCCGGAGGCATAGCCGCCGGGTGCATGTCCGACGGCGAGCGCGGCGAGCGTCGCGCCGAAGTAGGCGGAGTCGTTCGATTCCCACGGCTCGTAGTGGAAATTCAGCCAGGCCCACGCGCCTTTGAGATCGCCATTCTTGAACTGCAGCGCCCACAGGTTCGCAAACGCCTGGCGCGCCTCGTCCGACAGCGCGCCGCGCTCCGCGTCGCGCGCGACGAGGACCGCCGTGTTGAGCACCGCTTCGGTCCCGCGCGACTCGCTGGTCTTGGGCAGACCGCGCGTCTGATCCGGATAGAACGGCTCGACTTCCTTCCACAGGTTCACGCGCTTGGCGACGTTGGCGAGCATCGTGCGCTCGGGCGCGGCGAGATCGGTCTCGCCGAGCGCGCGGCGCAGCGCCGGCCGCGCGATTGCGTACGGCAGCGCGGTGTGGCACGAGACGCATGCCGTCTCGTGGTCGCGTTGTGCGTTGGGCCACTGCTGCCACCACGCCTGACGGGCGTCGAGGTAGGCGACAGCGGCGCGGGCGTTCCACGACGGCGACGCCGCGCGCGCGATCCCGGTCCGCGCCAGGAGCAGAGCCGCCACGCCGCAGATCGCCGTGGTGACGAGAACAGCAGTGGAAGATTTCATCCGCACACGGTACGGCGTCGAGTTACCGCTCGTCAAGACGAATTGGAAAAACGAGCGGATTTCATTCGTAGCGCAGCGCGATGATGGGATTCACCGAGGCGGCGCGCCTGGCCGGGAG
The DNA here is from genome assembly GCA_036848175.1 of Vicinamibacterales bacterium. Classification (GTDB taxonomy): domain Bacteria; phylum Acidobacteriota; class Vicinamibacteria; order Vicinamibacterales; family CAVVIG01; genus QHWF01. The sequence goes on along the minus strand of DAIUKO010000216.1, from coordinate 4,378 downwards.
CACGCTCGCGACGACGGCCACGATCGCGATCGCGGCCAACGCAGCGGCGAACGAGACCGGATCGCCGGTCGTGACGCCGAAGAGCATCGTCTTCAGCATCCGCGTTCCCGCGATCGCGAGCGGCAGACCGATGCCGATGCCGATCGCGCTCAGCATCACGCTTTCACGCATCACCATCCAGACGACCTGGCGCCGCTCGGCGCCGAGCGCCATCCGCACGCCGATCTCCGACGTCCGACGATTGACGCGGTACGCGAGCGTGCCGTAGAGACCGGTTGCGACGAGGACGACGGCGAGCGCGCCGAAGAACGTCGCCAGCCTCGCGAAGAGACGCTCTTCCGCGAACGACTCGTCGAACTGCGCCTGCTGGGTCATCGGCCGCAGCAGCGGCAGATCCGGTCCGAATTCCTGCACGACGCGGCGCACCTGCGGAAGGAGCGACGCCGGATCGCCGGACGTGCGCATCTCGACATGGAGTCCGCCGATCGAGGCCACCTGCGTGTACGGGAAGTAGGCCATCGGCCGATCCGCTTCGCGGACGCTGGTGTAGCGGCTGTTCTGCGCGACGCCGACGATCGTGAACGGTTTGCCGAGCGACACCGTGTGGCCGAGCGGTTGGCGGTCCGTGAGATAGAGCTGAACGAACGTCTCGTTGACGATGACCACCGGCGGCGACGTGGGGCCGTCCGCGTCGGTGAAGTCCCGGCCGAGCCGCAGCGGGATGCCGAGCACGTGGAAGTAGTCGGGACCGACGGCGTTCCAGCGCATCGGCGACGACTTCTGCGCGTCGGGCGGCCGGCCGTCGACGATCGCGCCGGTGTTGTTGCTCCAGCCGCCGCCAATCCGATTGGACATCAGCGTGACCGCGTCGACGCCCGGCAGCGTGCGTAGCCGGCTCACGAGCGACTCGTAGAAGCGGACGACGGCGGTGTCGCCTCGTACTGTTTGCGGCGGCGTCACGCCGAAGACGAGCAATCCCGGCGCACGGAACCCGAGATCGGCGCTGCTCAGATTCTGCAGCGTGCGGACGAGCAGGCCGCCGCCGACGAGCAGCACGAGGCACAGCGCGATCTGTGCCGCGACGATCGCCTGACCGGCGCGTCTCTTCCCGCGGTCCGGCGTCGTGTTTGTCGACGATGTCTTCAAGACCAGTCCGATCGGCGCACGGGCCGCAGTCACCAGCGGCGCGAGACCGAAGACGAGCGCGGCGATCGCCGACAGCGCGAGCGTGAACAGCAGGACGCGGCCGTCGGGGGCGAGCGACGCATCGAGCGACGACCACGCCGCCAGCGCGCGCGTTGCCACGATTGCGAAGAGCCATCCGCAGAGCGTCCCGACGGCGACGAGCGCGAGGCTCTCGGTGACGAGCTGACGGAACAGCCGTGCCCGGCTGCCGCCGAGCGCGGTGCGCAGGCTGAACTCGCGCTGCCGCGCGGCGTTGCGCGCCGCGAGCAGCATCGACACGTTGCCGCACGCAATCAGCAGCACGACGCCGACCATCGTCATCAGCGTCGTCAGCGGCTGCCGGTACCGGTTGCTCAGTCCCTGGATTCCCCGCGCGGCGCTGAAGAACAGATTCGGAACGCGCTCGCCCGGCCCGGGCGAGCCGTCAGGCGAATACGCGGCGCGCTGAAAGATCGGCTGCGCCATCGCGAGCGCCTGCGCCTCGGTCACGTTCGGCGCGAGCCGGCCCACCATCATCAGGAACCACCAGGTCGGCGAGCCGTGGAAGCTCTCTTCCGATTCCGCCGGCCGTCCCCACGGTTTCAGTTCAGGCCGGTTCTGAATCGGAATCCAGACGTCGGTCGCGGTTCGATGTTCGACGCCCGGAAAATCCTGACTCGCGACGCCGACGACGGTGAATGGCACGCCTTTGACGAACAGCGTGTCGCCGACGGTCGACGGGTTACGGCCGAAGCGCCGCGTCCAGAATCCGTAGCTGATGACGGCGGTCGATGTGTGCTGCCGCTCGTCGTCCATCGTCAGCGCGCGGCCGCGCGCCATGCGGACGCCGAGACCCGAGAAGAAATTGCCGCTGACCATGTCGGCCCACGCCGTCTCGGGATCGGCGCCGTGGCGGATTGCGGTGCGGTTGGTGTCGAGCGGGACGAATGCGATCAGATCCGAGAAGATGCGCGTCTCCGCGCGCAGCTGCTCGTAGATGGGGAGCGTCAGCGAGGTGTCGTCGAATCCGGTTTGCGAGGACTTCGAGGGCTGGCCGGTGGTGTGGAGGAAGACGAGCCGCCCGGGATCGGCGACCGGCAGCCACCGCAGCATGACGGCGTTCATCACGCTGAACACCGCCGTGTTGGCGCCGATGCCGAGCGCCAGCGTGAGGATCGTCACGACGGCGAAGACCGGCGTGCGGCGGAGCTGCCGGAGCGCGAAGCGAAGGTCCTGCATCATGGCGCAGCGTTAGACGGCGCCGCGCCATGATCGGGTTGCTTTTACTGGTGTGTCGAGCCGCGCTTCTCGGCCACCTGCTTCTTGATCTCGGCGACGGTGTTGGTCACGCCGATCTCGAAGACGGCCTTGCCGATCTCCTTTGTCGAGGGCCGCGGATCGCCGGTGAGCCCGTTGTTCACGCGAGGCGGCGCATTTGGATCCTGCGCGCGTCCGCGACCGCCGCCCTGACCGCGGCCGCCGCCGGTGTCACCAGCCGCCGCGCGCGCCGCACGCGCATCGCGGGCCGCCTTCCACTCCTCGGGCGTCTGTCCGGTCGGATTGAACTGGACCGTCTTGTACGACGGCCGCACGTACATGCCTGGCACCGGCTCCTCGTAGAGCATCTCGGACGTTTCCATCATCGCGCCGTGGCCGCCGATTGGGAGCTTGTGTTCGTACATGTACAGATCCACGTCGTCGTGCGTCTTCTGATAGAAGTCGGCGATGTAGTAGACGTGGACGCCTTTCGCCGACAGCTTCTGGTCCATCTCGGCGACGGCTTCCTTGATCTGCGGCTGGCCGCCGCCGTGATCGCCCATCACGAAGATGTCCTTGAAGCCGTTCATCGCCATGCTCTCGATCATCGCGAGCTGAACCTGCTTGAAGACGTCGGCCGGCATCTGCACGCCGCCGGGCTGGTCGGTGTTCTCGCGAAGACCGGTGGCCTGAACCGCGATCGGCAGGACGGGCGCGACGAGCGCGTTGCCGAGCCGCTTGGCGACTTCAGCGCCGCGGTGGCGCGACATGATGGTGTGGCCGCCGAGCACGTCGTGCGGGCCGCGCTCTTCGGTGCCGCCGGTGATGACGAGCACCGACGTCTTGCCGTCCTTGTGGATTTTCTCGTAGACCTCGGTGTGGGTCAGCAGTTCGAGTTCGACGATGTCCTTAGGATTGACCGACACGTTGCGCTGCGACTGGGCCAGCAGCAGCGCCGAGGACATGAGCAAGATGACGAACAGGACCGGCGGTTTCTTCATGAAGCCTCCCCAAAAACTGCCGGCTACTGTACAACACGTGGCATCGTCTGTGCTGCCGGCGACGGCGCCGGCGATCGACGGCTGCGCGGAGGACTGATTTGAAACTCGAGATCTGGCCTGACCAACCATTTCCGCTGGGCGCGCGGTGGGACGGCAAAGGGACACATTTTTCCGTGTTCTCCGAAACCGCGGATCACATCGATCTGTGTCTGTTCGATTCATCCGGCAAAGAGCATCGCGTGCGGATGCCGGATCGAACGGCGTTCTGCTGGCACGGCTACATGCCGGGCGTCGGACCGGGACAGCGCTACGGCTTCCGCGCCCACGGACCGTGGGCGCCGGGGGAGGGGCATCGTTTCAATCCGTCGAAGCTGCTGCTCGATCCGTACGCGCGCGCCATCTCGGGCGACATCACCTGGGGGCCGGCGGTCCTGCCGTACGTGATCGGGTCGGACGGCGAGACGATGAGCGAAGAAGACAGCGCGCCGCACGTGCCGAGGTCGGTCGTCATCGATCGGCGGTTCGACTGGGAAGACGATCGACCGCTGCGCCGTCCGCTGCACGAGACGATCATCTACGAAGTGCACGTGAAAGGGTTTTCGAAGCGCTGTCCCGACATCCCCGAGCCGCTGCGCGGCACGTATGCGGGCCTCGCGCATCCAGCCGCGATCGAATACCTGACCAGACTCGGCGTGACCGCTGTGGAACTGCTGCCGATCCATCAGTTCGTGCACGACAGCTTTCTGCTCGATCGGGGACTGCGCAATTACTGGGGCTACAACTCGATCGGATTCTTCGCGCCGCACAACGAGTATGCGAGTCAGCGTGAGCCCGGCGCCTCGGTGCGCGAGTTCAAGGAGATGGTCAAGGGGCTGCACGTGGCCGGCATCGAGGTCATCCTCGACGTCGTCTACAACCACACGGCGGAAGGGAATCATCTCGGTCCGATGCTGTCG
>DAIUKO010000215.1:0-13133 GCA_036848175.1 Vicinamibacterales bacterium | reverse complement strand
CGAGTTCAGCCAGACGCAAGTCTTCGGCCTGCCGCCGTTCGAGAGCGACACGAAGGTTCAGAGCCTGGCATCCTTCAGCCGCGCCGACTGGGGGATCTCGCCGACCAACCGCTTCACCGCGTTGACCATGGTGTCGCCGCGCAAAACGACCTATGCGGGCCTGAACACGTTGAACCCCCAGCCGGTGACGCCGAACATCAAGAACCACAACGTGCTCGTCAGCGCATCGGATCAGATCGTCGTGTCGGATCGAGGCGTCTTCGACACGCGCGTCAGCGTGAAGCAGTTCGACTCGACGATCTATCCGAGCACGCCGGACGGTCCGATGGTGCTCGCGCCCGACGTCAACTCAGGCAGCTACTTCAACAATCAAGATCGCGGCAGCCGCCGCCTCGAGTGGCTGAACACGTACTCGTTCACGCCGCTCGGACCGGCGCACCTCCTCAAGGTGGGCGCCGGCGTCACGCACGAATCGTTCGACGGCGTCAGCTGGAACGGCCCGATTGACGTCGTCCGGGCTGACGGAACGCTGAGTCAGGCGATTTCGTTCGTCGGCACGGGGGAACTCTCGCGGAGCAAGACCGCCCTTCAGGGCTACGCGCAGGACGCATGGACCGTCGCGTCGCGGCTCACGGTGCAGTACGGCGCGCGCTACGACTACGAGTCGCTCACCGGCGATGTCAACGTCGCGCCGCGCGCCTCACTCACGGCCGTCGTCACCGCCGATGGGCGCACGGTCATCCGCGCCGGTATCGGGATGTTCTACAGCCCGGTGCTGCTCAACGTGGCGAGCTTCGAACAGATGCAGCGGCGCGTCGTGACCCTGTTTTCAGACGCTGGCATGACGCCGCTTGGACCGTCCGTCGAGTTGTCGAATATCACCGCGTCAGAGCTGCGCGCGCCGCGCAGCGTCAACGGCAACGTCGAAGTCGATCGCGAGTGGCTGAAGAATCTGTTCGTCCGCGTCGGATACGCGCAGCGGGAAAACCGGTTCGAGCCGGTGGTCGATACGATCGCGGATGCCATCGTGCTCCGCACCGACGGCAGCTCGCGATACCGAGAGGGTCAGATCTCAGCGCGCTATCAGTTCCATGGAAACGATCAGATCGTCGGTTCCTACACCCGGTCTTCGGCGATCGGCAACCTCAACGACTTCAACGGCTTTTTCGGCAACATCGAGAACCCGATCATCCGCCCCGATGAGCGCGGCCCGCTGCCCTGGGACGCGCCGAACCGCGTGCTGCTCTGGGGCAGCATCAGCCTTCCGCGCGGCTTCGCCGTCTTCCCGGTGCTCGACGTGCGGACCGGCTTCCCGCTGTCGAACGTCGATGCCGATCGCAACTTCGTCGGTCCGCGGAATGAAGGCCGATACCCGCAGTTCGTCTCGCTCGACACCCAGATCACCAAGAGGCTCCGCCTCTTCAATCACAACGCGACGATCGGTCTGAAGGTCTTCAACATCACCGATCATTTCAACCCGCGGGACTACCAGGGCAACCTCGCCAGCCGCGACTTCGGCAGCTTCAACAACAGCGTCGGCCGGACGTTCCGCGGCAAGTGGGTTTTCGAGTTCTAACGAACTTCTCATAAAGCCGTTTCAAGACCGTTACTTCGTCGTCATCTCATCGTCGAGCGCCACGATTACTGTTTGCGTCTTTACCCGTTGCGAAGGGGTGTGCAGATGCGAATCGGATGGCGAACGGCGAAGCCACGCAGCACGCGGTTGGACAGTGGCACGATCATGTGGTCGGCGGTCACGACGCTGGCCGTCGCGGCGCTCAGCGTCGGGCTCGCGACGAACCGCGACGACGTCGACCAACGCCACGACGACGGCCGCGACGAGCAGCATGCCTACGCGATCGGGTTGTGGGGCGATCTTCCCTACTCGGACCTTCAGGCCACGACCGGCGTCCCGAACCTGATCGCGGACATGAACCGCCAGGAGCTCGCGTTCACCGTCCACGACGGCGACCTCAAGGTCGGCAGCGGCGTGCCGGGCTCGAAAACGCCGACGACGTGCAGCAACGAGATGTACGCGCAGGCGCTCGGCTACCTGAATGCGCTGAACGCGCCGGCGATGTTCACGCCCGGCGACAACGACTGGACCGACTGCGATCGGCCGGCGAACGGCGGCTTCTCATCGCTCGAACGCCTCGACTACGAGCGGCGGACCTTCTTCGACACGCCGTTCTCCTTCGGCGTGCATCGAAAGCGGCAGGAAGTCCAGACGGCGGCGCTGTGCCGCGGCGTGAACGGGTTCGTCCCCTGCGTCGAGAACCGTCGATGGACGGTTCAAGGGATTGTGTATGCGACGCTCAACGTTCCGGGGTCGTGCAACAACCTGTGCGACACGGCGCCGGACGCGGCCGAGTTCGCGGCGCGCAATCACGCCAATATCGTCTGGCTGCAGGAGACCTTCGCCGCAGCGGAGGCGCGCCGCGCCGCCGCCGTCATGCTGATCTCGCAGGCGAACCCTGGCTGGGACCTGACCGATCCGACGCGGGCCCCGCTGCGCGACGCGAAGACGCTCGCAGAAACTGACGGACAGCCAGACGGCTACCAGGAGTTCCTCCTGGCGCTTCGCGACGAGGTCGTCAATTTCCGGCGTCCGGTGGCGTACGTCCACGGAGATTCACACTACCACCGCGTCGACAAGCCATTTCTCGATCTCAAGGGGCGCAGGCTCGAGAACTTCACGCGCGTCGAAACCTTCGGCGACAACCAGGGCAACGGGAACAACGACGTGCAGTGGCTGAAGGTGATCGTCAACCCGTCCAGCCGCGAGGTCTTTGCGTATCAGCCGCAAATCGTGCCGGCCAATCGGACGGCAGTTCCAGAGCCGTGAATCGCGTGTCAACGCAGAAAAGCCTGTCGTGCGACCGGGAATGCGATGAGGAGCAGTGAAGTGTCCAGGAACCGCTCGGCGCGCACGACCTTCGCGAGCGGCGACAGTCTAACCGACTTCACCTCCGCTGCCAGAGCCGCAATTCGTGAACGGACCACCAGCGCCGCGGCACGTTTGCCGACGCGCGAATCGTGAGCGTCATCGACGCGTTGCGCGGCAGATGGAGGAGCAGCCGCGGGTATTTCGGATCGTGGATGAACGCGGCCGCGAACTCCGGGTACGGCGCATCGTGGTACAGAGTCCGTATGGCTCCGGCTGCATCGGTCGAGTCGATCCGCAGCTCGCGCGGATAGTCGATCAGCGATCGTTCGGCGAGCTGCAGCTCGACCGTCGCAACGTCGTACTCGCGCGGAAAGGCGGCCTCGATCCAGCTGTCGCCGTCCTGATCGCCGAACCAGCGCGTGTCGCGATCGCCGTCGACGAGCAGTGGGACGCGATCGTCGCTCTGTGCCGCCGACAGCTTCATGTCGTGGATCGGAGTCGACAGGTCCGCCGCGGATGGCGCGGACGGCGCCGTCCACGGCGACAGCTCGAACAGGTAGGCACCCAGGACGATCTGCTCGCGTGCGATCTGGCCGGACGCCCGCAGCCCGTTCAGCGCCCGCCGATGCTCGTCGCGTGCGATCTGCGCACGGCCATAGTCCGCGAAGTTGATCACGACGTAGCGGACGCCCATCGATCGAAGCATCCGGACGAACGCCGCGTAGCGGTCGAAGTCGTGGAACGGACCGTCGATGTTTCGAGACAGCATCTGCATCGGCGAGTTGTAGCCGCTCATCCCGTTCATCACCGGGTGGTGATGGATGAGCGTCGCGTACTGATAGTTCAGCTCGACGAAGTCCTCGGTTTCGAACGGCAGGTGCAGCACGGCGCCGGGCGGACTCTGGCGCAGCCACTCGGCCACGGCGCGATCGACGGGCCGCCCCCTCGCGTCGTACGCAACGAGCGGCAGCGGCATCGGCCAGCCTTCCGCGAGGATCAGCGCGATCAGACCTGCGGTGGCGAGAGATCGCCTTCGCGCCGGAACGCGATCCAGGAGCGCCCGCGCGCCAATCGCGGCGAGCGCCGACAGCCCGAGAAACGCGACGATCGCAAACCGGGCCGGCACGCGCATGCCGTTCCAGCCGGGAACCACGCGATGCAGCCATTCGTACGGCGCGTGGCGCAGGATGGAGCGATCCCACGCGTGGACGATTGGACCGAATGAGATCGCGGCCGCGGCCACGACGACGATGCCGTAGACCGCGACCCAGCGCGCACGTTCGTCGCGCCGGCGCAGCGCATGCCCCACGGCAACGGCCGCGAGCACGACCACGACCACACCGGGAAACAACTCCCGTTCCGGATCATTCCAGGCGGCGGTCGGCAGCCATCGCCAGATGCCGATGAAGTTCCGCAGGACGAGATACGAGCGCACGTCGGCGGAACCCATCTCGATTTCCTTGGCGTTGCGGATCTGACCATAGTCGGCGCGTGCGCGGGCGTACTGATAGATGACCGGCGCCAGTAGGACGAGCGTGAGGATGGCGCCGGCGGCAACGTCGCGCATCGCGCGCCGGCGGGCGTTCCGCTCGCGAAAGAGGCCGTCGACCGCGACGATGCCCGCCGGCACCAGCAGGAAGTACAACGCGTACGCGTTTGATGTGACCTGCAGCAGGACGGCAATCGCAAAGGCGACCAGCCAGCGTGCGCGCAGCGTGGCGAAGTACTGGTGGAGACCGAAGAGTGCGACCGGCATCCAGCCGGTCGCGACCATCTGGATGTGCATGATCTGCGCGAATCGGTACTGACAGAACGCGTACGCCGCCGCGCCGACGAGCGCCGCGGGTCGGCTCGCGGTCAATGCGTACGCCAGCAGATACATCCCCGTGCCCGCAATCGCGATCGACAGCACGAAGGCGACGTTGTAGGTGAGCACGGCGTTGGCGGTCACCCAGTACACCGGCGCGACGAACACCGCGAGGCCGAGCAGATTCTCGGAGAAGGCCAGGGTGTTGCCATGCGGGTAGAAGATTGGCGCATCCCAGACGCCAACGAGGCCGTGCCGCAGCCGATCGGCATCCCACCCGAGAATCCATGTATTGAGCAGCGTATCGATCAGATCGGACGGCAGCGTCCGCGTCGGATGGATCCAGAGCGGCCAGGTCAGAACGAGCGCCGCGACGAAGAACCCGGCAAACACGAACACGAGCTCGCGAACCCGAACGCTCACGGGGGCGGCCAGCGTACCATGAGTGCACGTGTCGAACGCGTGGCGAAGGTGTGACGGCGTGTACCGCCCTGTACGCTTGAGAGGGCCCGGCTCCTGATCGAGATGGTGTGGATGGTTGCGATCCTGTCGATCACCCACTCCAGCTGAATTCACCTCGAGCGCCGGATTTCGTTTCGAACTGACGCAGGTCTGGATCGGTCCACCGACTGCCACTTGGCGCGAGGTCGACCTCTTGCATCCCGAGGCCCGTCACGAACCCGCCGCCGCGCAGCGTGAACCCCACGCCTTGCGGGTCGCGGAGGCGTTGTGACTTCACGCGGCCGGCGTTGGCGACGGTCACCGTGATGGTCTCGTCCGCCTCCGCGACATCAATCTTCGCGATTCGGGCCGGCAACCACTTCGCGATGAGCGGGGCGAGTGCGCCCATCGGACCGCCTTTGTTCCCGCTGCAGATCGCCTCGAGTTCTCGACGCTGATCGGCGCTTGCCCCATCGTCGATGTAAAGCCGAGCCGTGGCGTTGCCGTCGAACAGCGTTGGCCCAGGGAAGTCGACGGCGAAGACGACCGTCCGGCCGTCCAGGGTCACGCCGTCGCTGTTGCCCTCGCGTGCGCGGAAGGTGATCGCGCTGGCGCACCAGCCCTGGTCCATGATCATCAAGTCCTGCACCGTGAACCAGCAGGGGCAGAACATGTTGCAACTACAGGTCTCGATCAACTGCCCTGTCAAACGCCAGGCCATGGTGACGCTCCTTCAGCGAATCGCGACGCGGGATGACGACAGGGCCGGATCTTATACCCGCCACTTGGCAAGCCGGACGTTTTCCGATATCGATGTGTCAAATGCCTGATACGACAGCTCCGGGCGAGCGTCCGCTCACGATCATCGAGTCGGCGTTGCGGTACGACCGCGCGCCCTTGCTGGTGCTGCTGGTGCTACTGCCGGTGATCTCCTGGGCGTGGATCGTTGCAATGGCGCGCGACATGTACGGACCGATGACGGGCGCCAGTGCCTGGATGATGACTGCATCATGGGACGTACCGCATCTACTGCTCTTGTGGGCGATGTGGGCCGTGATGATGGCGGCGATGATGCTGCCGGCCGCTTCGCCCATGCTGCTGCTATACGGCGTCGTCGCCAGGCAGTCCGCACAAGCAGCCGCCGCGTACCACGTTTATGCGGCGGCCGCCGGATATCTGCTGATCTGGAGCGTGTTCAGCGTCGGAGCGGCAGCCCTTCAACGTGGGCTGGCGACTCTCGTGCTGGTGTCGCCCATGATGGAAGTGACGAACGAGGCAGCGGGCGCTACGCTGCTGTTCATCGCCGGTGCGTACCAGTTCACGCCGTTGAAGCACATCTGCCTGCGAAGGTGCCAGTCACCACTCGGATTCTTGATGAGCCACTGGCGCACTGGAGTCGTCGGCGCCTTCAGCATCGGGGTCAAGCACGGCGCGTATTGCGTTGGATGCTGTTGGGCGTTGATGTTGCTGCTGTTCGTGGGAGGCGTGATGAACTTGACCGTCATCGTCGCGTTGACGGCGTTTGTCGCATTCGAGAAGCTGGCGCCCTTCCGTACGGGCACTTCGTGGATCAGCGGTGCGCTCCTGATCGGCGCAGGAGTGTGGATACTCGTCCGGTAAACGATGAAGAACGGAATGGCTCAGCGGCTGCTCGATCTGCAGTGTCGCAACGCTGAGTGTCTCGCTCTAGCGAGCGGCCAGATTCAACACGCTCAGAATGTTGGAAAAATCATCGGTCCACAGCGGCGTTGACTGAGGGATCGGCGGCGCGGTCCAGCGCGGGTCGCTCGCCAGCGGTCCGAGATCGCTCGCGTTTCTGGCCATCACCATCCACCAGGATGGGAACAGGCCGGGTGCGACCGAGGAATCACCGGTGTGCCTCTGCAGCCGGACGACGAGCCCGTGACTGGCCGCCACGCGTGCGAGCACGGGCGCCAGGTTCAGATGGCGGTTGGAAATGTGAAACGCCAGCACGCCGCCCGGCGCGAGCCGACTGAGATACAGTTCCACCGCTTCTCTCGTCATCAAATGGATGGGAATCGCGTCCGAGCTGAACGCATCGAGAATCATCAATCCGTACCCGTGCCGAGGCGCTCGAGCCAGCGATAACCGCGCGTCACCCAACACGACGCGGCAACCGTCGCCACACGCGCGCAGGTAGGTGAAGTACTTGTCTGTTCGCGCGATCCGCTCAACCTCGGGATCGATCTCGTAAAAGGTCCACGGCTGTCCAGGCTTGCGGTAGGCGGCGAGCGATCCAACGCCGAGCCCGACGGCGGCGACGTCGCCGTGCGTCGCGGATGCGGGCAGCGCCTCGAACGCCTGGCCGATCGGGCCTTGCCGATGGTAGTACGTCAACGACTCGCCCTGCCGCGCCGGATCGGTTGCCTGCATGCCGTGCAGCGTCGTGCCGTGCACCAGTTTGTGATATTCACCCGTGCTGTCTCTGCTGACGCGATAGACGCCGAAGAACGTGCGGCTGACGTAGAGCCGTTCCCCTTGCACGTTCACCGCGAACGATCCGACAAAGAGCATCGTCGCGACGCTCGCGGCAAATCGCATCGGGATGCGGGATTGTGTATAGGCGGTCAGGGCCGGCACTCCGGCGCTGGCCAGCAGAAACACGAATTTCCCGTGACCGACGGGGTTCACCAGGAAGACGAAGCCGGCCGTGAGCGCGCCGACGCCGATCGGAACGGCGAGATCGTTGAGAGACCACGACGATTCGGATTGTGGCGGACGGCCGCACCGGGCCGCCAGCGCCAGCACGAGCACGATCGGATACTCGAGGATTCGGCTGAACAGCAGCGGCGCCGCCAACGTATTGAAGACGCCGCCGAGCATGCCGCCGAACGCGATCCAGAAGTAGAACTCCGTCAGATGGATGGCTGCGGGTCGGTCGGCCGCGAGCCGTCCATGACAGACGAGGGCGGCCATGGTGAATGCCGCGAGGTGCAACGGAATCGCCAGCCACAACGGGAGGTGGCCGTCGACGATCATCAGCACCACGAGCGGGAGGACGACGAGCGGCGTCAACCGATCGGCGATCGATCGCGATGACGCCGATCGCGCACCGAAGGCGACGACGAATGTGAGCAGGTACAACGCCAGCGGCGCGATCCAAAAGAGCGGCACCGGCGCGATGTCGGTCGAAAAGTACGTGGTCACGGCGAGCATCAGGCTCGACGGGATGAACGCAAACGCGATCCACGTGGCACGGCGCCGCCACGTCAGCGGCGCGTTGGCCCCTTCGCCTGACTGCGCCGAACTCGCCAGCGCACGACGCTCGGCGGCCCTGCGCCGCCAGCCGGCGGCGACGGCCACGGATGCCGCGACCGCAAATCCGGCGTAGCCAATGGTCCAGAGGTGGGTTTGCGTCCGCAGCCGGAGCAATGGCTCCACGAGAACCGGGTACGTCACCAGCGACAGCAGGCTTCCGAGGTTGCTGGCGGCGTACAGGAAGTACGGATCGTTCGCCGATGGATGATCGGTGTCAGCAAACCAGCGTTGAAGCATCGGCGCGGTCGCCGCCAGCGCAAAAAACGGCAGACCGATCGACTTCGCAAGAACGAGCAACAGCCAGCCGATCGGGTTCCCGTCGGCGGGGGGCTGCGCGTTCGGACCGATGGAAAACGGCAGCGTGAGGACTGGGAGCAGAAGCACGACGATATATGCCGCGCTCGCGCGCCGCGATCCCACCCACGTCGTGACGCCGTGGGCATAGGCGTATCCGGCGAGCAGCAGGATCTGGAAGAAGAGGACGCATGTATTCCAGACCATCGGCGTACCGCCAAGAATCGGCAACACGGTCCTGGCGACGATCGGCTCGACGGCAAACATCAGCAACGAGCTGAGGAACAGAGTCGTCGCGAACAACCACACGATGCCGCCGCGGTGCGGGTTGTCCAGGTTGTCCGGCTTCACCGCGTTTGGCGTTTTAGTAACTTCGATCACAGTCCTGTCGCGCAAGAGCGTGAATTCGCCGCGAGAGCGCGCCCGCTCGATTCGTGTGGCAAACGCCGCTCCGCGTGCAAACCGCGCGACCGGTCCTACGACGATCCGTTGACATGAGGGATCACGGCGGGATCTTTGCCGCGAACTTTCTGGCCCGCGCCGCGAGCGTGGTCAACCATTTGATTTCGAGGTCGGCCCCCGTGCGGAACAGATCGGTCCACGTCGGCGGAAGGGTGGAAAAGTCGATCTGATGACGTCCCCAGTCCGGACGGCGACCGTCGTAGTCGGTGAACCCGTAGTCCCGCGCCAGTTCCCAGGAGCTGAGGAGCATGCCCGTACGGTCCTGCATCCTCGGATCGGCGGCCAGCGAAGCGACGGCGCGTCCGACGAACAGCGGCGACTCAGACACCAGGAAGTTCGGATCCTTCTTTCCTGCTTCGCGCCATGTCTGCTCAGTCACTGCGAAGTGCTCGAGCACCGCTTCCGATCGCAGGAAACCGGGCGTCAGGGCGACGACAGCAACGCCATGTGCCGCGAGCTCGGTTGCCCAGCTCAGAGGGAGCACCTTTTGCGCCACCTTGACGGCGTGCGCGATTGGATTCGCGCCGCCACCGATGATGTCGTTCTCAGTCACTTCGACGATGAGGCCTCGCTTGGCGGGCATCATCGCAAGCGCGGCATGTTTCGCAGTGATGATGCGCGACGTCAACCCCTGTCGAAACATGGCGTCCGTATTCGTCAGGTCCGTCTCCCAGAGAAAGCCATGCCGCTTCAGTAACGGGTCTTCTCCGGCCACGCTATCGACGACGACGTCCAGGCGCGCGTGGGTGCGGAGAACCCGCCGAAACAATGCGGTGACCTCCCGCTCGCTGGTGTGATCGACGCGTACGGCGGTCGCGGTGCCGCCAGCGGCCTTGATCATTGCGGCGGTTTCGTCGATCGTCTCGGGCCGCCCGTACGGCGAGGGCTTGCCCTTGACGCTGCGACCGGTGCAGTAAACCGTCGCGCCGGCTTCCGCGAGCGCACGGGCGATGCCGCGTCCGGCGCCGCGCGTCGCTCCCGCCACGAGGGCCACGCGTCCAGTCAGCGGCTTGCGGGCGGATCTCCTGTTAGCCATGTTCGTGATGTCTGCCTGCGTACACTGAAGCGCCGGGCGAAGCTCGCGCCTGACGCGTACGTCTAGGATCACAGAGCATCCTACTGATTGTCAGCCAATTGTCAGCAGCTGCTGGGTTGGCGAAACGCGACGTCACTCGTGACGGAGGGCCTCCATAGGATCCACGCGCGACGCCCGACTGGCGGGCACGTAGCAGGCGACAAGGGCGACCGCTACCCAGATGACAGCCCCCGCAACATGAATAGGGGGAGAACCGGGGCGGATGCCGGCCTGCACCGAGGCGAGCGCGCGGATCGCCGGGATCGCGAGTACTTCACCGATGACGACGCCTGCCACCGCGATCATCAGACCCTGCAACACCACATCGCGAAAAATCGCGCCCCGCCCGGCGCCCAACGCCATCCGAACGCCGATCTCCTGCGTCCGAAGACTTACTCGATACGCGATGACACCGTAGAGGCCAATGGCTGCGAGAACCAACGCGAGCAGGCCGAACGCCGAGAGGGCCATCGCCATCCAGCGAACGCCTGTGAACGACTGATCGATGTAGGTGCTGAGCGGCTGCACCGCATAAACGCGGATGTTCTGTCCCATCGCGAGAAGGGTTTCGCGCACCTCCGTCACCATCGCTGCTGGGTCCGTGCCGGTTTCGAGCAGTACGGCAGTGAGGCCGCCATCGTACTCGCGCGCGAAGGGTCGATAGAATCTGGGCTGCGGCGGTTCGCCGACATCGCGGACGGCCGAGTCGCGCACGACCCCGATCACGACCGACGCTTGTGGGGCCTGGCAGCCGATCAGTACCCGTTCCCCGATCGGAGATGTGTTGGGCCACAGGCGCTTCGCGAGGCTGTCCGTGATGACAATGGTGGACGATTCGCGTGGCAGATCGATCGACGTGAAATCGCGGCCCGTAATCATTGCGATACCCATCGTGCGGAAGTACCCGAGATCGATCGCGTTGGTCGATACGTGCAGCGGCGCGCCGCCGGACAACGAGACGCAATCGGTTCCGGACGGCATCAACGGTAACGCCGACGTCTGCGACGCACTCAGAACGCCGGGCAATGCTCGCAGGCGATCGAGCGCTTGTGCGTAGAGCGCGCGGCCGGCCTCGGGTGTTGACGCGGACGGAAAGTAGATGTACGCGTAGAGCCGCCCGCTGATCGCGAAGCCCGGATCCGTGACTTGCAGCCGACGCAGCGTCTCTATCACGCTGCCCGCGATCAAGAGCAACACGAACGAGAGCACGACCTGGGCGACGAGCCCGAAGGGACGCCGACGCCTGATCGTGCCGCCAATCTCCCCTTTGAATCCTGCGACTCCGCCGGTCTGCGATCCTCGCCACGCAGGTACCAGCCCGCAGACAAGTGTTGTCGCGAGCGAGAGGATCGCCGCGAACGCGATGACGCGGCCGTCGAGCGACAGATCCAACTCGATGGGGAAGGTCGATCGCGCCGAGGGCATGACACGTTCGAGGATTCTGGTCGTCCAGACTGCCAGCACGAGGCCGCTTGCGCCGCCGCCGATAGCCAGAACGAGGCTTTCGGTCAGCAGCTGACGTATCAGGCGGGATTGCGTGGCGCCGAGCGCCTGTCGTACGGCCAGTTCGCGCCGGCGCAGGGAGCCGCGCACGAGCAGGAGGTTGCCGACGTTCACGCACGCGATGAGCAGAACCACGCTGACGACGATCATGAGCAGCGATGCGCTCAGGCTGACGACGCGCCGCCCACCAGGATTTGGGATTCCACGTACTGGTTCTGCCACGATCGGCGGCAGCGGTTCCCCTGGCGCGCCGTGCTCGGCGACGAGTTGTGCTTCGATGGCGTTCAGTTCGGCCGACGCCTGCCCTCTCGTCACGTCCGAACGTAGACCGCCGAAGACCATGACAAGCCGGCGCGACCGGTTGTCGAGCATCGCCGCCAGCCTTGGGCGCGTTCGCATCGGTACCCAGATGTCTGTGCGATACGGTGCGAAGATCCCTGTGAAGGTGCGCGGTGCGACGCCCACGATCGTGTAGGACTGCGCCTCCGATCCGATGCTGCGCCCAAGAACGTTCGCACTTCCGCCGAATCTGTTCTGCCAAACCGCATGGCTGATGACAGCTACGGGCTCCGTCTCGCTCGTGAACCAGCGTCCACGGGCGGGCGCAACGCCAAGCACTGCACCGTAGTTCGCGGATACGACCTCGGCAGCGACGAACTCGCTCACGCCATCGACTTCCAGATCCGATTCCATCGGGAGCGATGCCGTGAGGCCCGAGAGAAGACGGACGCGTGCCTGCAGATCCTGGAAGTCTGGATAGGAGAAGTACGCGCTGGTTCCGCGACTGAGCATCACCAGGCGCCCCGGATCCGCGACGGGCAACGGTCGAAACAGCACGCTGTTCAGCGCGCTGAAAATTGACGTATTGGCGCCGATGCCAAGGCCGAGGCAAAGTACCGCGAGCAGCGCGAAGCCGGGTGATCGCTTGACTTGTCGAACGGCGTACCGCAGGTCGCTGCCGAGATCTTCGAGGAGACGGACGCCCCGAGCATCCCTGTGCTGCTCCTTGACTTGGTCGAATCCGCCCATCTCCAGCCGCGCTCGCCGCATCGCTTCATCGTGCGCCAGGCCGTTAGCGACGTGGCGGTCTACCAGTCGTTCAAAATGAAAACGGAGCTCGTCATCCAAGTCCTGTTCAACGGTACGGCGCTGCAGGAGCGACCGAATCCTGTGAGTGAGATCGGTGAACATCGCTGCCTCCACGACATGCTTTCCAGGACTCGCGCGACGACATCGCTCGACTTGCGCCAAGCCGTGATCTCCGAATTGGCGTCATGGGACTGCATCCCTTGCGCTTCGACAAGAGGCTAGCGCGTCTCCTGTCGAAGTGCAAGGCGACGGAGACGAGTTCGCAAACGACAGCCGGAATCAGCGGCTTTGGTTTA
>DAIUKO010000214.1:5363-13149 GCA_036848175.1 Vicinamibacterales bacterium | reverse complement strand
CCGTGGCGGCGCCCGATCGCGTCGTTGAACTATCTGCTGTCGAGCCACGTCTGGCGGCAGGACCACAACGGCTTCAGCCACCAGGACCCGGGCTTCATCGATCACGTCGTCAACAAGAAAGCCGAAGTCATTCGTGTCTACTTGCCGCCCGACGCGAACTGCCTGCTCAGCGTCACCGATCACTGCCTGCGCAGCCGCAACTACGTGAACGTCGTCGTCGCGGGCAAGCAGCCCGCGCCGCAGTGGCTCACGATCGATCGAGCCTGCGCACATTGCGCCGCGGGCGCGAGCGTCTGGGAGTGGGCGAGCCATGAGCAGCGCGGCGCGCCCGACGTCGTGATGGCCTGCTGCGGTGATGTGCCGACCCTCGAAACGCTCGCGGCCGTCGATCTTCTGCGCCAGCACATTCCGGACCTGAAGGTGCGCGTCGTCAACGTCGTCAACCTGATGAAGCTGCAGCCTGCCGAAGAACATCCGCACGGGCTGTCGCACGACGAGTTCGATGCGCTCTTCACGACGGACAAGCCGATCATCTTCGCGTTCCACGGATATCCGTGGCTGATCCATCGCCTCACCTACCGGCGGCACAACCACGGCAATCTGCACGTGCGCGGCTACAAGGAAGAAGGGACGACGACGACGCCGTTCGACATGGCCGTCCGCAACGACATGGATCGCTTCCATCTCGTGCACGACGTCATCGTCCGTGTGCCGGGGCTCGCCGCCCGCGCCGGTCGCGTTCAAGAGTGGCTGCGTCAGCGTCTCGACGAGCACGCGCGATACATCGCGATCCACGGCGAGGACATGCCTGACATCGTGAACTGGCGGTGGGGCGGCGCACGCTCGGGCGGCGGCGCGCGGTCGGGCGCCGACACGGCCGCGGATTTCTGAACGCCGCCGCTTGATGGCTCTGCTCATCCTGAACGCGGGCTCGAGCAGCCTGAAGTTCAGCCTGATCGATCCCGCCGATCTCCGTGTGTGGACGCATGGAACGATCGAGCTGCAGACAGGATTCGACGGCGTCGTGCAGCGCGCGATTGGCGACGCAAGAGCGTGCGCGCAATCGGATTCCTCCGCGGCGATTGCCGCGGTCGTGCATCGCGTGGTTCACGGCGGAACGCGGTTCACCGAGCCAGTTCGCATCACACCTGAGGTGCGCGCGGCGTTGAACGAGCTCACACCTCTCGCGCCGCTGCACAACCCGCCAAGCCTCGAAGTCATCGACGCCGCGCTCGCGGCGCTCGGCGACACGCCGCACGTCGCGGTCTTCGATACCGCATTTCACGCGACGCTGCCCGACGCGGCGCGGATCTATCCCCTGCCGCACGAATGGAGCGAGCGCTGGGGACTTCGGCGGTTCGGATTTCACGGACTCAACCATGAGTACTGCGCACGACGGGCGGCGGAGATGCTCGGTCGATCCGCCGACGGTCTCAGTCTCGTCGTCGCCCATCTCGGGAGCGGCGCATCGGTGACGGCGATCGAGAACGGCAGGTCGGTCGATACCTCGATGGGATTCACGCCGCTCGAAGGACTCATGATGGGCACGCGAAGCGGCTCGGTCGATCCGGGACTGCTGCTGCACCTTCAGCGTCAGTGCGGCGTGTCGCTCGACGAACTGGATCGCGCGCTGAATCACGAGTCTGGCCTGCTCGGCGTTTCAGGTCGGTCCGCGGACATGCGCGACGTGATCGAGGCCGCCGACGCGGGCGATCGCCGCGCGTCGCTTGCGGTGCGCATCTTCGCCCATCGCGCGCGCCAGACCATCGGCGCGATGACGGCGACGCTTGGAAAGGTTGACGCGCTCGTCTTCACTGGTGGCATCGGCGAACACAGCGCGCCGGTTCGCGCGGCGATCTGCGACGGGCTGTCGTGTCTCGGCCTCGAGCTCGATGCGCACACCAATCAGGCCGCGCGTCCGGATGCGGTCATCTCGTCCCCGACATCGTCCGGGCGGATTCTCGTCGTGGCGGCGCGCGAGGACGTGACGATGGCGCGCGCGGCGATGCGCTGCCTGTGATGGGAATGTCCTTCGTGGTCAACGCAGTTGCCGCTTCGTGTAAAAATTGGCGCTATGCGAACGCTTTCAGCCGTCATCCTCGGACTGACGATCGTCGCGCCGATCGCCGGCCGTGCCCAGCATCAGCAAGATCAGCGCCTCGCTCTGTCGGCGTTGCCGTCAGCCGATCGCCCGTTCGGCACGCTGCGCGAACAGGCCGCCCTGCAGCAGGCGTGGCTCAAGAAGCGGCTCGATACGTTTCTGCCGCCGCTCATGCGCGCCTACGGCATCGACATGTGGGTCGTGCCAATGCGCGAGTACAACGAGGATCCGATCTTCTCGTCGATCACGGCGCCCGAGACGTTCGCCGCGCGCCGCCGCACGATTTATGTGTTCTTCGACAAGTGCGCGGCGGCGAACACGCCAGCGTCGGCGAGCTGCGTCGAGCGGATCGCGCTCGGCGGCACGTCGCAGGGCGGCGTGTTCCAGACGCGCAGCTCGATGAAGCCGATCAACGCCGCCACCGGCGCGCGCCAGGCGGAGCTCTGGGGCGACGAGCAGTGGATGCTGCTCAAGCAGGTCGTCGAGGAACGGAAACCGAAGGTGATCGCCATCGACCGATCCAAGACGTTCGCGTTCACCGACGGGCTCTCGAGCGGCGAGCTGCACGGGATGAGCGAAGCGCTTGGTTCGGCGTGGACGGCGAAGTTCCGCGATGCCGAAGAGCTTCCGCTGAACCTGATCGCCTCGCGACTGCCCGAGGAGGAAGCCTTCTTCGAGAAGATGACCGCGCTCGTCTGGCAGATGACGCAGACGATGTTCTCGGACAAGGTCATCGTGCCCGGCACGACGCATACGAGCGATCTGGTCTGGTGGTGGCGGCAGCGTACCAACGATCAGGGTCTCGGCACCTGGTTCCAGCCGAGCATCTCGATTCAGCGTAAAGGCATCAAGAGCGATCAACTCGGCGACGATCCGGTCATTCAGCCGGGCGACCTGCTGCACTGCGACGTCGGCATCACGGTGGCTCGTCTGAACACCGACACGCAGCACAACGCCTACGTGCTGCGGCCCGGCGAAACCGATGCGCCGGACGGACTGAAGCGCGCGCTCGCCAACGCGAATGCGATGCAGGACTTCGCCATGGAAGAGATCCGGCCCGGCCGGACCGGCAACGAAATCCTCGGCGCGGTGCTCGGACGGATGAAGGCGAAGGGCATCACCGGCACGATGTACTCCCATCCGATCGGCATGCACGGCCATGGCGCCGGACCGTTGATCGGGCTGTGGGACTACCAGGACGGCGTCCCCGGCCGCGGCGACGCGAAGGTGGTGCCGTCGATGTGGTTCTCGGTCGAACTGCAGGCGACGACGCCAGTGCCTGAATGGAACCATCAGCCGGTTCAGATCGCGCAGGAAGAAGACATGATTATCGGAGCGGACGGCAAGACGCGCTGGGCGTTGAAGCGTCAGGATCGCCTCTTCCTCGTCGGCAACAGACGATGACGTTCGCTCCAGCTCGCGTTCTCGCACTCGCCGCAGCGCTGCAGCTCTCGGTTGCACTCGAACCGCGCGCACAGGAACTACGGCGCGGCGTGATCGTCGACGACGTGAAGTGCGAGGGCGATCCGACGCAAAGCTACGCGCTGTACGTACCGTCCGCCTACTCACACGACAAGCTCTGGAGTCTGCTCATCGCGTTTCATCCCGGCGCGCGCGGGCGTCTCATGGTCGAGAAGTACCAGGCCGCCGCCGAGCAATACGGCTACATCGTCGCCGGATCGAACACGTCGCGAAACGGACCGTGGTCGATCTCGGCGGCGGCGGTGCAGGCGATGTCGGCCGATCTCGGCCGGCGATTCGCGATCGACGCGCAGCGAATCTATCTCACCGGCATGTCGGGCGGCGCGCGCGTCGCCATGCAGGTCGCGCTCGGCAAGAGCAACAACATTGCCGGCGTCATTGCGTCCAGCGCCGGCTATCCGGACAGCCAGCCGCGCTCGAGCGTGCCGTTCGCCGTCTTCGGCACGACCGGGAGCGAAGACTTCAACTACATCGAGATGCGGCTGCTCGATCGCAAGCTCACCTCGCCGCACTACCTCGCCGTCTTCAACGGCGGACACACGCTGCCGCCGGACGCGGTCGCGATCGAGGCGATCGAGTGGATGGAGCTGCAGGCGATGAAGTCGGGCCGCCGAACGCGCGATGCAGCGCTGGTCGAGCGGCTGTTCGAGAAGCGGCAGCGCGCGATCGCGGAGACGACGGACGCCGCCGAACTGGTGCATCGGCTCGACGCGCTGGTCGCGGATTTCAAGTCGCTTCGCGATGTCACGGCTGAGACGAACCGCGCCACGGATCTCGCCAGGCAACCCGACGTGAAGAAGGCGCTCGCGCGCGAACGCGGCACGGATGATGCCGAAACGCGGCTGATCGGGGACATCTTTGATCTCGAAGCCGCCCTCGGCGACGACAGCCGCCATCTCGCAGCGCTGAGCGGCCTTCGCGATCGCCTGAAGAAACTGTCCGAGAAAGCTGCGGCCGCTGACGATACGCCCGAGCGCAGCCAGGCGAGGCGCGTGCTGCGCGCGATCACATCCGGTGCCAGCGAGCGTGTGCAGGATCGCGAGTACCGCGCGCTGCTCGAACAATACGGACCGCGCGGCCGCTGAATCTGCGGCTCGGCCGCGACATCACGGTTCGCTCGGTCGTCGATCGTTACTCCGCCAAACGATCGGCACCGGCGATTGATTCCCGCATCAACTCGAATCGCGATTCGACCGCGGCGATTCGATCCCACGGCTCACTTTCGCACTATTCCGGCTTTTACGGTTCTCGGCACGCGCCCAGTGTTGGGCCGCAGCCACACGCGCCGATCGCATCGATCGACGCGTCGCTCGATCGGGCTCGAGCCCAGCGTGTCGAGCGAACATCGCGTCGATTCATGTGCGCTCGGCGCGTCGATCAGCTGACGCTGATGTCGGCTCGTTCGACAAGGAGCGTCAGCGAATGCGTGATCTCCGATCGGACGTTCATTGTGATGCCCTACCGCACACCTTAGCTGCTGACGTTGGTCGCGCACGAACAGACGCGCGCCGGAATATGTCTTGCCACCGCCGCAGCGCCGACTATTGGCTGATCCAAACCGACGTTTGGAAAGCGCGGAGGGTCCGTGAATGTGACAAGACGTACGCGCGTTTGGAAACAGATCATCGGTACTTTCGCGTTCGGCGTGCTGGTGACGTCGATCGCCGTCGGGTACCGCGCAACAGCGCAAGGATCGACAACGCTCGGGCCGGCGTTCGAACGCCGCGTGCTCGCGGCCGCTCTTCCGGAGTCGCCTTTCGATCTGCGTTTGTTCAGCACCGCCGTCAAGACCGACAGCAGCGGACGGGTCATCACCGACGTCGATGCACCCGGACCGCGCAACCTCGTCGGCGCCGAGGCCGCCGGCGATCGCGCGGGTCTGCCGCGTTTCACCAAGATTCTCTTCTCTGCCTCGTACTTCACCGGCACCGCCGGCCATCGCCTCGATCCCAACAACCCCATCGTGCAAAGCGGGGGCGAGCACTGGCCGTTCGTGAAACAGCCGTTCCGCAGCTGGCCGAACGCGATCGCCGTGACACCGGACGGCACGAAGCTGTACGTGACGCTGCCGGGCCGCGATGGCTACCCCGACTGGCGCGTTGCCGTCGTCAGCACGAGCCAGCGAAGCGTGCTGGGATGGATCGATTTGCGTCCGGCGGGGTCGCCGAGGCCGACTCGCCCGGACGGCATCGCCATGTCGCCCGTCAACACCGCGATCTCCGCACGCCCGTACGCCGTCGTCACTAACGAGTACGCGAATTTCGCGAGCGTCATCGACACCGCCACCGATCGCGTCATCGGCGAGTTCAACACCGGGTTTTACGGGGAAGACGTGATCTTCAACGCCGCCGGCACGCGGCTGTACATCACGGATCGATTCAAGGATCAGGTCCGCGCGTTCGCGATCGCGCCGGGTCCGTCGTTCACGCAGCTGGCTGAGATCCCGACCGGTCTGACCGATCTGGATCGCACGAACCCGCGCGATCTCAGCCTCAGCGCCGACGGCAACACGCTGTACGTCGCGAACACGCTCGGCCACACCATCGCGGTCATCAACGTTGCCGGCGACGCGAATCAGCTCGTGCGATCGATGCCGGTCGGTGGACTTTCGACCGACGTCAAGGTAGCGGGCAAATGGGGAATCGTCTCCGGTCATGAAACCAACAACGTGTTGAACGAGCGGGAAACCGGCCACGGCATGCCGACGACCCGGGGCGGCGTCGCGATCCGGAACAACGGCCAGCCGCTCGGCTATCTCCCGGTGATGACCGACGCCACGAAAGCGACGACATTCGACGACATTGGCACGGAGCTGAACGTATTCGACACCGCCACGAACCGCTTCGTGTACCGCTATGTCGATTTCGAACGCGACCAGTCGCTGTCGGTCACCCCGGGCATCGTCGTCGATCTCGGCGACTTCCAGGCCGGCCAGAAGATCATCAAGGGCAGCGGCGCCGAGCAGATGACCGTGCGCGGCGATTTCCTGTTCGTGTCGCAGCTGCATTCCGATCAGATCGAAGTCTTCCGCATCAACCAGGCGCCCGCCGATCCGTCGCAGATCCTCTCGGAGGTCGGCATGACCTTCACCGGCGGCATCACGCCGCAGGGTCTCGCGGTGTCGCCTGACGGTCAAACGCTCTTCGTCGCGAACATGCAGACCGAGGACATCTCATTTCTCGGCGTCGGTCCCGACGGCGCGCTGACGCGGCAGGGCGTCCTCCCGGTTGGCGTCACCGACTCAACGCCGGATCCGGTCAAAGGCGGCCACGGCGATCATCTGTTCGCCACGCACGAAGAAGTCGGCCTGCGGTGGCTGTTCACGCAGTCGTACTCCGACGACGGACAGAAGTCGTGCGGCCACTGCCACTGGCAGAGCCGTCACGACGGCAACGCCTGGAACGTCGGCGGCAACGCCGTGGGCGGACCGAAGGCGGTGCCGCAGAACAAGGATCTCTCCGACAACTGGCCGCAGTGGTTCGAAGGGCTGCTCAATAACATGAACGGCTACGCGTCGAGCTGCAACGGCGAGCTCGTCAACGCCGAGCGGCGGACGGCGGTGTTCCCGCAGGCCGCGCTCGCGGATCGGCTGCGGGCGCGCGACGCGTTCGTGCAGGAAAAGACTGCCGAGAATTCGCGGGCGATCGGGAGAAGCGATCTCAGCGGGGATGCGTTCAGCATCGGCTTCTACGACATGGCGTTCGCACAGATCCTGTGGACGCAGAACGAAACGCGGCTGTTGCCGAACCCGCTCAAGCAGTTCCCCGACAATGCGGCGGCTGCTCAGGTCGCACGAGGCAAGCAGCTGTTCACCAACGAAGTCGCGCAAGGAGGTGCCGGCTGCGCGAGCTGCCACCACAACGGTAACAAGGTGACCAACGGCGAGGTGGACGACACGTTCCAGGACTTCAACATCCACGAGCCGGGCGTTGTCGCCGAGACGACCGTCAGCAACGACGGCATCTTCCTCAGGCTCGACAACAACTACATCTTCAAGCCGTTCGCTCCGCCGGCCGATGTCGGCGGTCGGCAGAACATCAGCAGCCGCAATACGAAGCATCTGCGGTCGTTCTGGGACAGCGTGCCGCGATGGCTCAATCACGGCTCGGCCCACACGATCCGCGAAATTCTCCTCGGACCCGATTCGCCGCTGCTCAGGCCGAACGAGCGCGGGTTCAACTTCCGGACGGTGCGCACCGATCA
>DAIUKO010000214.1:0-5263 GCA_036848175.1 Vicinamibacterales bacterium | reverse complement strand
ATCGAAGCGCTGTCGATGTACCTGAAATCGCTGCAGAAGTAGTCGGCGACGACCACTGGCGAATCGGCGACGGCTCGCCGATTCGCCAGCTCCTTTCAGTCGTTCAAGCAAGGCCATTCGAAGATTCGTCGTCAACCCTCAGCGACGGCGAGAAGGAGTCGTATGCGTATGAACTATGTGTGGGCAATGAAGAGTGCGATGGTCGTGATGCTGGCCGGCGCCGTTGCGTCGCCGGCGTCGGCGGCTTCGGCGACTGGATGTGAAGGCGGCGGCTTCACGGTGATGACCGTGAGCCAGGCGTTCTCGGGCAGCGTCGACACGACGATCCCCGCGGGAACGGTGGGAGCGCTGCTTCGCGTGCGCGGACGCTACGTCGAGTTCGACGTCCGTGCCGACACCTTTGAAGTGGTCGATTACGCGTTGACCGGCGCGGCCAACCCGCTCGATCTGACTGGCGGAGTGCGCACCGTGCTGTTCGCGAGCAAGAAGCCCGAGGCCGGCACACTGACCAGTGCTGTGAGCATCCTGGTGAGCAACGACGACCTCCAGCTGCAGCGAGCGGGCGACGTCGGTTCGATCAAGCTCCAGGCGAAGGACTGCGCGTCTGGCGGCATCTTCCAGATGGAGCCGGAGCGGGCCGACGGAGGGACGACGGTCATCACCCACACGCTGGGGCCGGGAGTCTTCTACTTCGACAACCCGAATTTCAGACCGCCGCTCCCGAACCTGCCGCTGTGCCCGCCAGGTGGTCCGTTCACGAAAGACTGCTTTGCGGTACCCGTGAGGCCGCGCATCAACTTCGCGAACAACGTGTCGAAGCAGCTGGTCGGTCGTGACAGCACGCAGGTCGCCACTGCAATCACGCAGAGCCGCACCAGGGCGTCGTGGATGGTCGCGAGCGGTGGACGGTTGGGCGGCGTCCTCGGTGAAGACTCGACCGAAGTCGCGCCGCCGGCGACCGTCTGCGTGATGAACTGCCAGGCGCAGAATCGCGGCCGCGGCAGATTCGTGAACCTCGGATTTCCGTTCCCGGTTCCGGCGACGAGCATACTTCCGCCTCCATAAAAGTCTGAAGTTTGAAGTCTGAAGTCTGAAGTGAAGCTTGGAAGCGCGGAAGCTGGAAGTGTCGCCGTCTTAACCGTGAAATACTTCAGACTTCAGACTTCAGACTTTCCCCGGTCACGCAAGCCAACGTGTTCCAGTCCAACGGCGTCATCCATGTCATCGACACGGTGGTGCTGCCGCAGTAGCACAGGTTTCGAACAGCCTTCACAGTTACAAGCAGGCCACGAAGGCACGAAGACACGGGTGAAGGTCGCCCGACGGTACGCTAACTTGACCGCGACAGGCTCCGGGAACCATCCTGATGCGGCATGCTGCCGGACAATCTCAAGCGCGAGCTCGCCTCGCTGAAATTCGTCGACGGCCTGGCGGCGCACCTGAAGGACGTCCGCGAGCCGCACAAAGCGCTGCGGCATGCGCTGCGCGACACGCTCGAGTTCTTCCAGGCCACGCACGGCTGCATCGCCACGCTGCACCCGGGGCGGCCGCAGGCCGATCTCCTCTTCACGCTGCCGAAGCACACGAACTGGGATCTCGATGTGGTGACGCGCTACATCCGCCACACGCATCCGCCGGTTCAGCGCGACATGGTGATCGCGTCGATCCGCCGCCGCGGCGGCGCATGGGGGGCGATCGCGCTGATCCGTCCAGGCCGGCCCTACGACCGCGACGACCGGCATCTGCTCGCCCGGATTGCGACGATGGTGTCGGGTGCGATTCATCGCATCGATGGCGATCGGCTGCTCGGCGTGCGCGATCGGATCGACCGGAAGATCATGGAGCAGATCCACCCGAAGGATCTCTTCTACCAGATCCTCGACGGCATCCGGTCGCTGACTCAGTACGATCATTCGTCGGCGCTGTTGATCCGCGAGGAAGAGGAGCCGGCGCTGCGGGTCGTGGCGGAGCAGATCGCGTGGACGAAGGCGAAGAGCGAGCGGATCGGCCTGCGGCTGCCGCTGACCGACGAGGCGGCCGCCGTGCTGCAGTCGGAGCGCGTCTACGGATTCGACCGGCACGGCGGCGCGTGGAAGGAATGGAAAGGCCAGCCGGCGAACGGCCTGGCGGCGCTGCTCGACTACAACCACGGCGACAGCGAGACCGGACGCGAGACGCTGCGCGAGGCGTCGATGATCTGCGCGCCGCTGGTGACGCGTGACAGCCTGGTCGGCGTCCTCAAAATTGCCGCGCGCTATCCGGAACAGCTGAAGCCGTTCGACGCCGAGCTGGTCGAGCACTTCCGCTCGCAGGCCGCGATCGCGATCCAGAATCTGCACCGCACCGAGTCGCTGCGCGCGCGCGTGCTGACCGCCGAGCGGAAGCATGCGATGGCCGACCTGGCGCGCAGCGTGTCGCACGACGTCAACAACGCGCTCGGCGCGATGCTGCCGCTGATTCAGCAGATGCGCGCCGACCTGCGCAACGGCGCGATCAGCCCCGAGGTGTTCGCCGAAGATCTCGAGCACGTACAGAAATCGCTGCAGGTGTGCCGGCGGATCTTTGGCGGGATGCTGACCTTTTCACGCAACGCCGCACGGCGCAGCGGATACGGACAGGTGCGGCGCGCCATCGAGACGACGTCGGCGATCCTCAAGTACGGCCTCAACCGCGGCGGCGTCGAGCTGCACATCGACATGCCCGACGATCTGCCGGAAGTCGCCTGCAGTCAGAGCGACCTCGAGCAGCTGTTTCTGAATCTGCTCACGAACGCGCGTGAGGCGACGCCGCACGGCGGACGGATCGTCATCACCGCCGGATCGACCGAGCGCTCCGTCGAGATCTCGATCGCCGACACCGGCTGCGGCATTCCCGCCGAAAACCTCCCGCGCGTGCTCGAGCCGTTCTTCACGACCAAGCCTCAAGGCAACGGGCTCGGGCTGTCGATCTGCCGTTCGGTCCTCTGGGAGGTCGACGGGACGCTCACCATCCAGAGCGAACCGGGCGGAGGCACGCACGTCCAGGTCCACGTGCCCCAGGCGATCTCGCAACCGCACGCGCAAGTCTCATGAAGGCGGCGCGCATTCTCATCGTGGACGACGAGCCGGGGATGCTGCGCGCCGTCGAGCGCGTGCTCAGCGAGGATCACCACGTCGTCGCCACGCGATCGTCGCGGGATGCGCTGTCGATCGCCGCCGAGCTCCTGCCCGACCTCGCGATCGTCGACATCCGCATGCCCGATCTGGACGGCTTCGAGCTGATGGCGCAGTTGAAGGCGCGCTTCCCCGATCTCGAGGTCATCCTGATGACGGGCAGCGTCGACGATCTCGACGAAAAACTGGTCCGCGCGATCCGCAGTCCCGCGTTCTATTTCATCCAGAAGCCGTTCGACCGCGACGTGCTCAAGACGCTCGTCGAGCGGTGTGTCGAGCTGCGCTGGCGCCGCGAGGAACATCGCCGCCAGCTGACGCGGCTCGAAACCGAGATGGACGAAGCGCGGGCATTCCAGCAGAGCCTGCTCCCCGACCGCGAAGCGATCCTCAACCGGTTGGCGATCAGCTGCCGCTATGCGCCCTGCTCGGATCTCGGCGGCGACTTGTGCGACTACGCGGCGGCGGATTCGGGTCGGACGGCATTGCTCATCGCCGACGTCTCGGGCCATGGCGTGTCGGCGGCGATGCTCACGGGCATCGTGAAGAGCGCGTTTCACGCATCGCACGTCGATGGATTCGATCCTCTGGCGGTCGTCGAGCGCGTCTGGGCGGGACTCGCGGCGTTCAGTGCAGACCGATTCGTCACGCTCGTCGCCGCGTTGATCGCTCCCGACGATCGTCAGCTCCGCTATGTGAACGCCGGGCATCCGTCGATCGCAATGTGGGGCCGCACCCGCAAACCCGTGTGGATGGAAAGCACTGGACCGTTCGTCTCTCCGATCCTGTCGGCGCCGAAATGGGAAGCGCCGGTCGTGGCGATTGAAGAAGGCGACCAGCTTCTGCTCTACACCGATGGCGTCTCGGATGTTCTTGCCGATGCCGACGGCTGTGCCGAGGCGCGATTCACTGACACGATTGAACGGACTTCAGAAGGCGGGGCGTCGCTGCTCGACGCAATTCTCGCGGACGTTCGACACGATCTGTCCGGCCAACCACAGGCCGACGATTTCACGCTGCTGACGGCGAAGGTCCTTGCCTGAACCCGGGGCAGGAGGGAGCCGACCCCCGAATGCTCCCCCCTGCAAAGACCGACTGGACGTTACTGATCGAGACGGATGCGATAGTTCAGCGCGTTGCCCCAGATCGGCTGGAAGTAGCAGCTGTCCGGCGGAATCTGCCACGACAGAATCGACCGGGCGCGGCGCGTCTGGTTGCTCATCGGCTGGATCAACTGGAGGTTCTCGGTCGCGCTGGTGATGACCGCGAACTGCCAGGTCGGGAAGTTGCCCGGAAGCGCGTTGGACAGATGCACGCTGTCGCGGCCGACGGGCCGCAGCACGCCGTTGGGATCGGCGACGCAGTGGAGCACGTACTCACGGCTGCCCGGCAGCGGCGCGCCGCCGAAGCCGAAGACCTGCTTGATCTTGACCGGCGCGGCGAACTGACGACGCTGCGGATCGTAGCCGGCGCAGGGAAGCTCTTCGTAGAAGAGGCTGCCCAGCTGGGAGACCGCCGCGCCGCACTCGCGCGCGGCGACGAAGAAGGGCGATGTGGTCGGCGTCAACTGCACATCCGCGACGCCGCAGAACGAATACTTCTCGTACACCGAGGCAAACAACGACGCCTTGGCGGCATCGTCCGCCAGGTCGTCCACGCCGTCCAGAAGCTTGATCACTTCTTCCTTCACTTCCGGCCCGCACGCGGTCGTCGGCGGAGGCGGCGGCGGCGGGGGCAGGATCACCTGCGCGGACGCGGCCGAGGCCACGACGAGCACGGCACCCGCGGCCACGAGGATCCGCGTGACGTTCGAACGAACCTGAGACACTGACTCGAAACGCATAACACTCTCCTGGCAATCGATCGCGAACTAATTTTGCGCGACACGGTTTAGTGCGAGAGAGAGGAGAGTCGTTTCATTGCGGATTGAGGATTGCGGATTGCGGATTTATTGGGGATTGGTGATTGGGTGTTACGGGGCGATTGTGGATTGATTTTGGATCGTTGATCGAGCGACGCAATCATCCAGACCTCTGGTCTGACTGGCGCCTCAATCGCCAATCAATCGTCAATAAATCCGCAATCCGCAATCCTCAATCCGCAATGACGGTGAA
>DAIUKO010000213.1:0-13335 GCA_036848175.1 Vicinamibacterales bacterium | reverse complement strand
CGGTCTGAGCCCACGACGCGAAGCGTCGCGCACGCGCGAGCGAGCGACTCGCTGTCCGACCGAAATTTCTTGACGGCCCGCTGATTTCGGCCGAAGCTCCCCACAGAACACACCCGGTTTCTCGGAGGATCGTCGCATGGCGAAACCGAAGGGGACTTCACTCGATCGTCGCCGTTTCCTGACGCGCGCGGCGATGGGCGCCGCCGGCGCGACGGCGTTGGTGGGCGGCGTTCAGGACGCGGCCGCGCAGACCTCCACAGCGCAGGCGCCGGCTGGCGCAAGCGGATCGGCTGGACAGGGCAACGCGAGCTCCGGCGCCATCGCCGACCCGACGCCGCAGCAGCTCGCGCGCGAGACGGGCGTCGCGATGCCGCCCTCGATTCCGCCGCGAACGGTCGTGCGCCCCGGATCGGATTTGATGGTCGACGCGCTGAAGTCGGTCGGCATCGAGTTCGTGATGGCCAATCCCGGCTCGAGCTTCGAAGGGCTGCAGGAATCGCTCATCAACTACGGTCAGCACGACATCGAGTTCATCACGGCGCTGCACGAGGAGTCGGCCGTCGCGGCGGCGCACGGCTACGCCAAGGCCGAGGGCAAGCCGATGGCGGCGCTGCTGCACGGCACGATCGGCGTGCAGCATGCGGCGATGGCGATCTACAACGCCTACGTCGACCGCGTGCCGATCGTGATGATCGCCGGCCTCGACTACGACGGTCCGGTCGCCGCCCACAACGCGACCGACATGGGCGCGATCGTCCGCGGCTTCACGAAGTGGGATGCGCAGCCGCGAACGCTGACCGATGCGATCGCCGCAATCCAGCGCGCCTATGCGGTCGCCATGACGCCGCCGACGGCACCGGTGATGGTGACGTTGACCGGCGCGATTCAGAAGGAAGAGACCGCCGGCCGGCGCATCAGCGTGCCGCCGTTCAGGCCGCCGCAGCTGCTCGCCGCCGATTACATCGCCACCAAACGGATCGCGCGAGCGCTCGTCGACGCGCGCAATCCGAGGATCAACGTCGGCCGTCTGAGAACGCCGGCCGGCGTGGCGCTCGCGATCGAGCTCGTGGAGCTGGTGGGCGCGCAGGCCGGCAGCGCCGCGGCGGTCGGTCCGATGAGTTTCCCGATGTCGCACCCGATGCGCGGCAATGGCGTCGACGGCGTGCCGGTCGATTTCACCTTGAACCTCGAATCGAGCGGCGGTCCCGGCGGCGCGCGCGCGCGCGAGAACGCCGACGAATCGGCGCCGTCTCTGCCCGCCAACGTGCTGGTGTCGGCCACCATTCAGAGTCCGCCGCTGCTCGCGACGAACTTCAACGTCGGCCGCGGAAGCCCGGGCAGCACGCCGAACACCATCGTCGTCGAAGCCGACGCCGAGACGAGCCTGCCCGGCATCCTCGAGGAAGTGAAGACACTGCTGACACCCGACAAGCGGCGGCTGATTGCGGATCGCGCGAAGCAGAACGAGCAGGCGCACACGGCACAACGCGCCACCGAGTGGGCCGACGCCGTCGAGCAGGCCCGCCGTGGATGGGATGGCAGCCCGATCAGCCTCGGACGACTGCACGCCGAACTGTGGCCGTTGATCAAGAACGAAGACGTCTGCTGCTCGGGACCGACCGGATTCACGGGTGGGCACGCGACGCGGTTGTTCAATATGGACAAGCCGTACAGCTATCTCGGAGGCCAGGGTGCGGGCGGCATGGGATACGGCGCGCCGGCGACGGTCGGCGCGGGACTGGCGGCGAAGAAAGCCGGCAACGGCCGGATCGTCGTGAACATTCAGACCGACGGCGACCTCAATTACGCGCCCGGCGTGCTGTGGACGATGGCGCATCACAAACTGCCGGTGTTGACCGTGATGCACAACAACCGCGGCTGGCACCAGGAGCGCATGTTCATGCAGTTCATGGCCGGCGTCCGCAATCGCGGGACCGATCGCATGGGGATCGGCACG
The DNA here is from genome assembly GCA_036848175.1 of Vicinamibacterales bacterium. Taxonomy (GTDB): domain Bacteria; phylum Acidobacteriota; class Vicinamibacteria; order Vicinamibacterales; family CAVVIG01; genus QHWF01. The sequence continues at coordinate 11,378 of DAIUKO010000213.1, read as the reverse complement.
TCGCTCGCCGATCCCGATATCGACTACGCGAAGATGGCGCAGGCCTACGGCATGTACGCGGAAGGTCCGATCAGCGATCCGAAGCAGCTCGCCGGCGCCTACAAGCGCGCCGTGGATCGCGTGAAGCGCGGCGAACCGGCGCTCGTGGACGTCATCACGCAGCCGCGGTAGAGCGGCCATACTTCGCGCACGCTCATCCTTCGACAAGCTCAGGATGAGCGGGTTTCACGTTAGGCGCGCGACGACGTTAGGGCGCGGGAGATTGTGAAGGAGAGAAGGATGACTCGTGTCATCGTGAGCGCCGTCGCGCTGATCCTCGCCGGACACACGATTGCCGCCGCGCAGACTCCGGCCGGTGATGCGACGCGCGGCAAGGCGCTCTACCTCGCGCACCAGTGCTGGGCGTGTCATGGCTACAACGGTGAAACCGGCACACGCCTGCTGCGAGAAGACGGCACCTTCATCCCGCGCCTCCTGACGGTGAACGGTTTCATCGCCTTCGTTCGCGCGCCGCGTCCCGACCAGGCGCCGCCGACCGGATCGGTGACGTCGATGCCGAGTTACGGCGCGGCCAGCCTGCCGAATCCGCAGGCCGCGGATCTGTTCGCGTACATCAAGACGTTCAAGCCGACGCAACCGGCGCTGAAAGACATCCCGCTCTTGAACCAGATGATGAGCGAAGGAGGAAAGATCAAGAAGAAATGAGAGTAGACTGACGCGGTCGATGACACGCGTCTGTCTGATCGTCTGCGCCTCCACCCTCCTGGCGGCGAGTCCGGCGCCCGACACGAAGCTGACCGGCGGGACCGGCACGATCTATCTCGGGTCCTACGCCAAGCGCCTCGCCGCCATCGATGAGGCCACCGAAAAACCGGCCGCAGAAATCCCTCTCAAGACTGGACTGCCGTGGGCCGTGCGTCTGTCGCGCGATCGCAGCCGGTTCTTCGTCCAGAGCGCCGACCAGGAACACTTCGAAGTGATCGACGTGGCGAGCCGGCAGACGCTCGACACCTTCACGCTGAGTGACGGCAACCGACACGTCCGCGCGCTGGCGTTCGAGGTCGATCCGCAGAACCGGTTCATGGTCCTCGTCACGCGCACGCTCACGAAGCTGACCGACCGGTTCGAAATCGGCGCCCCGACCTTCATCGAGTACGATCTCAAGGAGCACAAGACGGTCCGCACGCTGCCGTGGGCGACCGATCCCGAGCCGCAATACTATTACCTGCTCCTGCGCTTCTCCCCCGACGGCAAGCTGCTCTACGTCTTCGCCAACCAGATCGTCATCTACGACACGTCGACGCTGAAGCAGGTCGATACCTGGGATCTCTCGCTGCCGAACGAGCCGGGGCTCGGCAGCTTCGATTTGAGCGCGATGGACGAGAGCAACGACGAGCCCGGCTACTTCACGGCGCTGTTTGGCATGGAAGATCCGGTCGCGAGGCGGCGCCTGCTCGTCGTCGGCCGCGTCAACCTCGTCGAGAAGCGAATCGACTCCTTCCCGATCGGCCCGGCGCCGGAGAAAGGCGACGTCAACTTTGCCCTCGCGCCCGACCGCAAGCACGGCTACGTGCTGCTCGAGGAAATCGGCCGCCACGAGCTGTGGACGATCGATCTCGCGGCGAAGCGGCGCGAGAACCAGATGACGTTCGGCGGCCGGCCGCGGATGGCGATCCGCTGCAGCTCGAACGGCAAGATCATCTATCTCTACGAGGCGGGCAACACCATCGATCTCTACGACGCGGCGGGCCTCAAGTATCTGAGAACGATCACGCTCGACGCCGACATGATGTACGGCACGTTCTACGTCGTGCGGAAATGACCGCGACGACGGACACGCCGGGCGTCATCGCGCCACCACCGTTGCTGTACGCCGGTGCGCTCGCAGCCGCCCTTGTCGTTCACTGGGTCTGGCCGCTGCGGATTCTCGACACGATGACGCCATGGCTCGGCCTCGTCGTCCTCGCATTCGGTCTCGCGATCGCGATCGCCGGACGACGGGCGATGCGGGCCGCCGCCACGAACGTGAATCCATACCGTCCGTCGACGGCGATCGTTTCTTCAGGGCCGTTTCGTTTCACTCGCAATCCGCTCTACGTCGGCCTGACGCTGCTCTACGTTGGCCTGACGCTCGCGTTCAACACGTGGTGGGGCTTGATCCTTTTGCCAGCGATTCTCGTCGTGATGCATTTCGGAGTCGTCCTGCGAGAAGAGCGCTATCTCGAGATGAAGTTTGGGGAGAGGTACCGCCAGTATCGTTCGACGGTGAGAAGGTATTTTTGACGCGTCGTTGAAGCCGCGACCCTCTTTCGACCCCCGCTGAACCGTTCCTTCAAAGCAGCACGCGTAAACCGGTATCACCAGAGTCCATCAGAGGAGACAGCCATGAGTGTCGCCGTGCTGGCGTTCGTACTCGGAGGCGTGCTGCTGCTCACCGGGATCCTCGGCGGCGGCTTCGAGGTCAAGGAACTGAAGATCCCGAAGGTCGGCGGCGGCGCCAGGGTGTTGTCAGCCGCGACCGGCATCGTCTTCATCGTTGTCGGAGTCGTGACAGCCGATGCTCGTCCTGATCCTGCACCGCCCGGACCGCAAGTAAACCCTTCACCGACGTACGCGTCGCCGATTACGTTCACGGTCGAAGACCAACTCGGAGACCGACAGATCAGCGAGAAGGTCGAAGTCATCATTGACGGACAGCTGAAGGGCACGATGAGCGTCAACCGCGACTATCGCGACGCGGTGCTGACCGTCACCGTACCGCACCCTGGCCGGTACAGCTACACGATACGCGCCGTCGCGTACTTCGAAGGGCTGGACGACGAATACGTCGGGACCGGGCAGGGAATGATCAACGTGACGGCCGGCAAGAAATTCGAGCTCGAAGCGGGCATCAGCGGCAACACCTGGCTGGTGTCCCTGACTGAAAAAACGTCGTGAGCCCAACGGCGCGCCATTCGCGCGCATGCAGATAGGCGGCGCTCGAGCCCCGCGCCCGCAAGGACAGGAGAACAGCCATGAGAATTGCCGTTTCGCACCCCTACCGCAGGCTCATCGTCGCCGCATCTCTGGCTGTTTGCGTGTCGTGGGCCATCCCGGCGTTCGCCCAGGCAAGCCGGTGGTCGCTGCGGATCAGGAATGCATCGAACTTCGACATCTATGCGCTCTACGTCTCGGGCTCCGACTATGAGAACTGGGGACCGGATCAGCTCGGCAGCCGAGTCTTGAGGGGCGGCGGCGGCTTGTTCACGCTCACCAGCATCAGGGCCGGGGAATACGACGTGAAGTTCGTCGACGAGGACGGCGACGCCTGCGTGCTGCGGAAGGTGCTCGTGACGAGACACCTGTCGTGGGAATTGACCAACACGTGGCTGCTCGGCTGTGAATTCCACTGAGCTCGCGAAATAGCGCGGCAGCCGCCCGAGACCTCGCGCGCTCAGCGCAGGAGTGCGCGCTCGAGCGAGGGGACCGGGCCGCCAACGATTCGCGTGTTGAAGGTCGATCGATAGCGATCGTGCTCGGGCGTTCGCGGATAGTGTTCCGGCGGCGTGTACGGGTACCGCGACATGCCATGAAACGGCAGCGGCCCAAGTCGATCGGGGCTGGCGGAGTGCAGGTTCATCTCTTTGCTGAACCCGTCGGCATGCAGGAGGAACGTCCATTCCCAGCCTGCGCGCAGCGGCCGGAGCGCCGATGCGTCGAACGCCAGCGCGATTTCATCACCCGGTGCCGAGATGACGAACTGATCGTCCGCGCTCTTCAAGAGCGTGCGAACGTCGCCGAACCTGGTATAGCGTCCCGGCATCGTTTTCCACGGCGCCGTCGTGGACACGCGCGCGTACTCGTAGGTGGGCAGCGCAGGGCCGCTCCCGGTCAGCTCCGCCGAGAACCCGCGCGCGCGCAGCGTCGCCTCGATCGCATCGAGCTCCGTCGTCTCGAACGGCGCCGCTTGCGACGTGTCGACCAGGATCTGATCCCAGTACACTCGCGCGGTCGTGACGATGCGGACTTGAATCGATGACCCGAATCGGGCTGGACGTCGACGGACGTATTCGGTGAGATCGACCACGATCGTTTGCGGGCGGCCGGTGGGCAGACCGATTTCTGGAACGATCGTCCGCCAATCTCCGCGCTCATCGCGCATTTGCAGCGCCGGCGGCACGAACGTCAGCCCGGCCTGACGCGCCGCGACGTTGTCGCTCGAGAACGCGTAGTCGGTCCAACCGCTCAGCAGCAGCTGAACGCGACCATCGGCCGGTGCGACGCCGAGATCGAGCGTCAGCGTGTGCGCGCGCGCGTAGCCCTGAATCGGCGCCAGCTCGAAGGCGTCGGCCGCGCGTCGATCGAGCGTCGCGATGCGATCGAGGACATCGTGTCCTCGATCGTCGGTCGCACTGAGCGGCGGGCGCGGCGCATGAACGGTGTGCAGCATGAACGGCTGTCGCCGGTCTGGCGATCGGAGTCCGGTCGTCGGGAACACGTCGACGCCGGCCGGGTGCGCGATCGCGACAAGGCGCAGCCGATCGACGAACAGCGCTTCTTCGAGCTCGTTGGTGACGCGCACCTCGAGACGGCCGTCGCGGGCAACCAGACCGCCGCGCGGAATGCGGACGTACTCTTCGGGATCGGGCACGCTGCGCTCGCCAGGGCCGAGCCACGATCCCATCTCGCCGCCGCCCATGAAGTCGGTCACGAACTCGAATCGCGATCCATTCCACGTGAACAGGAACGGACACGAGGAGGGTTTGCGATCCAGTTCCCTGATCGAGGTCGCGGCCGGCGCCGCGCCCGCGGCCGGCAGATCGATTTCGGCCTGCAGAATGCCGGCCGGCCACAGCACGCGCACGACGTCGGCGCGCTCTCTCGCGCCGAGCCCGAACAGGATGTCGGCCGGCGCGACCGCGGGCGTCGCCGAGGAGGTCTCGATTTTCTGACGCAGGCTGCCGGCCGCCAGCTCCACCTTCGAACCGAGGCTGCTTCGATTGCTGACGCGCGCGGCGAGCGTCACGCGCAGCGATTTGTGGCGGCTGCCACCGTCGTTGCGCCAAACGCGCAGCCGTCCTGAGGCGAGGCGGACGACGACGTCCTCGTCGCCGTCGCCGTCGATATCGCCGATCGCGAATGCGACCGCTGGATCGCTCGACGTCGGCGGCACCCGCAGCGCGCGGGCGCTGACGTCAACCCATCCGTCACCCGTGTTGCGGAGGAGACGCGGGCCTGCCCGCGTGATCACCATGAGATCGAGCAGGCCGTCGTTGTCGTAGTCGACGAACTGGGCCGCCGTCGCGTCGGCAGTGCTGTCGGGCGCCGCGACGGTGGTCAAACGCGCCGAGCGATTGCTGGTGACGAAGAGACCCGCCGCTCCGGCGCGGCCCAGGAAGAAGTCGGCGGCCCCATCCTTGTTTATGTCGCCGGCGGCGACCGCCGTGTACCGCGCCGCGGACGGCATCCCGACCTCGGCCGCCACGTCGCCAAACGTCCCATCGCGCAGGTTGCTGAAGAGAATCGGCGCGTGTTGATCGGCGAGCGCCAACAGATCGATGTCGCGGTCGTTGTCGAAATCGGTAGGGACCAGGGCAACGACCGATGCGTCAGTCCGTCCCAATCGCGCCTCGCCGGTCGCGTCGCTGAATCGCCCATTCCCGTTGTTGCGAAAGAGGCGGACGCCGCCGCCGACAGCGCCCAACACGATGTCGAGATCGCCGTCATGATCGACGTCGACGAATGCCGCCGTTCGAGCGGCAGCGGCAGGGAGTCCGGCCTGCGCGGTCACGTCGCGGAAACGGCCATCAGTGTCCTGGTGAAAAAGCCGATTCGCAGGCGTCCCGGCGACGAATAGATCGCTCTTACCGTCGTTGTCGTAGTCGCCGGCGATGATCCCGATCGGCGTCGTGCCTTCGGTCGCGTACGTGACCGGCGGCGCAAATCGACCGCGTTCGTTGCGCCGGACGACGATCGACCGATCGGATGGGAACAGCAGATCGAGGTCGCCGTCCGCATCGATGTCGGCCAGCGTCACGCCGCGCGTCAGCGGCGGCGCCGCGGATGGAATCGCAGCAGTCACTGCCCCATTCGAGGCGGTGTCGCCGCTGCCAAGGACTTCGTCAGTCGCATCGACGAAGCCGACATCGGGTGTCGCTTTGTCAACGAGCTCCGGCTCGAGACCCGTCGAGACGATCGCCTCGGCGTACCGGCCTTGCGCGAGATACGTCGTCGCATACGTGATCGCTGCCGGGTTGTCGCGCAGCTGCTGGAAACGCGCCATCGCCGCGCGTCCCTCGTCGGCCCGCCCGGCCCGCGTCAACGCAATCGCGAGTCCGTAGGCCGCGGTGGCGTTGAACGGCTCGGCCTTCGCCGCCTGCTCGAGAAGCGTGATCGCTTCGGCGAACTGGCGTTCGGCGGTCAGAACCTGACCGAGCTGAATCTTCGCGCCGGGATCGTTCGGATCGATCGCGAGCACGCGCCGGAATCGTTCGATGGCGTCGCTCGATCGTCCGGCGGCGCGGGCGACGAGACCGAGTACGTAGGGCGGCTGCGGCGCATTCGGCTGCGCGGCAGCGGCGGCGCGCGCTTCTTTCTCGGCGTCTTCGAGCTGGTTGTCGTAGTAGAGCGCGATCGCGAGATTGAGATGCGCGAATGCAGGCGCGGAACGGCTCGCCAGCGCTTGCCGGAACGTGTCGGCAGCGGTCCGATAGTCGTACTGCTCCAGCCTCGCGACGCCGATGTTGTTCAGCCGATAGGCGTCCTCTCGCGCGCTCACGGCCTGCGCCCCGAAAACAGCTGGCCAAAAAGAGACGAAGGCACGACGTAAAGACCGCTCCGGCTCGAGGACGACGGTCAGCGCCGCGGCGGCGAGTACGCCTGCGCTGAACAACCGCGCGCGGCGGCCGGTCACCGTCCCGCACCGGCACGCCGAAGCGGCGTGCGCTGCACGATGCCCTTCCCCTCCTGCACTGTGATCTGCTGATCGGCATCCACCGCCGGCAGGGTTTCCGTCCGTCCGTTCGGCCAGGTCACGTCGATGCTGCGTACGCGGCCAGATGCTCCAAGACCGAATGTCAACGGCAGCTCGCTCTGCGAGAGATAACTCGATCCGGTCTTCACCATCCGCCACAACGACGAGCCGTCGGCGAGTTTGACGACGACCTTCGCGCCGATCGCATCACGGTTCGAGACGACGCCGCGCAGCGTCATCCGCAGCGCGTGATTCGCGCCGCCGTCGTTGCGCAACAGCTTCGCCGGCCCGTTGTTCGTCGTCACGATGAGATCGAGATCGCCGTCCAGATCGTAGTCGGCGTAGGCGGCGCCGCGCGCGACCATCGGCTCCTTCAGCGCCGCGCCGGCGCTCGACGTGACCTCTTCGAGCTTCCCGCGGCCCTGATTGCGGAAGAGGTGCGGCGCCTGCGCGTAGGTCACGCGCTTCTGCACGCGTTCGATGTCGTCGGCGACGTGACCGTTGGCGGCGAAGATATCGAGCCAGCCGTCGAGATCGTAGTCGAAGAAGAAACAGCCGAACGTCAGCGTCAGGAGCGAGCTGCGCCCGACGGCGGACTTCGGCGCTTCGTCGATGAACAGGCCGTTCGCGTCCGACGCGTAGAGCGCCATCATCTCGTTCGAGAAGTTGCCGATGATGATGCTGGCGCGGCCGGACCCGTCGTGATCGGCGGCGTCGATGCCCATGCCGGCGCGCGCGACCCCGGCTTCGTTGAAGGCGATCCCGGCAGTCGTGCCGACGTCGGTGAAGGTACCGTCGCGGCGGTTGCGGTACAGGCGATTCGGCTGCGTGTCGTTGGCGACGACGAGATCGATCCAGCCGTCCTGGTCGTAGTCGATCAGCGCGACACCGAGCGCCTTCGACGTCGGATCGTAGAGACCGGCCGCCCTGGTGACGTCTTCGAACGTCCCGTCGCCCTTGTTGTGGAACAGCACCGGGCTGCGTCCTTTGTACGATTCAGGCGTGCAGTACGATTTCGTCTTGCCGTCGAGCGTGCAGAAGAGATCGGTCGCCATCGTCCACTCGACGTAATTCGCGACGAAGAGATCGACGCGGCCGTCGCGGTCGTAGTCGAACCAGGCGGCCGAGGTCGAGAATCCCGGCGCGGCAACGCCCGCCTTCGCCGTGACGTCGGTGAACCGGCCGCCGCCGGCGTTGTGGAACAACCGGTTGCCGTTCAGTCCGGTGATGAACACATCGGAAAGACCGTCGTTGTCGTAGTCGGCGACGGCAACGCCGAGTCCGTACTGATCGACGGCGAGGCCCGATCGCGCCGTGATATCGCTGAACGTCCCATCGTGGTTGTTGCGATAGAGCGCGTGACGCGACGAGGACGGCGGCTGACCGGGCCAGCTCTTCGAGTTGACGAAGAGGATGTCCTGCCACCCATCGCCGTCCGCGTCGAAGAATGCGACGCCCGATCCCATCGTCTCGGGCAGGTACTTCTTCCCGAACGCGCCGCTCGTGTGTTTAAAACGGATTCCCGCAGATGACGTGACGTTGGTGAACGTCGGTCCGCTCGCCGAAGCGCCCGCGAGCGTCATTGCGGCGAGGACGAGCGCTGCCAGGCCCGCTCGTGGCAGGCCCCTTGTCTCGCTCGCCCTGAGCGAGAAATCGAAGGGCTCAGGATCCGCGATACGTGGAAACGTCATCGATGTTCGTGGATCGACTGGCGTTCGTTGTTGTCGTCGGGATGCAGCTGCCGGTACGGCCCGGTGATCGCCTGCGCTGACTCGTCGGCCTTGAAGCGCAGATACAGCGCACGCTCGCGTTCGGCGAGGTCGGGACGGCCGGTTCCCTGGTAGCAGAGCATCAGGTTGTAGTGCGCCTGGAGATCCTCCGGATCGACGTCGAGGACGCGCGTGAACTCGGCGATCGCCTCGTCGAACTTGCGCTGCAGGAACAGGACTCGTCCGAGCTGATTGCGGACGACCCGATCGCGCGGATAGAGCGCGGCGGCGATGGCGAGATGCTCGCGTGCCTCGTCGTAGTGCCCGTCGTTTTTCAGGACGCTGCCGAGGAAGAAGTGCGTCTTCGCCAGCTTCGGATCGACCGTCAGAGCACGCCGCAGAGCTTCTTCGGCGCCGGCGAGATTTCCTTCCTGCAGCTGCGCGCGGCCGACGTTCACCCAGCCGTCGGCGTAGGTCGGCTCCATCTCGGTGACCTTGGTGAAGATCGCCTCCGCGCCTTTGAGATGACCCTGAAGCAGCAGTCCGATCCCGTAATCGTTCCACCGCTCGCGCACGCTCTTGTCGAGGAACGGTTTCACGGCCGGCAGGTCCGCGCGCCGATCGACGACCGAGAGCGTCGCCGCGTTCTCCGCCATCACGGTAATCGGGATATCAGGGATCGCCTTCACGCCGCCCGACACCTTCGACGTATCTCCAGTGAACACCCACTTCCCATCGTCGTGGTCCTTCGTGACCGACGCGTGCGAGTCGGACGGATCGCGAACGCCGGCGAACGCCCACTGCGTGTTCCACCACGCAAACTTCCGGTAGTTCACCCTTGCCTTCAGATAAATCTTGTCGCCCGCATCCTCGGGGATGTCGAGCCGGTAGTGAATCGTGTCCGCCGCGCCGGGTGGAACCAGCCGTACGTATGCCACCGACCGCGTCGCCCACGCGTTCCGCTTGTTGATCGGGTTGCCGTGCTCGTCGAGCTGCAGGCTCCGGTAGAAATGCGCGCCCGGTTCGACAGGACCTTTGCCGTTGTCCGCGACCGATCCGCTATGCAGCAGCGTCCGCCCGCGATCGTCGACCGCCTCGAGCTCCACCCACACGTCGAACGCGTCGACCGTTCCGCCGGGAAAGAAGTGCCCGACCTTACGCGTCCGCACGACGACTTCGATCCGTACCGATTCGCCGCGGCGAACCGACGCGTTCACGCGATCGAGCGGCGCGATGACGTCGTCCGGCTCGCGGAGCACCGCGCCGGCTGCGCCGAAGTTCATCGATTCTTCGCCGACGGCGAATGTGCTCGATAGTGTCGGCTCCGCCGATGGCACCGCTTGGCCGGGTGTCGCGGTGCTGCTTCCGCGACTCGGGGCTGCCGCGCGGACGAGACCGAAGACGTCCACCGAGATCTGACCGTCGCGCAGGAAGTTCTGGACCGCTTCGAGCTGGACCTTGTCGCCGTTGACGAACGGCAGCGCCGTGTTCGCCGCGGCGAATCGATGCGACTTCACGAACCCGTTCTTTGCCGCCGGATCGTCGGATCGCACCTGCTGCATGTGGCAGTCGGCGCACTTCTGTGACTTCGGCGGGTAATAAAACGATCGCGCGCCTTCGCCCGAGATGCCCGACGCTTGCCAGTTGTCGTAGTCGTTGAAGCCGCGGAACCAGCGATAGCTGTTGACCGGCTGGTCGAGATGCACCTTGTGGCAGCTCGAACAGAACTCCGGCGTCTGCTCGCGGTGGAACGGCTTCAGGAAAACTTCCCGATGCGGCTGCGGATCCAGATACGTCAGCCGATCGTGCACGAATCTCATGAACGGCTGCTCGCTCGTCGCGAGGTTGTGCAAGGCGGGGTATTCGACGATGAAGTCGCCCTGCCCCATCGTGCTGCCGACGTGCGTGATCGCGTGGCACGACGTGCAGCCAAGCCCCGCCTGCGCTTCAGGCGTCTCGATCTGCTCCTTGATCGGACGGTCGAAGCGGCCGTTGAAGAACACGGCGTGATCGTGGCAGCCGGCACACCACTTCGACGGCTTCGTTCCGATCACGTCCTGCATGTACTCGATCGACTTCCGATACCACTGGTTGTTGAAGGACGAAAAATGATGCGCCGACGAGCTCCACTGCTCGTAGATGTCGCGGTGACACCGGCCGCACATCTGGCTCGTTTGGAAGAACTCGGCCGGGATGATGCCGTTGATGTTGGTGTTGGCCGACGAAGGAAAGAACGGACTCGACGGTCCCGCGCCCTCGCCTTCCATGCTCAGCGGCGGATTCTGTGGATTGACGATGCGATAGGCGTCGCGGCGGCCGCGGTCGTAGCGCTGCGCTTCGACGAACGCCCAGCCGGTTGCCGCGAGCAGGACCATGGCGGTCGCCATCGCCGCACGACGGACGACGCGCTCGGGACTGCGGCTCGCGCGCTGCATCAGCCAGACGATCAACACGAGCGCGCCGATCGCCGCCGACGCGATGTGAATCTGGAGCAGCCATCGGTTTCGCGTCAACGCACCGACGACCGTGAGATAGAAACCCGTCGCCGCGCCAATCGCCAGAAGCGGCGCGGCGATCGCCAAGGCGGCCGCGAACGGCGCCCGGCGCAGCATCCACGCGCCGATGACCGCGAGGACGGCGCCGAGTCCCACGTGCACAGTCAGATTGACGAAATAGAAGAGCGACGGCGTCGCGTAAGCGGCGAGGTACGCGCTATT
>DAIUKO010000212.1:6185-13372 GCA_036848175.1 Vicinamibacterales bacterium | reverse complement strand
CCTCGTAGTGGGCGAGGAACTGCGCGAACGTCGACTCGCCGTGCAGCGCGTCGAAGCCTTTGACGTCGAATGGATCGCCGACCCAGTCGAGCGCCGTCGCCTTGCGCAGCATCGGCCCGCGGCTGCCGTTCTCCATGCTGCGGATCATCTTGTGCGCCGCGTCGTAATTCGGCGCTTCCGGATCCTCACCCATGTAGAAGCCGGCGAAGCGGCGCGCGCGTTCCTGGTATTTCGGATCGGTCGGAACCGACAGCCCCATGCGGTTGAAGAGCTGCAGCCCTTCGCCGTGGTGCATCCAGTCGGATTGAACGATGAACTCCTTGTAGTACATGCCCTGGCGGGCAATCGGGACCTCGGTGGTCTTCGCCTCCGTGTACTGCTTCAGGAGTCCCTCGTGACCCTTGAGGTACAACTGGAGAATTTCATCGCTCGCGCCGAGCGCGTGCAGCTCGGGCCAATGGTTGAAGTTCTCGAAGGCATCATCAGGACCGTCGTTGGCGCCCCAACGGACGAAGACCTGCAAGTAACCGCGGTCGTCGAAGTACTTGTTGTAGAACTCGCGAGCCGCAGGAACGTTGTCGGCGAGGAGCTGCCGTTCGAGCGTCGCCCACCGCGGCGGATCCAGGTGGGCGTCGATGCGCACCATGCCGTCGGGCAGCGTGGAGGACTGGCTCGCGACGCACGCAGTACAGCTGAGCGCCGCGCAAAGGCACATGAGAAATCGCATGTTCGGCTTCGAGATTCTAGCGCACGTCCGGTCTTGATTTCGGCTGCAACTGGGCCGATAGTGAAGACCGCAAGGGGGACCCGCATGAGCAAGATCACGTTGAGAGTGAACGGGGCGAATCACACCGTGGACGTCGAACCCTCGACGCCACTGCTCTACGTCCTGCGCAACGATCTGGGTCTGCATGGGCCGCACTTCGGCTGCGGACTCGGCCAATGCGGCGCCTGCGCGGTGATCATCGCAGGCGTTGCGACCCGGTCGTGCATCACGCCCACTTCCAGCGTCAAGGGCGAAGTGACGACATTGGAAGGCCTGGCCCAAAACGGCAAACTGCATCCGGTTCAGCAGGCGTGGATCGACGAGCAGGTGCCGCAATGCGGGTTCTGCCAGAACGGGCAGATCATGACGGCCAAGGCGCTGCTGGATCGCAATCCGAATCCGACCGCCGCGCAGATCCGCGAATCGATGAACCGGACGCTCTGCCGGTGCATGACCTACTACCGCGTGCAGTCCGCGATCAAACGTGCGGTGAAGACGATGACCGGCAAGGAGGTGGTCGCATGACTCCCTTCACCCACGTCCCGCCGAAGGTCGAAGAGCTGCTTGACAAGAGCTCACGCAGAGAATTTCTCAAGACCTCGGGCATGCTCGTGGTCGGTTTCGGCGTCGCCGCCGCCGGCGTCGATTCATTGGCCGCCGCTTCAGGACCCTCAGGCGCCGCGCTCCAGACCGCAGGTCCGTATCCCGATCCCGATTTCCGGCAGCTCGATTCGTGGATCGTCGTGCACGCCGACAACACGGCGACGTTCTACGTCGGCAAGACCGATTGCGGCCAGGGCACGGGCACGTCGTTCCGGCAGATGATGTCGGACGAACTCGATATCGCCTTCGACAAGACCACCTGCATCATGGGCAGCACCGATGTGACCGTCGATCAAGGCGGATCGGGCGGGTCGGATGCGATTCAGACCGACGGATGGCCGATGCGGCGCGTCGCCGCCGAAGCGCGGCGAGTCCTGCTCGAGATGGCATCGACGCGGTTGGCAACCCCAGTCGATCAACTCGCGGTGAGCGACGGCGTGATCACGGTGAAGGGCGACGCGTCCAAGAAGGTCACGTACGGAGAATTGATCGGCGACAAACGGTTCAACGTCGCGCTGACCGGCCGGGACATCAACGCCACGACCGGCGTGGCCAAGGTGAAGCCGGTGCAGCAACTGAAGATGGTCGGGCAGTCGCCGCCGCGCTACGACATTCCCGCGAAGGTCGACGGCTCGCTGAAATGGGCGGTGGACGCGAAACTGCCCGGCATGGTGCACGCGCGCAACGTGAAGCCGCCGGTCGCGGGCGCCAAGCTGGTGAGCATCGACGAGTCGTCGGTGCGCGGTATCCCGGGTTTCGTCAAAGTCGTCAGCAACGGCAACTACGTCGCCGTGGTCTGCGAACGCGAAGAGCAGGCGATCAAAGCGGCGCGGCAGCTCAAAATCAACTGGCAGAAGCCGGCAACGCCGTCGTTCCCGACATCCGAGGGCCTCTTCGCGTACATGCGCAGCGCGACGCCGACGTCGAGCGCGCGGCCGAACGTGGTGGGGAATTCGGAAGCGGCCTTTGCCAGCGCCGCGAAGATCGTCGAAGCCGAGTACGAGTATCCGTTCCAGGGACACACCGCGCTCGCGCCTGCCCATGCGATGGCGGATCCATCGAACGGCCAGATGACCGTGTATTCCAACGACATGAAGTCGTACGGCATGCGAAACGGGATTGCCGAATTCCTCCAGATGCCTCGCGATCGCGTCCGCGTCGTCTGGTTGGAGGGACCGCAAGGTTACGGACGCACGGCCGCCGACGATGCCGGCTTCGAAGCCGCGTACCTGGCGAAAGAGATCGGTCGTCCCGTTCGCGTGCAGTGGATGCGCGACGAGGAAACCGCGTGGGACACCAAGGGTCCGGCCTTTGCGGTGAAGATGCGCGGCGGCCTGGATGCGCAAGGCAACCTCGTCGCGCTCGACTACGACGCGCGCGCCGCCGACTACAATCACGTCGGCTACAACGAACCCGATACGGTGCTGATCGCGCAGTTGATGGGGAAGCGGCGCGCAACGCCCGCCGGCGGCAGCGCCGCGTTGCCGTCCGACATGTACGGCATCGCCAACCGGCGCATGACGACCAACGTCGTGTCGTTGCCGCTCGTGTGGGAGACGCCGCTGCGCACCGGCAACCTCCGGGATCCGAACGGTCCGCAGGCGACGTTCGCCGCCGAATCGTTCATCGACGAACTGGCGGCCGCGGCGAAAGCCGATCCCGTCGCGTTCCGCCTGAAGCTTCTCGCCGCCGGAACTGGCGACGACGAGGGGTTCAGACGCGCACGCTCGATTGCCGTCGTCAAGGCTGCGGCGGAGAAGTTCGGCTGGGATGCGCGTCCGTCGCCGAACGCGCGGGGCAACGGCTCGATCCTCACCGGCCGCGGCATCTCGTATTCGTTCCGCGGCCAGACGATCGTCGCCGAGATCGCCGAAGTCGAGGTGAATCGCCAGACCGGTCGCGTCTGGGTGAAGCGCCTGGTCTGCGCGCACGACTGCGGTCTCGTCATCAATCCGGAGGCGCTCCGCCGGACCGTCGAGTGCGCGATGCTCCACTCGGTCAGCCGCGCGCTGCGCGAGGAAGTCGCGTTCGACACGGAAAAGATCACGAGCGTCGACTGGAATTCCAGTCCAACGTTGACGCACGCGGACGCGCCGGACACGATTGACGTCGTGCTGGTGAACGGCGATCCGAATCCGGCCCGGCCGGATCTTCCGCACTACGGCGCGGGTGAGGCGGCGTGCAAGCCGATGGTCGCGGCAATCGCCAACGCGATCTTCGATGCCACCGGCGTGCGGCTCCGCCGCGTGCCGTTCCGGGACGCGCGCGTTCTGGCCGCGCTCAGAACCGCGGGAGTGTCCGCCACGTCTTCTGCGGCGAGGAGATGATCGGTTCGCAGCCGGCCGCGCCCGATATCTTCATCAGCTATCGGCGAGAGGACACCTCTGGCCACGCCGGCCGGCTGTTCGACTGCATCCGCGAGCGCTTTGGTGACGAGTCGGTGTTCATGGACGTCACCGACATCAGTCCCGGCGACGACTTCACCAGCGCGCTCGACAGCGCGCTCGCCTCCTGCCGCGTCGTCCTGGTGATCGTCGGGACCCAGTGGCTGACGAGCCTGGCCGCGGACGGCCGCCGCCGACTCGACAATCCTGACGACCCGGTCCGCATGGAAGTCGGCCACGCGCTTCGCAGCGGCGCGCGCGTCATACCGGTGCTCGTCCGCGGCGCCTCGATGCCGGCGGAGCGCGATCTCCCCGACGATCTGCGCGGACTCGCGCGGCGTCAGGCGCAAGAAGTGAGCGACAGCCGCTGGTCGTTCGACACCGATCAGCTCGTTCGCATCATCGCACAGACGATCGGCACGCCCGCACGGCACGCCCCGAAGGGCGTGCCCGACGACGACGATGATTCGGTAGGACACGGCCTTCAGGCCATCCCATCCCGATATCGATGGATGCGCGTCGTTGCCCCGGCGACGATCTTCCTTTTCTTGATCGCGTTGACGGCGTACTTGAAATGGTTCGGCGCGGCCCCGCCACCCGTGGACACCAACTCGCCACCGTCGAACGGCGGCGGCACGCCGGCGGGTCAGTCTCGCGACGCCGGCGGCGCAGCAGGCCGATCGAGTTCGGCCGCGCCTGGGGCGAGGCTTCCGCCGAGCGGCGAGGCGCGGGCCGGCGCGGCGATCTTCAAAGTACTCGGCGGGCTTCTGGGCCGCGAGGACGGGGCTCGCACGCTCCGTCTGTTCGTGCGGACGACCAACGTCGGTGCTCGGTACGGCTTGAATGTCGCTCACGAGTCGTTTCATCTGATTGCCGACGGGCAATCGATTTCGACGACCGAATCGCCCATCGAGGCGGTCGCGATGCAGAGCGTCTCCGAAGGCTGGGTGACGTTTGCCGTGCCCGAGAGCGCGAAGGCCATCGCGCTGCAGGTCGGAGATCTCTCGGGCGCGACGGCGAAGATCCCAATCGACCTTCGGGCCGCAGGAACCGTCGCCGCCGACAAGCCTGCGCCGACGTGGCGGCATCCGGTCGATATCGCCGCGTCATTCGAGAAGCGCGTCGGCGACATGCTGTTTGCGGTCGAGGGCATGCGTCTCGAGCACTACGGCGACGCGGTTCCGCCGCTGCAGCCGGAGAAGCTGCTGCTGACCATACATGTGCGGTTGAAGAACGCGGGCGCCAAGTACGGCTACGCGATTACCGGCGACGGTTTTCGTCTGCTCGTCGACGATGTACCGCTGGCGCCGACGATGGCGCCGATCGAGGCAGTGGCTTATCAGGCCGAGCTCAAATCCGACGTCGTGTTCGTCATCCCGGGAACCGCCACCAAGACCGAGCTCCAACTCGGACAGATCGCCGCCGAGACCACGCGCGTTCCGCTGGATCTTTCCGCCGCACGCAAGTAGCGCGTTGTCGCTACGCCATTCAATTCGAACCCACGATCTTGGCGAAGTCGCTCCACGGGATGACCGGTCCGTGGATCGGCGCCAGCGTCGCGACGTCGAGCTTCAGGCGGCGGACGTTGTTCAAGAGCGTTCTCGCCGCGGCGGTCGGCGGCGGCGCCTGCGTGCCGGGCGCCGGCACGTTGTACATGTCCGCTTCGACGAGAATCTTCTCTTTGGGCAGGTACGCGATCAACATCCCTTCGACGTGATTGAGTCCCTGAACGTGATGAATGTCCATCGTCCGCGTGCCGTCGCTGAGCGTGTATTTCTCGATCACCGTTTCGAAGCGGTAGCCCTCCGCGGTTTCCTCGGGCGGATAGAGCGCCAGCCTGTCGGGCTCGAGCGTCCGCTGCGCCTTCAGCGAAAACAGCTCGATGCCGTAGAAATCGCGATTGCCGCGATAGGTGACGATGGCCGAGCCCTCGTCGTGCACGTAGGTTCGAAGCCCGCCCGAGTGATCGAAGTGATGGTGGGTATTGACCACATAGTCGATCGGCTTGTTGGGGATGAGCTTCCGGATCGCGGCGATCACCGCCGTCGATCGTTCTTCATTGAGCGGCGCTTCGACCATCGCGACGTAGTCGCGGAACTCCACGGCGATGCTGTTGTGCGATCCGCCGCCCATGACATAGACGCCGTCGGCCAGCTTCTGTGATTCGACGCGGACCGGCGGAGTCGTCGCGTTTCGCACCGCCTCAGGAACAGCGATCGGCTCGCCGCAGGCGTTGGCTTCGACGCTCTTCACGGTCAGGTCGAAGCCGTGATGACCGCCTCTGATCACCGGGTTGCCGCTCGACTCATCGTCCAGATCATCGTGATGATGAAATCTCGTGGGGAACTTGAGGGCGCCGAAGTCCTTGTAGTTGCTGTACACCGTCTCGTAGTACATGTCGCCGATGACGGCATTGGGAATCCAGGTCTGGACGCGCTCGACGACGTTGTTGGCGTTGATGGTCCCGTTCACCCGGTACTTGCCGAGCGCCGTGACGGAAATCATCGTGACGCGCTCTTTCCCGCCGCCCTCGCCGCCTTCGTATCGCGTCAGCATGACCGGATTGGCCGCCGTCATCGCCAGCTTCACGAAGCCGTGCGGCGTGAGCCACAGGTCGAGCTGGCGCTGCTGTGCCGCCGCCGGCTGCGGCGTCGCGTTCACGCCTTGTAACGACCATGCAAAGTTGCCGCTGACCATGCCGATCTGTCGCACGTCACCCTGAATGGGAATTCCTCCGCCGCCGCGAGCGGGATTATTTCCCTGCCGCCGCACCTGTTCTTCTCTCGCCGACCTCGTCTCGAAGTTGACGGTCTTCGTGTAGCTCGCCAGCTCGAGCCGCGGCCAGTCGTCTCTCGGCGTGTAGTTCTGACCGACGATGCCGACGTAGCCGCTACCAGAGTAGGTGATGCAGCGCAACGCGTCAGCACCGATGTTCTTTGCGACTGCCTGCAGAAGCGTCTTTGGATCTTGAGCGGCCGGCGTGCCGCTCATCATCGCGATCAGGATCGACAACAGACAGAGCAGCGAGCGCGTGCCGGTCATACGGCCTCCTTCAATGCGGCGGTGCGCGTAGTTTACTGTCGCCGCCGAGGTTCGGCGTTCAAATCTGACTCAGCCGATCGGCGAATGGCCCTTTGCTTGCTGGCGGCGACCGCGGAGGCATGCATGGACAAGGACCGCTATCCGCGCAACGAAAACGAAGAGATCGGACAGGCGAGCGACGAGAGCGCAACGAACGAGTCGGACGATGAGGGATTCGAAGACGTCGACGAGATGGACGAGACCGAGGACGAAGAGGAGTCGTAGCCGCTGACCGAACTCGATCGGAAACCGCCGGCCCACGTCGACACGCCGGGTCCCGGGGGCCCGGCGTGCACCGCCACAGGTGAAGTGGCAGTGAAGGCGGGACGCCCGGCGATGCCGAGCTGGAACGT
>DAIUKO010000212.1:0-6085 GCA_036848175.1 Vicinamibacterales bacterium | reverse complement strand
AGCCGCACAGCGCGCCGGCATCGGCATCGTCGCGCTGCGATGCGGCGGCTGGCCGGACACGGCGCTGACGAGCGCGCTCGCCATCTACGACGAT
Source organism: Vicinamibacterales bacterium (assembly GCA_036848175.1). Classification (GTDB taxonomy): domain Bacteria; phylum Acidobacteriota; class Vicinamibacteria; order Vicinamibacterales; family CAVVIG01; genus QHWF01. The sequence continues at coordinate 5,991 of DAIUKO010000212.1, read as the reverse complement.
CCGGCGGATCTGCTCGAACGCTACGACTTGTCGCCCTTCAAACGAGCCCGTCCCATGTAGCGGGCCACCTTCGACAGGTCGACGCCTTTCGATTTCCTGAGCGCAGCCCACGAATCGCCGACCTGTTTCGCGCGAGCGGGCATCGTCTGGATGGTGAAGTCTCGGGGATCGATGCCGGCGTCGACTTCCTTCCACGTCAGCGGCGCGGACACACCGGCGTAGTCGCTGGCGCGCGCGCTGTAGGCGGTCGCCAGCGTCTTGCCGAGAATGTTCTGCATGAAGTCGACGTAGACGCGCGGGCCGCGCCTGCTGACGGTGCGCTCGACGGTCGCGACCTTCGGATGCTTCTGCGCGACGACGGTGGCGATGATCTCGCAGAAGAGGATGGCGGCCTCGTACGGCGTCTCGGGCGGCATCGGTATGTAGACGTGCATGCCGGAGGCGCCCGAGGTCTTCGGCACGCCGATGGCGCCGAGCGCGTCGAGCTCGTCGTGAATCCAGCGCGCCACGTCGAGGACGCGCGCGAAAGGCACGTTCTCGGACGGATCGAGATCGAGGGCGACGTAGTCGATGAACTCGGGATGCTGCACGCGCGAGAACCACGGATCCTGGGAGATCGCCGCCAGCTGCGTGGTGTAGAGCAGCGTCTTGAGCGAGCCGCCGATGACCTGCGGCCGCTTCTGCGCGACGTTGACCATCTCGACGCGGATGCCGGGCGGCACATCTTCGATGCGGTGCTGATAGAACCACTTTCCGTTGATGCCGTTCGGATGGCGCTTCATCACGAGCGGTCGATCGGCGACTGCCGGCAGCACGAACGGGGCGATGCTGGCGTAGTAGCGAAACAAGTCCCCTTTCGTCAGCTTCTGCTTCGGCCAGAAGATCTTGTGGAGGTTGGTGACTTTCAGCGAATCGCCGTCGGGCAGCGCCAGCATCCCATCGCGGCGCGAATCTTCGAGCGCACGGAGTTGATCGATCAACGAGGTTCGGGCGGCTTCGCTGATCGTTCTGGGGACGTCGCTCGTCGTTCTGGAGACTTCGCCGATGGTTCGGCGTTGGTTCGCGGCGCGCGTTCTCGGGGCCTCTTCGCGTCGCACCTCTTCGGCTTTTTTGTCGTCGCGGAGGCCGAGATAGACCGGATGGCGCAGCTTGGCGTCGTCGGTCCACTCGGTGAACTTGATCTGCGCGACGAGCTCGGGGCGGACCCAGTGCGCGCGTTCGTTGGTCTTGATCCGCTCGCAGAACGGCGATTCTTCGATCTCGCGCGGCGTCAGCAGCTTCATCAGGCGCGCCAGTTCTTTCTCGTTGAAGCCCGTGCCGGTATGACCGGTGTAGACGAGACACCGGCGGTCGGGGTCGTAGACGCCGAGGAGCAGCGCGCCGAAGTACGCGCGCGTCTGGCGCGGCTCGGTCCAGCCGCCGATGATGAATTCCTGCTCGTGAACGATCTTGATCTTGTGCCAGTCGGGCGTGCGCTTGCCGGACTTGTACTGTGAATCGGCGCGTTTGGCGATGATGCCTTCCCAGCCGTGCGCGAGCGCCTCGGCGTAGAGCGCCTGTCCGTTGCCCCGCACCGAGCTGCTGATGCGCAGCAGAGTCGATCCGGTGTGCCCGAACACGCGCTCCAGGATCTTGCGGCGTTCAGTCAGGGGACGGTCGCGCAGATCGGTGCTGTCGTCGCGGAGGATGTCGAAGGCGATGAATGCGACGGTGGGGCGGGACGGGCTGGAGGGGCGAGAGAGGCGGGAGGGGCGGGAGGGGCGGGAGGGGATCGGGCCCTCGCTGAGATGGATGCGGCCCTGCAGCTTCTGGAAACCAGTCGGCTCGCCCTTGTCGTCGAGCGCGACGATCTCTCCATCGAGGACGATCGGCGCCTTCAGCCGCTGCGCCCACTTGGCGAGCCCGTTCGCAATTTCGGGGAACTGACGCGTTTTCTCGTTGCCGAGCCGCGACCACAAGCGGGCGCCGCGCTTGGGATCGATCTCGGCAATCGCGCGAATGCCGTCGTACTTCGGTTCGTAGACGAGCGCCGGATCGTCGAGCGGCGCGTCGGCCGGCGACGCGAGCATCGGCTGGAGGATCGTCGGCGCGGCCACCGCCTAGATTCTATGCCGCGCGTGTGCGTTTCTTCGGAGAGGCCTTTTTTGCGCCGCGTTTCGGCGCGGCCGATCGCGCCTTCCTGCCGCTCTCGGCGAGGCTCTGGCGCAGGCGCTCCATGAGATCGACGACCTTCGTCTCGCGCGGCTCGGCCGCGGCCTCGACGGCGATGTGCTTGCCCTTCATCTTCGCCTTGATCACCTTCATGAGATTGTCGCGGTACTCGTCGGTGTACTTCGACGGATCCCAATCGGCGGCGAGGTTGTCGACGAGGGCCTTGGCCATGTCGAGTTCGGGCTTGCGGATGCCCTGCGTCGACGGGAACTCGAACGGCTTGGTGTCGACGAGCTCGTCCCCGAAGCGCATCATGGTGAGCACGAGCGCGTCCTCGATGGGCTCGAGGGCGGCCAGATGCTGCGCGTCGCGGAGGATGAACTTCGCGATGCCGACGCGTCCCGATTCGCGGATCGCTTCGCGCAGCAGCGCGTAGGCGCGCTCGCCGCCCTTCGCCGGCGTGAGGTAGTACGGCGTCTCGAAGAATCGATCGTCGATCTCGTCCGCTTTGACGAAGTCGATGATGTCCACCGTCCGCGTCTTGTTCAGCGCGGCCGCCTTGAAGTCGTCTTTGGTCAGCACCACGAAGTGGCCCTTCTCGTACTCGTAGCCCTTGACGAGATCCTCCCACGCCACCGGCTGGCCGTCGCGCGCGCAGACGCGCTCGAACTTCACCGGCGACTTGTCCTTCGCGTGCAGCATGCGGAATTTCGGCCGGTGATCGCGCACCGCCGTGTGCAGCTCGATCGGAATGTTCACCAACCCGAACGAGATCGATCCTTTCCAAAGCGCTCTGGGCATACTTCAGACTTCAGACTTCAGACTTCAGACTTTCCGATTTCTCAAATCCTTCTCAGCCTCGACCCAGTCGTCGAAGTCGCGGCCCTGCCCGCCGCCGCGCTCGAGATAGCGGTGATACGCGCGCATGCGGATGTCCTGCTCGCTCGGTTCGGAGGCCATCGACACCGATTCCGAGGTGAGCGCGTCGAGCGATTCGGGCCGATCGAGATCGATCGGCCGCTCATCAGTGGCGGCGGCGCGGGCGGCCTGCGTCTCGGGCGGGACCGGCGCGCCTGGAGGCGTCGCGGCATTCTCCCTCGACGCGCGCGGGCGTCGCGGCTTCGGCGTGGCCGGCGCCGCGCCGGTGTCGTCAGCGTGTGAACCGGACGGTGGTCGTTTTGCCATACGTACTTCTCCGATAATCCAAAAGCGACTCAGCTACACAAGGAGCTGTCGCCAAATCAGTCAGCGTCGAGGAGAAAACCGCGAGTCGCACCTAGCTCTGCAAACCGGCCGCCAGTTTTCGTATTCCGATGAGCGGAATGCGCACCCACTCGGGCCGGTTGTTCAATTCATAGGAAAGTTCGTACAGCGCCTTGTCGAGCACGAACGCACGAAGCAGCGTCTCCCACGCGGCGCCGCGCGGCACCAGCGGCGAGTCAGCTGCTGTCGACGTGTAACCGCGAAGAAACGCCTCAGCCGTCCACTGCTGCCAGGTGTCGGCCCACGGCTCGAGCAGCGCGTAGTCGTCCGGTGTGTTGATCGTATACGCGAACAACGCCGCATACGCCGCATAGCTGTACGAGCGCACCATGCCGGCAACGTCCTTGAGCGGCGACTGCGTCACGCGGCGCTCGGCGATCGATCGCGACGGTTCGCCTTCGAAATCGAGGATGACGAAATCCTCTTCCGTCCGCAAGACCTGACCGAGATGGTAGTCGCCGTGCACGCGGATGCGGCGCCCCGCGTCGCGGAGCGCGGCGAGATCGTCGAATCGCCTCAGCAGCGCCGTCCGTTCGGCGAGTACCGCATCGGCGATCGGACGCGATGCGTCTTTCAGCGTGGCGATCTGCCGCCAGAGAAGATCGAGCGACGACCCGGCGTGCGTGCGCATCTCTCTGGCCAGCGTTTCGATCGCGGGTCGATCCAGCGGCTCCGGCGCGAATGCCGCGCCCGGCGCATTCGCGAGCGTGAGGTGAAGCTCCGCCGTCCGCCTGCCCAGCGTCGCAGCAGTTGACAAGTACCAGTTCTCGAGCGACGAGAAGAACGACGGCGGTTGTTCGATCCCAGCTCGCCTGTCCCGCCCATCCTGCCCTTCGGACCGTGCCCGCGCCACCACGCGTTCGTAGTACCGCCGGAGCTCGTCGATCGTGAAATCCCATCCGGATCCCTGATGCTTGACGGCGTTCTGGACCACGGCGAGCGTTCCGGGATCGAGGCCAGGCCGCAGGTATTCGACCGCGCCGTCGAGCGCAGGAATCCGCGTGAAGCCGCGTTCGGTGAGCGCGCGGCCGATCTCGAATTCCGGATTGGGTCCAGGCTCGATGCGGCGGAACAGCTTCAAGACGTAGCGGTCGGCGAAAAACGCCAGGCTGTTGCTCTGATCGCCGCCGCTGCGCGTCCACTTGCCGTCGCCGGTGACGTCGATCGCCGGCGCGACACGCACCCCGCGGACGGAGCCGCGCGCCGTCGCCAGTTCGCTGGCGCGGCCGATCATCTCGAGCAGCCGCGCGCACAGATCATCGTCCTGCAGGCCGTCGACGATGGCGCCTTTGCGCGCGCCGGTGATTCTGGCGACAACCGCACCCGGCGTCTGCTGCAGGGCGCGGCTGGCGTCGCTGCCGGACAGCAGCGAGAGCGGCACGAAGTAGCTCTCCGTCCATCCATCGACGAACTCGATCGACGCCACCGAGAGGAACGCCGGGTTCGTGCCCTCGCGAACGGTGCTCCAGTCGGTGAGTCGCACCTGTTTGATCGCGCGCGCCTTGGAGCCGAACCAACGCTGCCGCTGCAGGAACGGTCCGAGCGCCTGACGCTCGAGCACGAGCCGCGTGGCGGAGTCGAGAATGGTCTGCCAGTCCACGCCGACGAGCAGCGCGGGGAGGGCCTCGAGAATCGCGGCGTTCGGATCGGTCGGCGCCGACGCACGCGGCGCCACCTGGATCGGCTCGCGCTGCAGCCGGAACCAGTACGACGCGTAGGCGCTGAGCGACAGGAAGTACGGCTGATCGCCAATCCGCGGAAATTCGGTGAGGCCGAACATCTCGACCGGGATGAGACCGGCGAAGGCCTTGAGATCGAGCTCCGCCGGCTGCACCGTCCGTGCGAGGTTCACGACGCAGAGAATCGTGTCGCGGTCGTCGCGGCGCAGGTAGGCGAGCACCTTCCGGTTCGAGCACGACACGAACTCGAGCGCGCCGCGTCCGAGCACTGGATGCTGCTTGCGCATCGCGATCATGCGCTTCATCCAGTTCAGCAGCGAGAACGGATACCGCTCCTGCGCTTCGACGTTGATCGACTGATAGCCGTAGACCGGATCCTGAATCGGCGGCGCGAACAGGCGCGCGGTGTCGGCGCGGGAGAAGCCGCCGTTGCGATCGCTCGTCCATTGCATCGGCGTGCGGACGCCGTTGCGATCGCCGAGATAGATGTTGTCGCCCATGCCGAGCTCGTCGCCGTAATAGATGATCGGCGTGCCCGGGAACGAGAAGAGCATCGCGTTGAGCAGCTCGATCCGCCGGCGGCTGTTCTCGACGAGCGGCGCGAGACGCCGGCGAATGCCGACGTTCAGGCGCATCTGCGGATCGGCGGCGTAGACCGAATACATGTAGTCGCGCTCTTCGTCGGTCACCATCTCGAGCGTCAGCTCGTCGTGGTTGCGCAGGAAGAGCGCCCACTGGCACGTGTCGGGAATGTCCGGCGTCTGGCCGAGGATCTCGGTGATCGCATGGCGATCCTCCTGGCGCAGCGCCATGAACATGCGCGGCATGAGCGGGAAATGGAAGGCCATGTGGCATTCGTCGCCGTCGCCGAAGTAGGCGCGCACGTCGGCCGGCCACT
>DAIUKO010000211.1:0-13431 GCA_036848175.1 Vicinamibacterales bacterium | reverse complement strand
CGCTGCTCGCTCGGCCTCCACCGCTCGCGGAGCGTCACCGTCCAACGAGCCCCTCGACCGGGCTGCTGGCGCTCGCGTACATCTTGCGCGGGATGCGTCCCGACAGATAGGCGAGGCGGCCGGCCCGAACGGCGAGGTTCATCGCTTCGGCCATCGCGACGGGATCCTGCGCGCCGGCGATGGCGGTGTTCATCAACACCGCGTCGGCGCCGAGCTCCATCGCGAGCGCCGCATCGGACGCGGTGCCGACGCCCGCATCCACGATGAGCGGCACGCGCGCGAACTCGCGGATGATCCGGATGTTGTTCGGGTTCTGGATGCCGAGGCCCGAGCCGATCGGCGCGCCGAGCGGCATGACCGCAGCTGCGCCCGCGTCTTCGAGCTTGCGGCACGTCACCGGATCGTCGTTGGTGTACGGCAGCACCACGAAATCCTCACGCACGAGGATCCGCGTCGCCTCGAGGAGCGCTTCGTTGTCGGGGAACAGCGTCTTCTCGTCGCCGATCACTTCGAGCTTCACCCAGTTCGACAGCCCCGCCTCGCGGCCGAGCCGCGCCGTGCGCACCGCCTCCTCTGCGGTGTAGCAGCCGGCAGTGTTCGGGAGGATGAAGTACTTCGACGTGTCGATGTAGTCGAGGAGGGATTCCTTGGTTCGATCCGAGATGTTCACGCGGCGCACCGCCACGGTGATCATCTCGGCGCCCGACGCGTCGTGCGCCTTCACCATGACCGACGGCGACGAGTATTTGCCGGTGCCGACGATGAGCCGCGAGGTGAAGGTCTTGCCGGCGATCGAAAACGTATCCATGTGGCGCCCCAGGCCGGCTATCCGCCTCCGACGAAGTTCACGATCTCAACCTGATCGCCCTCGTGAACGACGACGTCGTCGAACGTCGCGTGCTTGAGGACGACCAGATTGTGCTCGACCGCCACGCGCCGTGAGTCGATCTCGAGCTGCGCCAGCAGCTCGCTCACGGTCAGCGGGCGAGTGACTTCATGCGGATCGCCGTTCAGAATGATGGTCAAGCAAAATCATTCTAGCCCAACGGCGCGTCGATGGGTCGCGGTCAGTCCTCCATGTGGATGCGGGTGGCGAGAACCGGTCCGGTCGACTGCCTGGTGCCTTTGACCTCGACACGAACCCCGTTGACGAGCGCGGCGCAGGTCGTGTCGCGGAACAGCGTCGCCATGTCGGTGCGGAACGTCGTCGAACCGATCGAGAAGGTCAGCGTCGGACAGGCGCCCGTCCGGCCGGCGATCGTGCCGGTCACCTCCACTTCGTTCTCCTCTTCAACTTCATTCTCATCCTCGAGCTTGACTCGGGTCACGAGCACCGTGCCGTTGGCTTGTCTCATTCCCTTCACTTCGACGACAGCGCCGTTGACGAGCGCGGCGCAGGTCGTGTCGCGGAACAGCGTCGCCGCGTTGGTCATGAACATCGTCGAACCGATCGAGAACGTCAGCGCCGGGCAGGCGCCGGTGCGGCCGGCGATCGTGCCTCTGACCTCGACCTCGTTCTCCACTTCCGGTTCTTTCAAGTCGACGCGGGTCACAAGAACAGTCCCGTTGCTCTGCCTGTTCCCCTTCGCCTCGACAATCGCGCCGTTGGCGATCGCGGTGCATGGGTCGCGAAACTGCGTCGCCGCGTTCGTCATGAATGTCATCGAACCAATCGAGAATGTCAGTGCAGGGCAGGCGCCGGTGCGGCCGGCGATCGTGCCTCTGACCTCGACCTCGTTGTCACCCGATCCGCCGCGATGATCGTCACCGCCGCTGCCGCTTCCGCTGCCGCCGCTGCCACTCCCGCTGCTGCCGCTGCCACTCCCGCTACTGCCGCTGCCGCTCCCGCTACTGCCGCTTCCGCTGCCACCACTGCCACCACTGCCACCACTCCCGCTGCCGCCGCCGCTGCCGCCGTGGCTCGCCGCCGAGAGGCTCGGCGACGAAGATGGTGTAACGGGCGACGACGTGTCAGGCCCGCTGCAGGCGACCGCGGTCACCGCGACTGCAGCCACCAGGAAGGAAAGGCGAACCAGGGACATCGACAGACGCGTGTGCATATCACTCCTGACCGGCGATCCGTGAAGCGTTCACTCGAGCTTGCTGCCTTTGACGACGTGAGCGCGGATCGATCGCCGCGAAATGTCAACCGTCGCAAGTGAAGTGCCACGTTTGACTCGCGTCTGAAGTCCTTAGTACCTTCGAATTCTTATGCCGACGCTCGGCGTCCCGGGCTACACGTTCGCGGACCTTCACGATCCCGATCGCCTTCAATCGCTCTACGAACGCTTCTGTGAAGAAGTCCGCGCCGTCGATTCAGCGTTCTGGATCGAGTGGGACGCCTACCGCCGAGATCCCGACGCATCGCGGCCGCCGATCGTGCTGTCGAATTTACTCGTCCGCATGGCGCCGTTTGTCACTCGCTTTGTGCGTCGTTTGTTCGACGTGGACGCACCAGCGGACTCTCTGTCCGAGTCGACCCGCGCGCAGGACGATCTCTTTCGATTCAAGGTCGACTTCGTCCGGCGGCGCGCGCTGCCGCTCGTGAAAGGCGGCGCGCACGTCGCTTCGACGTCCGAGGACGAAGCGATCGTCGAGCGAATGATCGCGGAGCAGGGGAACGTCGATCGCGAGCTCGCCGTCGCGCGCGCCGGCGGCGCGCTGCTCGATCGTGAAAAAATTGAAGCGCAGAATGCGACATCGGAATTACGAACCGCGAAATCGGATTTACGAAGTTCGACGGTTGAAGCGGCCGACGCGCTCAAGCGCTGGTGCGCCGCGCGGATTCACGATCGCGAGTATCGCGGCTGGGTGATCTTCCGGTTTCCCGAGACGCTCGACTACTTCAATCTCGTCGACGTGCAGCGTCCGGATCCCGGGCTGCCGGAGGCGCTCCTCGGCCCCGACTGGCGGCTGCGGCGGCGCGACGGCTTCAAGCTGACCGATCGCCGCTTCACGTCCCGCGAAGTTCTCAGCGAGATCCACTACTGCGTGCTGTGCCACGAGCGCGACAAGGATTCGTGCTCGAAAGGCCTTCACGACAAGAACGGCGCAACCAGCGTCAATCCCCTCGGCATCGAGCTCGCCGGCTGCCCCCTCGACGAGAAGATTTCCGAGATGCACCTGCTGCGAAAAGAGGGCGACGCGATCGGGGCCCTCGCGCTGGTGACGCTCGACAACCCGATGTGCCCGGGTACCGGACATCGCATCTGCAACGACTGCATGAAGTCGTGCATCTATCAGAAACAGGATCCGGTCAACATCCCGCAGATCGAGACCGGCGTGCTGACCGACGTGCTGCAGATGCCGTGGGGCGTGGAAATCTACGGGCTGCTCACGCGCTGGAATCCGCTGAACGTGCGCCGGCCGTATCCGCTCCCCTACAACGGCCGGAACGTCCTCGTCGTCGGCCTCGGTCCCGCCGGGTACACGCTCGCGCACTATCTCGTCAACGAGGGCTTCGGCGTCGTCGGCATCGACGGTTTGAAGATCGAGCCGCTGCCCGACACCCTGATCGACCGGCCGATTCGCAGCTGGAGCGACATCTACAGCGACCTCGATGCGCGGGTGCTCGAAGGCTTCGGCGGCGTCTCGGAGTACGGCATCACCGTGCGCTGGGACAAGAACTTTCTCACGCTGCTGCACCTGACGCTGGTACGGCGCAAGGGTCTGCGGATGTACGGTGGCATCCGCTTCGGCGGCACGCTCCCGATCGACGATGCATGGGCGTACGGGTTCGATCACGTGGCGATTGCGTCGGGCGCCGGACGTCCGACGATCATCGACATGAAGCACAACCTGATTCGCGGCATCAGGAAGGCGAGCGATTTCCTGATGGCGCTCCAGCTCACCGGCGCGTTCAAGCGCGAGGCGCTCCCCAATCTGCAGGCGCGCGTGCCGGCGATCGTGATCGGCGGAGGACTGACGGCCATCGACACCGCCACCGAACTGATGGCGTACTACCCGCTGCAAGTCGAGAAGATCCTCGCGCAGTACGAGCTCCTCGCCGCGGAGCTCGGCGAATCGGCCGTTCGCGCGATGTACGACGGCGAAGAGCTGGCGGTGGTCGATGAATACCTGTCGCATGGGCGCGCCGTTCGCGCCGAGCGCACGCGCGCCGCAGCCGCCGGCGAGCAGCCCGATTTCATCGCACTCATGCGATCGTGGGGCGGCGTCACGATCGCCTATCGCAAGCGGATGGTCGATTCCCCGGCCTACCGCCTGAACCACGAAGAGGTCATCAAGGCGCTCGAGGAAGGGATCGCGTTTGCCGAGAATCTCAATCCGCTCGAAGCGGTTCCCGACGAACGTGGCGCGGTGCGCGCGATGATCTTCAGACGGGAAGGGCGGGATGGGCAGGATGGACGGGATGGGGATCTGGTCACGTTGCCCGCTCGAACAGTACTCGTCGCCGCCGGCACGTCGCCCAACATCACCTGCGAGAAAGAAGCGCCCGGCACCTTTCAGCTCGATGCGAAGCAGAAGTTCTTCCAGCCGCACTCCGCGGTACGCGATGGCGACCGACGGCATCGCCTTCAGCCCGACCCCGACGGCTTCTTCACTTCCTACGACAACGGCGGACGGTTCGTCACCTACTACGGCGACAATCATCCGCGCTACGCCGGCAACGTCGTCAAAGCGATGGCGTCGGCAAAAGACGGCTACCCGCACATCGTCGGTCTGTTCGCGGACGAGCTCGCCTCGCTCGATTCCAATCGGCAGGCGGCCCGCGACGCGGCGTGGTCCGCTCTCGTCGCACGTCTCGACGACGAGTTGATCGCGCGTGTCGAAGACGTGGTCCGCCTCACGCCGACGATCATCGAAGTGATCGTGAAAGCGCCCGCCGCCGCCCGCCACTTTCATCCCGGACAGTTCTACCGGCTGCAGAACTACGAATCGCTCACGCCGCGTGTCGACGTGAACGGCCACAGCGTCCCGCTGCTGATGGAAGGGATCGCGCTGACCGGCGCATGGGTGGACAAGGAGCGGGGACTGCTCTCGATGATCGCGCTCGAGCTCGGTGTCTCCAGCCGTCTGTGCGCGTACCTGCGCAAAGGCGAGCGGGTCGTGGTCATGGGTCCGACCGGGGCACCGACCGAGATTCCCGATCGCCGCAATGTGTTGCTGCTCGGCGGCGGCCTCGGCAACGCCGTGCTGTTTTCGATCGCCAAAGCGATGCGCGAGCACGGGAACACGGTCATCTACTTCGCCGGCTACAAGCGCGGCGAGGATCTCTTCAAGCGCGAGGAGATCGAGGCGGCGACCGATCAAGTGATCTGGAGCACGGATATGGGTGCGCCGATCGCACCGGGCCGGCCGCAGGACGCGCATTTCCGCGGCAACATCGTCCAGGCGATGCTCGCGTACCACAACGGCGAACTCGGCACGCCGCTGGTGCCGCTGCCGACGGTCGATCGGATCATCGCGATCGGATCGGACCGGATGATGGCGGCGGTGAAGGCGGCGCGCCACGGCGTCCTGGCGCCGTACCTCAAGCCGGACCATGTCAGCATCGCCAGCATCAACTCGCCGATGCAGTGCATGATGAAGGAAGTCTGCGCGCAGTGTCTGCAGAAGCACGTCGATCCGGCGACCGGGAAGGAGACGATTATCTTCTCGTGCTTCAACCAGGATCAGCGCATGGACCACGTCGATTTTCCGAACCTCGCCGCCCGCCTTCGCCAGAACACGGTCCAGGAAAAGCTCTCCAGCATGTGGCTCGATCACCTGCTGCACGTGCAGCCCTTGCCGCACATTTGAGCTCGAACGGGTGCATCATTACGGGCGCCAACCATGATCGCCACATTTCTTCTGAGTGCTGCGCTGGCGGCGACGCTCGATTCCGATCTGCGGGTCGTCGCCGCACTGCCGGGCGAACCGGCCCGCATCGCCGCCGCCGCCGTCACGCGCGACGAGCTCCCGATCCTGACGATCGAGAACGACGGCGCCTTCGATACCTCGTCGAGCAGGCGCCGGCTGGTGATCCTCGGCGGCCTGAACGGCGACGCCGCCAGCGCGGATGAGGTCGTCGCCGCGGTTCGCTGGTTCAAGACACAGGCGCCGGCGGCGGCGCGGCGAGCGTGGATCGTCAGTGCGCTGCCCTTGGCGCAGTTCGATCCTGCCGACACGCTCTCGCTGACGCGCTGGGTGACGTTCCAGGCGCCTGATCTCATCGTCACGTTCGGCGGCGTGTGGGACGGCGTAAAGCGCGTCCCATCCAAATCCGTGGACGGCGTCGCGGCCTTTCAAAAAATCTTCTCGACCTCGATCGGCCGCTCGCCTCTTCACGATGAGCTCATCGCACGCATTCAGCGCGAACCGCTCGCCATTGCGACGCTGCTCGCACGCAAGTATCCGGAAACGCCGGCGATCAGCTACATCCCGTCGATCGCGTGGACCCAGACGTGGCGCCTCGCCCCGATCGTCCACGACGATTCGCTGCGCGACCGGGTGCGCCAGCAGATCCAGCCATGGATGAGCGGTGAAAAGAAGCTGTTTGGGGATCGCATCCAGCTGACGGCCGTCGCCGGCACGATGATCTTCGCCGAGTTGGCGAGGGAGGGCGACGCGACAGCGCGCCGCCTCGCTGACGAGGCGGTTCCCCTCGCGGCCGCGCGCAAGGCGACCGGCATCGCCGAGTACTCTCAGGGTTGGACCGACGACATGTTCATGGCGGCCAGCGTGCTCGCGCGGGCAAGTCTCCGTCCCGATCACCAGGCCGAGCTGGACGCCGCCGCGCGACTGCTCATCGACTACGCGGCGCGTCTGCAGCAGCCGAGCGGATTGTTCAATCACGCCAGCGACGCGCCCGCCGCCTGGGGACGCGGCAACGGCTTCGCGGCGTTCGGTCTGATGGAGACGCTGACCGCGATGCCCGCACCGCACCCGTTACGCGCGACGCTGCTCGAAATCCTTCGCCGCCAGCTCGCCGCGGTCCGGATGCAGCAATCGCCCGACGGCGCATGGCGACAGATCATCGACGAGCCCGGCGCCTACCGCGAAGAGACCGCGACGGCGATGCTGACGACGGTGATGGCGCGTGGGATCCGACTCGGCTGGCTCGACCGCGCGTACCTGCCGGTGGTTCAGCGCGGCTGGCAGGCGCTCGCCGCGCACGTCGCCGCGGATGGAACCGTCATCGATGTGTGCACGAGCACCGGCGGCGGACCGACCAAACGCTATTACTTCGACCGACAGGCGATCACCGGCGCCGACGATCGCGGCGGCGCGATGGCGCTCCTCGCCGCGATGGAAATGTACGAGTTGTCGAAGAGTGGGCAGTCGGCGCGTCAGTAACGGAAAAGCCGCTGCCGGCTGCTCTCCCAAAACGCTGATTTCATAGCGGGCTTGCGCGGCGCGCGGCTTGCGACCTCGGCCACGCGGCATGGGTCGGCGCGCGCGTGGATCCTTCAAGGTCAGCTGTTTCATCGCACTGCTGGTCGTCGTCGTCGGCGTGATGATTGCGAGCGTGCTCGTCCCGCCCGCGCTGCTCAGCGAAAACGAAGAAGGCGACGACCGCGGCGAGACCTACGGCGCCGATGGCGTGCGCTACCGGTTGATGCACCTGCAGGATCGGTTCGGCCGGATGCCGAGCGATCCATACGGCCGCGTGAAGGCCCAGGTCGAGTTGCTGCAGTGGGCCGGCGCGTCGCGGCGGATCGAATCCGGATCGGCCGCGCCGATCAACGCGGAGATGTTCAGCAGCACCGCATCGCCGGAGCAGGCGTTGCTCGCCAACCCGAACGTCTCGCGGGCGACGTGGCGGTGGCTGGGTCCCGGCAATATCGGCGGACGGATCCGATCGCTCGCGATCAGCCCGACAGATCCCGACACGATGTTTGCCGGCAGCGTCGGCGGCGGCATCTGGAAGACGACCAACGGCGGCGCGTCATGGGCGCCGGTTGACGACTTCATGGCGGTGCTGTCGGTGTCATCGATCGTGATCAATCCCGGAAAACCGAGCGAGATGTACGTCGGCACGGGCGAAGGCTACGGGAATGGCGATTCGATTCGAGGCGCGGGCATCTTCAAGAGCACGAACGGCGGCGCGACGTGGTCTCAATTGCCGGGGACCGCGGCAGCGTTCTGGGCGGTCAACCGCCTCGCGATATCGCCTGACGGCACGACGGTGCTCGCTGTCGGGAGTTCAGGCACCTATCGGAGCACCAACGGGTCGACGTTCGTGCGCGTGGCGACTGGAATCCCGGGTCAGGATGTCGATTTCAGTCCTGTAGATTCGACCAGGGCGATTGCCGTCGGATGGGGCGCGATCGCGTACTCGTGGGACGGCGGCAAGACGTGGCAGAAGTCGACGGGCCTCCCGTCGACGGGCGGCCGCATCGAATCCGCGTACGCGCGCAGCCAGCCCGACACGATCTATGCGGCGATCGATCGCAGCGGCGGCGTGCTCTATCGCAGCACGAATGCCGGCGCGACGTTCAGTCCGGTGTACACGGCGGGCAATCTGATGGACAACCAGGGGTGGTACGACACGGCCATCTGGGTCAGCCCTGTCGACAGCGATCACCTGCTCGTCGGCGGCATCTGGATGCGCGAGAGCCGCGACGGCGGCGTCACGTGGCAGAACTTCGCGGGAAATATTTACGGCGACCATCACGTCATCGTCTCGGACCCGCGCTACGACGGCGCCTCCAATCGCCGCGTCTTCTTCGGCAACGACGGCGGACTGTGGCGGGCGGACGACCTCCGCGCCGTCGATGCCGATTCGGTGCACTCGCTGAACAACAATCTCGGCGTGACGCAGTTCTACGGCGGCGCCGGCAACGTCTCGAGCGGGACGATTATCGGCGGCACGCAGGATCACGGATCGATCATGTGGTCGCCGGCATGGGGCTCGTCGTGGCGGCGGACGCTCGGCAGCGACGGCGGGTTCGTGGCGTCGGATCCGTCCGATGCGACGCACTTCTACGCCGAGTCGATCTACCTCGGACTGGTGCGCAGCACCGACGGCGGCAGGAACTGGACGAGCATCGCGTCGGGTCTCGCCGATTCGGGACGAAGGGCCAATTTCATCGCGCCGTTCATCCTCGATCCGAACAATCCCAATCGTCTGCTCGCGGGCGGCGCGAGCCTCTGGCGCAGCGATGACGTCAAGGCGGCCAAGCCGACGTGGAAGGCGATCCAGGGCGCGTCGAGCGACTACGTCAGCGCGATCGCAGTTGCGCCGGGCAACTCCGACATCCTGTGGGTGGGACGGTCGTTGGGACGCGTGCACAAGTCGACGAACGCGACGGCGGCATCGCCGGTGTTCAACGCGGTGAACGTGCCGACGACCGCGATGGTGACGCGTATCACGATTCATCCCGCCGACTCGAACATCGTCTACGTCACGACGGGAGGCTTTCGCGGGACCAACGTTTTGAAGACGATCGACGGCGGTACGACATGGTTCGACGCAACCGGCAGCGGCACGAGCGGATTGCCTGCCGCGCCAGTCAACGATCTCGACATCGATCCACAGAATCCCGAGATGATTTATGCCGCCACTGAGGTCGGCGTCTTCCAGAGCGCGGACGGCGGCGCGCACTGGGAGCTGCCGCAGGACGGTCCCGCAAACGTTTGCGTCGACGAGATATTCTGGATGGGATCGACGCTCGTTGCCGTCACGCATGGTCGCGGCGTGTTCGCGGTCGATACGACGCGCGCTCTCGCGCGCGAGGTGATGGTGACGCCGGCATCGATCGACTTCGGATCGCAGGCTGTCGATTCGACCACGTCGCGAACATTGACGCTGACCAACACCGGCACCGTCCCGATCGCCGTGTACGCCCTCGATCGCAACGGTCCACATGCATCGTCATTCGAGATCCGTTCGACGACGTGCGTCAACGCGACGCTGGCGCCACAGTCGCGTTGTACCGCCGACATTCAATTCAAGCCGTTGGCCGACGGCGCGATGTCGGCGTCGCTCTGGGCGTATACCAACGCGCCGCACAGTCCGCACGAAGTGGCCTTGTCCGGCGTCGGCGTTTCTTCGTCGCCGCGAACGTTGCCGGCGCCCTGGACGTCGCAGGACGTCGGACAGGTGAGCGCCGCCGGCTCCGCAACGGTGTCGAATGGCGTCTTCACCGTGAAAGGCGCCGGCGCCGACATCTGGAACGCCGGCGATGCCTTTCAATTCGTCTTTCAACCGTGGTCTGGCGACGGCGTCATCGTCTCGCGCGTGACGGCCGTTCAGAACGTCCACGCGTGGACGAAAGCCGGAATCATGATCCGCGAGACGATCGCGCCGGGGTCGCCGTACGCAGCGATGTTCGTGACGCCCGGCAAGGGAATCGCCTTTCAGTCGCGCGCCGTTGAAGGCGGGACGAGCGCGAGCGTCGCGGCTGCGGGCGCTGCGCCGCGTTGGGTCAAGTTGGTTCGAACCGGTTCGTTGATCACCGGTTCGATGTCAGCCGACGGCGTCACCTGGACGAAGGTCGGCGAGGCGGCAATCCCGATGTCGCCGACACTCTCGATCGGTCTCGCCGTCACGAGCCACAATGCCTCGCGTTCGGCGAGCGCGACGTTCGACAACGTCAGCGTGGCGACTCCGGGATTGCTGCCGGACGGCTGGCAGAGCGCTGACGTCGGTAAAGTCGCCTTCAAAGGCACAGCTGCCGTTGCCGCCGCGCCAGGGTCATTACGCACGTTCACCGTCTCCGGTTCGGGTGCGGACATCTGGGACTCGGCCGACGCGTTTCGGTACGCCTTCAGGACGTTGACGGGTGACGGCGAGCTCGTCGCGCGTGTGGCGGCTGTCACGAAGACGCACCGGTGGGCGAAGGCCGGCGTGATGATCCGGCCGACGACGAGCGCGAATGCCCCTTACGCGATGATGCTGGTGTCTGCGGCGGCAGGCACCGCGTTCCAGTACCGCACGACCGCGGACGCACTCGCCGCGAGCCGGTCAGGGGGCGTCGCGATCCGGGCGCCGTACTGGGTCAAACTCTCGCGGGTTGGTGATGTGATTGCCGGTTATCAGTCCGCCGACGGCTCGACGTGGACATCAGTCGGCAGTGTCACAATGCCCCTGTCCGCGTCCGTGACGATCGGACTGGCGGTGACCAGTCACGACAACACACGTCTCTCGACAGCGACGTTCGAGCACGTGAAACCGGAGTGAGTCAGGCGACTTTCCAGCCGTCGCCGCGGAGGGAGTTCATCAGCTGGACGGAGCGTTCGATGAGTTCGGTGGGTTCGTCGACTTCCTCCACCGATTCGCTGCCGTCGGGACGCGTGATGATCACGCGATAGCGGCCCGCAAGCCGATCGTGGCTGATTTCGTAGCGAAGCTTTTCGCCGTTGCGATCGAAGAACCAGATCATTTGGGAAAAATAGCGTATAACAAACGAGGCGCGATCGCTGTAGGACGATTGCCCATCAAGGCATTTTTTTTCAACGTCGTCGCGTCTGTTCGCTCGCAGACGTTCGTGTCATGTAGCGGCTCGGACGCCGGCCGCGTAGACGGCGGCGCCAAGCAGTCCAGCTTCAGCGTTCAAGATGACCTTCACCGGCATCCGTTGGACCATCTGCTCGAGCGGTTCTTTGGCGTTGAACGCGCGGACGAACGAGCCCGCCGTCATGGCCGGCAGAATTTTCGGCGCGATGCCCCCGCCGACGAAGACCCCGCCGGTCGCCGCGCTGCGCAGCGCCAGATTCCCGGCTTCCGCGCCGTACGCTTCCACGAACAGATCGAGCGCTTCGACGCAACCTGGGCAGCGGCGCTCGAGCGCGGCGCTCGAGATGACCGCCGCGGCGTCCGGATCGTTGACATCGACGCCCGCTTCGCACGGCTGAGTGTGCGTGAACGTGTGCACGACCAGAAGCCCGCGCCCTGAGACGACGCGCTCGACTTCGACGCGGCCGAAGCGCGGCGTCAGCTCGCGCACCAGTTCCAGTTCACGCTCGGTACGCGCACCGAAATCGGCGTGACCGGCTTCGGTCGGAGATGCGACATACCGGCCGTCCACGCGCAGCAGCAGAGCTTCGCCGAGGCCGGTGCCGGCGGCGATCAACGCGATGTTTCCGCCGGCGATCGGATCGCCTTGCTGCAACACGTGGACTTCGTCGGGCTGGAGCACGGGAATCGAGTACGCCATCGCCTCCAGATCGTTGAGGAGCTTGACGCGGAACCCGAATGCCGATCGTATGCGGCCGGCATCGATCCGCCAGGGGATGTTGGTCATCGTCGCCGATTCGCCGATGACCGGCCCGGCGACGCCGAAGCACGCCGTCTCGATCGCCGTGTGCGCGGTGGCGCTGGTGTTCAAGAGCTCCGCGATCATCGTCGTGATGTCGTCGTAGTCGAGCGTGCTGAACGAGCGGACGACGATCGGCCGGGGCCGTTCGGCCGCGCGATCGAAGATGCCGAGCAGTGTCTTGGTACCGCCGACGTCGCCAGCGAGCAGCATATGAAGTCTGAAGGATGAAGTCTGAAGTCTGAAGTCTGAAGGATGAAAAACAGAACGCTCACTTCAGACTTTGACACTTGACTTGAACTCCATTGTCCTTCATCTTGGATGGCATTCCCCTCAGGACCCATCGACGCGGAGGTTGATTGTCCGCATCCTCACCCGATCTGCCACAACCGCTCGCCGGACATCTCGTCGTCTTCACTGGAAAACTCAGCTCTTTGGGCCGGAAAGATGCGCGCGCGCTCGTCGCTCGCCTTGGCGGCGCGACCGCTGACGACGTGAATGCGAAGACGACGATGCTCGTCGTCGGCGGCGAAGGATTCGGCGCGCCGGCGGGCGAACGCGATCTCAGCAACAAGCTCAAGCGTGCAGAGGAACTGAACGCGCACAAGCCGTCGATTCGGATTCTGAGTGAGGATGATTTCTGCCGGCTTGCCGGCGTGCCCACAGCGGCAACGCTGCGAAGGCAGTACTACGCGATGCGCGATCTGCTGGCGCGGTACCGCGCGCTGCGCGAGGACCACATCCGTTACCTGGTGAAATGCGGTCTCGTGCGGCCGGTGTTGAAAACCAATGCCGACACCTTTTTCGCCTTTCCCGACCTCAGCACGATCAGGCAGGCGAACGAGGCCTTGAGCGACGGCAGCGGCTTTCGCGCAATCGTCCGCACGTTGATGGCGTCGCGGCAGGGACAGCTCGAGCTCGACTTCCGCCTCGACGCCGCTCCGGCGAAGATCCTCACGCTGCGCCGGCAAGCGTCGCATAACGTCCCGCCGCTCGATTCGGCGTCGGTCGCGAAACGCGACGCGCTTGTCGCCGAAGAACACTTCCGTACTGGTTCCGCGCTCGACGACGGCGACGACGCGAAGCTCGATGAGGCGGCGGCGGCGTATCGCAAAGCGCTCGAATTCGATCCGTATTTGTGCGCCGCGCTGATCAACCTCGCGAACATTCATTACCGCCGCGACGAGCTCGTCGAGGCGCAGGCGCTCTACGAGCGCGCGATCGGGCTCGA
>DAIUKO010000210.1:0-13492 GCA_036848175.1 Vicinamibacterales bacterium | reverse complement strand
CTCGTCTACTGGGGCAAGTACGTCGCGCACGACAACAACCGCGACGCGATGGGCGCGACCCTGGCACTGACGCAGAACGTGTTGAAGACGTACATGGAGTGGCACCCGCAGGTGCTCCACGATCTCCACGAATCGGTGCCCTATCTCTACGACAACACCGTCGGCGACGGTCCCTACAACGCGTGGATCGATCCGATTCTCGCCGACGAGTGGCAGATGATCGGCTGGAACAACGTCTCGGAGATGACCAAGTTCGGCATGCCGGGCGTCTTCACGCACGGCAACTTCGACACCTGGTCGCCCGGCTACCTGATGTTCCTCGCCGCGCTGCACAACGGGATCAGCCGGCTCTACGAAACGTTCGGCAACGGCGGCGCCGACACCGTCGAGCGCACGCTCTCGCCGAACGAGTACGCGCGGACGTGGTACAAGCAGAACCCGCCGCTCGCAAAAACCGTGTGGTCGCAGCGGAACAACAACAACTATCAGCAGACCGGGCTGCTCACCTCGCTGCACTACTTCGCCGCGAACAAGCAGCTCTTCCTCCGGAACTTCTACACGAAGAGCAAGCGATCGATTCTCAAGGCCAGGACCGAAGGTCCAGCCGCGTACGTCTTCCCCGCCGACGATCCGCGTCCCGGCGCGCAGGCCGATTTGCTGCGCATCCTGCAGCGGCAGGGAATCGAGATCACGCGCGCCACGTCATCGTTCACCGTGACGGTGCCCTCGAAGAAGGCGCCGCCTCGCCCGACCGCGACGACCACCGATGGCCACGATGGGCTGGACGGCCGGGATGGGCAGGAGAGGCGGGATGGGCAGGACGCGCAGGACAGGCGGGATGGGCAGGACAAAAAAACGCAGCCCGTCACTCGGACGTTTCCGGCGGGCACCTACATGGTGCGGATGGATCAGCCGTACAGCCGGATGGCCGACTCGCTGCTCGACTATCAGTACTGGAGTCCCAACGATCCGCAGCGCACGCCGTACGACGACACCGGTTGGACCTTCCCCGAATTGTTCAACGTCCAGGCGATCCGGGTGACCGACGCGAAAGTGCTCGACGCGCCGTCGGAAAAAATCGCGGAGGTACGCGTCAAAGGCGCCGTCATCGATTCCGGGTCGATCTTCGTGGTCAACCACAACGCCGACAACGCGCTCGTCACGCTCCGCTACAAGTTCAAGGACGCGTCGTTCGAAGCGGCGGAAGAGTCATTCGACGCCGCCGGAAAGAAGTTCAATCGCGGATCGTTCATCGTCCGGAACGTCAGCGCGGGCGACATGCAGAAGGCGGCGACCGATCTCGGCCTGCAGGTGACGGCGGTCGCATCCGCTCCGTCGGTGAAGACCCATCCGCTGCGCGCGCCGCGCATCGCGATCATGCACACCTGGGCGACGACGCAGACGGAAGGATGGTGGCGGCAGGCGTTCGATCTCGCGCAAGTCCCGTTCACCTACATCAGCACGCAGGACGCGGCGAAGGACGACAACCTGAACGGCAAGTTCGACGTCATCGTCTTTCCGCCCGTCGGCCGCGGCACCGAAGCCATCGTCAACGGCATGCCGATGTGGGGCAACCCGCTGCCCTGGAAGAAAACCGCCGAGACGCCAAACCTCGGATCCGAAGATGAGACCGACGACATGCGTCCCGGTCTCGGCTGGATGGGCGTGGCGCATCTGCAGGACTTCGTCCGCAAGGGCGGACTGCTGATCACGTCCATGGACGCGACCGACTTCGCGGTCGGCACTGGCTTCACCCCAGGCGTCTCCATCGCCCAACGCCAGCGCCTACGGATCGTCGGCAGCGTCGTGCGATCGAAGATGGTCGATGCGACCAGCCCGATCGCGTACGGCTACAGCGACAACCTCGGCATCTGGTGCGACAACGGACCGATCATCAACGTCTCCAACCTGTATGGCGCTCGTGGCGGACGCCGGCTCGGCCCTGACGACGGCGGCAATCGGCCGACCGGCCGGGGCACGACCGACGATCCCGACGTGCCGCAAGGACGAGCCGGCGAAGACATTCCTGCCGAGCCGAAAGTGGAAACGTGGCAGGCGGTGCCGGTCACCGACGAGCAACTGGGCAGCGGGATCAACGTCATCCCGCCATCCGCACGGCCGCGCGTGGTTCTTCGCTACGCGGACAACCGCGACCTGCTCGTGTCGGGCCTCGTCGAAAACGGCAGCGAGATCGCTCAGCATGCGGCGGTCGTCGATGCGACGCTCGATAAAGGCCACGTGGTCGTGTTCTCGAACAATCCGATGTGGCGAGGGGAGACGCTCGGCAGCTATTTCCTCGTTTACAACGCGATTATGAACTTCGACCAGCTCGGCGCTGGACGGAAGCTGGACGCGAAGTAGGCGGCGCTTCGCGTCGTGGGCGCGACGCTTCGCGGCGCGTGGGGAGGTTGGCGCCGCTTCGCGCCGTGCGTGCGAAGCGGCGAGCCACATCCGTCGCGTACGCGTCTAAGATCCGACAAAGCGAGGTTGCGTATGCGGCGATTGTGGGCCGTCAGCGTCTGGATCCTCCTGGTCGCCTCCACTGCGCGCGCGCAGGTTCCTGCACCCCCGCCGCCGCCGCCACCACCACCACTACAAGTGCCGCGCGACGCGCCGCTCAAAGCCGGCACGGCGACGATCCGCGGCCGCGTCGTCGCCGAGGGCACCACCGCGCCGGTTCCGCGCGTCGAAATTCGCCTCAATGCCGCCGATTCGCCGAACGGCAAGTCTGCCGTCACCGACGCGAACGGGCGTTACGAGCTGAAGGAGCTTCCCGCGGGCAAGTTCACGCTCTCCGCATCGAAGGCGAACTATGTCGGCATCTCGTACGGACAAACGCGGCCTCGAGGCGTCGGTCAGACCATCGAGCTGGCGGACGGTCAGACACTCTCGAACCTCAACTTCACGCTGCAGCGGGCCGGCGTGATTGCCGGACACATCGTCGACGAGTTCGGCGAGGCGGTCACCGACGTTCAGGTGATGGCGATGCGGTCGCAGTTCTTCAACGGCGAGCGCCGCATGATGCCCGCCGGCGGGCGTCCGGCACAGACCAACGATATCGGTGACTTTCGAATCTTCGGACTCGCGCCCGGGCAGTATTACGTCTCGGCGACGCTCCGCAACCTCATGTTCGGCGACACCGACGATCGATTCGGGTACGCTCCGACCTACTATCCGGGGACGGGCAGCCAGGCCGAAGCGCAGCGCATCACGATCGCGGCCGGCCAGACGGTCAGCGGCGTGAACATGACGCTGCTGCCGGTGCGGACGTCGAAGATTTCGGGTAAGGCGCTCGACGCCGACGGCAAGCCGCTCGTCGGCGGCATGGTGATGGCGATGGAGCGGGCCGGCGCGATGTTCATGGCGATGAGGAGTCCGGGCCAGGTCCGCCCGGACGGCAGCTTTACGCTCAACGGCATCACGCCGGGTTCCTACACGCTGAGACTTGGCGGACCAGCGCTCGACGCGACAGCGACCGCGAACGTCACCGTCACCGACGGCGACGTCACCGACGTGCTGCTCGTCGCCGGAAAACAATCGGCGATTCGCGGCCGCGTGCTCGTTGATGCGGGATCGACTCCACCGCGAGCATCGACGCTGCGCCTCTTCGCCTCGTCGGCCGAGATGATGATGGGCGGCGGCCAGGCGACCGTGAACGACGATTTCACATTCGAGATGAAGGTGCCGCCGGGACGCTACATCCTTCGGATGGCGGGACCCATCAACGATTGGTACCTGCACGCCGTGCGGCTCAACGGCCTCGACGTCACCGACAACGGATTCGACGTGGCCAACGCGAGCGTCACGGACGTCGCCGTCGAAGTGACCGCGAAACCGAGCGGCGCGACCGGCAAGGTTGTCGACGAGAACGGGCAGCCTGTTCGCGACGCCTGGGTCGTGGTGTTCGCGCAGGATCCGCAGCACTGGAATTCGCCCACGCGCTACGTCACGGCCGGGCGGCCGAACCTGAACAACGTCTACACGACGCAGGTCCCGGCCGGCGAGTATTTCGCCATCGCGCTCAACGACGTCGAACAAGGCGAGTGGAACGATCCGGACTTTCTCGCCCAGCTTCGCGATCGCGCCACGCGCGTGTCGGTCGCAGACGGCGAGCGCACGACGGTCGATCTGAAATTGGCGAGGTGAGCATGGCGATCTCAGCGATCTCTGCGGTTGCCGGACGGGTCCTGGTGTGCGTGTCGATCGCGACCACGGCTGCCGCGCAGCAGCCGGCGTTTCCGGGACAGGTGCCCGGCTTTCCGCAGACGCCGTCGCAGGGCGGCCGGCCGCCGCAGCCGAACGCCAACGCCGATCAGCCTCCGGGCACGGCCACGCTGCGCGGACATGTGTTCGACGCCTCCACGGGCCAGCCATTGCGCAAGGCGCAGGTGCGCATCGTCCAGCAGATGGACGCGCCCGCCGGCCCGGCGTTCGGGCCGCGCGAAAACCGGATGGCCACCACCGACGCGCAGGGTGCGTACGAGTTCAAGGACGTGCGCGCCGGCCGCTACATGGTGATGGCGAACAAAGGCAGCTTCGTGTCGATGCAGTACGGACAGATGAGGCCGACGGAATCCGGCAAGCCGATTCAGATCTCCGACAACCAGACGATCGAGCGCGTCGACCTCGCGCTCCCGCACGGCGGCATCATCACGGGAAGAATTCTCGACGAGTACGGCGAGCCGCTCTCCGACGTGATGGTCGCACCGCAGCGTTTCCAGTACGTGCAGGGTCAGCGTCGTCTGATCTCGGCCGGCCGCACAGTGAACACTGACGACCTCGGCGAGTTCCGGATTTTCGCCGTGCCGCCGGGCCAGTATTACCTGCAGGCGACGTGGCGCGGCGAGAACTTCATGGGGCCGCCGAACACGAACGAACAGCGGACCAGCTACGCGCCGCTGTTCTTCCCTGGCACGCTCGAGGTGAGCCAGGCGACGCGGCTCACGGTCGGCGTCGGCAGCGAAATCAGCGACGTCGTGATGACGATGAAGCCGGTCAAGGCGGTGCGCGTTTCCGGCTCCATCGTCGACTCGATGGGCCGGCCGATGAACGGCATGCTGATGATCTCGCAGGGGTTTCCCTTCGGCTTCATGACCGGCGCGCCGGTGCGCCCCGACGGCACGTTCACGCTGACCGGCCTGTCGCCGGGCGACTACACGATCACGGCGCAGCAGATGGGCAACCCGGATGCAGAAGTCGCCACCACCAAGGTCACCGTCGGCAGCGAAGACGTCGTCGGCCTTCAGCTCGTCGGCGCCAAACAGGTCGCGGTGCGCGGACGCGTGCTCGTCGATCCGGCGGCCGCGGCATCATTGCCGCCGCGGCTGATGCTGCAGGCGTCTCCGGTGCAGATGATGACGCCGATGCTCGGCCCGAGAGCACCGGCGCCGGTGCAGGACGACATGACGTTCGAGCTGAAGGCGCCGCCAGGGCTGTATCGCGTGAACATCCTGCCGGGCGGTATGGGTTGGGCGATTCGCTCCGTACGCGTCAGCGCAACCGATGTCACCGACAGCGGCTTCGAAGTCAAGACGAACCAGGAGATCAGCGGCCTCGAAATCGAGCTCACAAACAAGCTGACGACCATCTCCGGGCTCGTCACCAACGCGCGCGGCGCCGCGGTCAAGGATTACACGACGCTCGTGTTCGCGCAGGATTCCGCGCGCTGGACCGGCAACACGCGCTACCAGAGCAGCGGCCGCCCCGACCAGGACGGCCGCTTCAAGATCACCGGGCTGCCGCCCGGCGAGTACTACATCATCGCGCTCGATCGACTCGACAGCGGCGAAGGGGGCGATCCGGAGTTCCTCGAGCGCATCCGGACGAAGGCGTCACGCCTGTCGCTGGAGGAAGGTGAGACGAAAACGATCGACCTGCGAGTGAACTCAGCGTCGCAGCCTTGATTGGACCTACCGAGTTCTCCCGCTCATGCGGACACGCGAGCTGAATGTCTCTCACCGTGCGTCTGAACTTCAGGGTGTTTTGGGCGCGCCGCGCGTGATGCCGCGGCCCGGCCGCGCGTCGGTTATCTTGCCGTTGTCGAGCACGACCTGACCGTTGACGATGACGTAGGCGATGCCGACTGGCGCCTGTGCGGCGTTGCCGGGCACACCTCGATCCTGCACCGTGACGGGATCGAAGATCGTGAGGTCGGCCTTCTTGCCGACAGCGACGATGCCGCGATCGGCGGCGCCAAGCTGCGCCGCCGACCGGCCGGTCATCTTGGCGATCGCTTCCGGCAGGGTAATCGCGCCGAGGCCGCGAACGTACTGCGCGAGTACGCGCGGGAAGGTGCCGTAGCCGCGCGGATGCCGTCCGCTCAAGCCGCCATCGGAGCAGATCAGGACGAGCGGACTTTTCACGAACGTTGTCAGATCGTCTTCCGACATCGACGTTGCGATCACACCGGTACCGGGTCCCGCCTCCTTCATCATCTCGATCGCCGTCGTCACGGCGTTCTGTCCGCGTGCGGCGGCGATCTGCGCGAGTGTTTTGCCGTTGTACGAAGGATCGGGCCGGTAGTTGGTGATGAGGACGTTCTGCGCGCCGCCGATATCGTCGAGTCCCTTCTGCCAGGCGGCGCGGTTCTCGAAGTCGCGCGTCTCGATCAGCACGTACATCGACGACTGCCAGTACGTGTACGGGTACCAATCGGCCATCACGCGGACGCCGTCGCGCCGCGCGTCCTCGAGAATCTTCAGGCCTTCGGCGGCGCGTCCCCACACCGGTTTGACGCCAAGTTTGATGTGCGAAATCTCGACCGGGATGTTGTTGCGCCGGCCGATCTCGATCGCCTCGCGCCAGGCGTCGAACGCGCCTTCGTTCTCGTTGCGGACGTGGCTCGAGTAGTAGCCGCCGTACTTCGCGACGACCGATCCCAGCGCGACCAGCTCGTCGGTCTTCGAATAGAACCCGGGATCGTACTCGAGGCCGCTCGACAGTCCGATCGCACCGTCGCGCATCCCGCGATCGACGAGGGTCTTCATCGTCTCGATTTCTTCGGCGGTCGCCGCGCGCTTGTAGTCGCCGCCCATGACGAGCTTCCGGACGGTGCCGTGGCCGACGGCGGTCGCGTAGTTGATCGCGGGCTTCACGCGTGTGAGCCGTTCGTAAAAATCGACAATCGGCAGCTCGCTGCTGCCGTCCTGGCCGACCACCGCGGTCGTGATCCCCTGCATCACCTGCGTGGAGACATCCGGCGCGTCGTCCATGCCGCGATCGGCATGGCTGTGCATGTCGATGAACCCGGGCGCGAGCACCTTGCCGCCCGCGTCGATCACGCGCTCGCCCGGCTGCGCGTCCAACCTGTCGCCGATCGCGGCGATGGTGTCGCCTGTCACGCGGACATCAGCGCGGCGTGCCGCTTGGCCGCTGCCATCGATGAGCTGTGCATTCTTGACGAGAAGGCCGGTCGCTGGCTGGCGGCCCGCCTGGGCAAAGATCACCAACAAAATCAAGGGCGTGACGCGAATTGTCATACCGCCGAGATTCTATGGCACTTCATTAAACGTTCGACCTGCCGTGTTGGTCTAACGCTGACAACATGCGCAGAGTATTGGTCGTCACGACTGCACTTTTTGTCACCGTCGGCATCACAGCGAGCTCAAAAGTCGCGACAGACGATGCGGCGATTGTCCATGTGCTGAACCGGATCGGGTTCGGTCCGCGTCCGGGTGACGTCGAGAAGGTGCGGGCGATTGGAGTCGAGCGCTACATCGACCAGCAGCTCCACCCGGAGCGGATCCCGGACGGTGCGATGAATGCGCGGCTGTCGGCGCTGACGACGATTGGGATGAGCTCACGCGAAATCGCGGCGCGATTCGAGGAGCCGGCGCTCGAAGCGAAGCGCGAGAAGAAGAAGGAGTCGAAAGACGACCCGAATCAATCGAAGACGCCGGCACCGGAACAGCGCGCCGCGAATCGCGTGATGATCGAGCTGTCCGGGCAGAAGCTGCTGCGCGCGGTGTACAGCGAGCGGCCGCTGCAGGAAGTCCTCACCGATTTCTGGTTCAACCACTTCAACGTCGACTCGCGCAAAGGACCGGCGCGCTTCATGCTGACCGAGTACGAACGCGAGACGATCCGGCCGCACGTCCTCGGCAGGTTCCGCGATCTGCTCGAAGCCACCGCGAAGAGTCCGGCGATGCTGTTCTATCTCGACAACTGGATGAGCGCCGATCCGAACGGTCCGCATCCTGACATGACGCGGCCTCGAGCGATGCGTGGACGCTTCGGCCCGGGCTTCCCGCCGATGCCGCGGCCGCAGGGGCAAGGCAAGAACGCACCGAAAGGGCTCAATGAGAACTACGGGCGCGAGCTGATGGAGCTGCACACGCTCGGCGTGGACGGCGGCTACACGCAGAAGGACGTCACGGAGGTCGCGCGCGCATTCACCGGATGGACGATTCAGAATCCGCGTCGGGGCGGCGGGTTCGTCTTCAATTCCCGCCTGCACGACACCGGCGAGAAGATCGTGCTCGGCCACCGCATCAAATCCGGCGGCGGCATGAACGACGGCGAGCAGGTGCTCGACATTCTCGCGGCGCATCCTTCGACGGCGACGTTCATCGCGACCAAGCTCACGCGCCGCTTCGTCAGCGATACCCCTCCACCTGCGCTGGTCGATCGCGTGGCCGCGCGGTTTCGTGCGACCAACGGCGACCTGCGCGAGGTGATGCGGACGATTCTGACGTCGCCGGAATTCTTGTCACCCGACGTCTATCGGGCGAAGGTAAAAACGCCGCTCGAGTTCGTGACGAGCGCGGTTCGCGCCACGGCCGCAGACGTCGAGGAGGCGCAGCCGCTCGTGCGGGCGCTGCAACAGCTCGGCATGCCGCTCTACCAATGCCAGCCGCCGACTGGATACAAGGACACGGCCGATGCATGGGTCAATACCGGCGCACTCGTCGGCCGGATGAATTTCGCCGTCTCGCTGAGCGGCAACAAACTGCCCGGCATCGCCGTCGGTGACCTCACGGACGTACGCGACCTGGCCGGCGATCTCTCGGAGGCGACGAAGGCGACGATCGCGAAGGCGTCCTCGCCAGAGCAGATGGCCGCACTGACGCTTGGTTCGCCGGAGTTTCAACGGCGATAAACGGGGCCGACGGGCTTCGCAGGGGCGGACCGACGTGTCCGCCCCTGGCCCGACGGCATGGAGTGATCACGATGATTTCGCGAAGAGTCTTCTTGAAAAACGGTGCGTTCACATTGGTCAGCCTTGGATTCGCGCCGTCGTTTCTCGCGCGCACGGCGTATGCGGCAGGACGATCGGGTCGTCCGAAGCAGTTGATTGCGATCTTCCAGCGTGGCGCCGTCGACGGCCTCAGCGTCGTCGTCCCGTTCGGCGAAGGTGAGTACTATCGTGCGCGGCCGAGCATCGCCATCCCGAGGCCTGGCGGCAGCGACGGCGCGGCGATCGATCTCAACGGCTTCTTTGGTCTCAATCCGCGCCTGCAGCCGCTCAAAGCGCTGTGGGATGCGCGTCAGCTTGCGATCGTCCACGCATGCGGATCGCCTGACAGCACGCGCTCGCATTTCGACGCGCAGGACTACATGGAGACCGCGACGCCGGGCGTGAAGAGTACGCAGGACGGCTGGCTCAATCGTCTGCTGCAGGCGAAGCGCGACAGCGACTTGACGCCGTTTCGTGCGGTGTCTCTCACCCAGCAGCTGCCGCGGATGCTGCAGGGCACGGCGCCGGCGCTCGCGGTGAATCAACTCGGACAGTTCGGCATCCGTGCCGGCCGGGCGAGCGAGGCGGTCGGCGCATCATTCGAGGCCGAGTACGCCGCCGCGGCGGATCGCGTGCTGAACGGCACCGGCCGCGACGCGTTCGATGCGATCAAGATGTTGAAGGATGCGGATCCGGCGAGGTACCAGCCGGCCAATGGCGCCGACTACCCGCGCAGTCCGTTCGGCCAGGCGCTGAAGCAGATCGCGCAGCTCGCCAAATCGGACGTCGGCCTCGAGGTCGCGTTCGCCGACGTCGGCGGCTGGGACACGCACGTGAATCAAGGGTCCGGGCAGGGACAGCTCGCGACCAGGCTCGACGACTTCGCGCGCGCGATCGCCGCGCTCGTCGCCGATCTCGGCGATCGAATGGCCGACACGGTCGTGTTGACGATGTCGGAGTTCGGGCGCGCGGTGAACGAGAACGGCAACCGCGGCACCGATCACGGCCACGGCAACGCGATGACGATCATCGGCGGCGGCGTCAACGGCGGCCACGTCTACGGCCGATGGCCCGGACTCGCGGTCGACCAGCGCTACGAGCGCCGCGATCTCGCCGTCACCACCGACTTTCGCGACGTGTTCGCAGAGATCGCCGTGCGGCATCTCGGCGTCGCCGATGCGCGGCCCATCTTTCCGGGCTATGCGCTGCAGCCGGCGAGATTCCCAGGACTATTCGCCTGATCGCGATTCCGGAGGGTCGGCCGACGGCCTCTCGAAACCGCCGTGATACAGTCGGCGGATGCACCTCGGAGATCTGCCGACGCCACAAGTCCTGATCGATCACGCACGGCTGATGCGCAACATCGAGGCTGCGCAGACGCTCGCGTCGTCCGCCGGCCTGAGCCTGCGTCCGCATGCCAAGACCCACAAATCTCCGATCGTCGCGAAGTGGCAGATCGAGCGCGGGGCGGTCGGCATCTGCTGCGCCAAAGTCGGCGAGGCGGAGGTCTTCGTCGCCGCCGGCATCGACGACATCCGGCTGCCGTATCCGGTCAATCCTTCGAACGCGTCGCGGCTGCTGGCCTTGATGGATCGCGCGGCGATCTCGATCATCGTCGATCATCTCGACGTCGCCCGCGGCTGGTCCGACGCGATGCAGCGTGCCGGCCGCAGGCTCGACGTGTTGATCAAGGTCGACGTCGGCTTCCATCGCTGCGGCATCGATCCGAATGGCGACGCGCTGGGATTCGTCCAGGCGATCGCGGCGATGCCGGGTCTTCGGCTGCGCGGGCTCCTCAGCCACGCCGGCCACGGCTATCACGCCGCTTCGGAACAGGAGTTGTGCGAGGTGGCGCAGCGCGAGGCCGAGACGCTGACGTCGCTCGGCGACAAGGCCCGGGCTTCGGGAATCCCGCTCGATGAGATCTCCGTCGGTGCGACGCCGACGCTTCGCTTCAGCGCGAGGCAGCGCGGCCTCACCGAGCTGCGTCCCGGCAATTACGTCTACTTCGATCGCACGCAGGTTGCGCTCGGCGCTGCCTCGCTCGACGACTGCGCGCTGACGGTCGTCGCGACCGTCGTGGCGAAACATCCCGGCCGCATCATCCTCGACTGCGGCAGCAAGACGCTCACCAACGATCAGGCGCGCGGCATTGCTCAGGCGCCGGGCTTCGGCGCCGTGTTGACCGGCGACGGCGAATCGCCGCGGCCCTTCGACTCCGCTCAGGGCAGGCAGATCGACGAGTCGCTGTCGATTGAACGGCTGTCGGAGGAGCACGCGACCGTCCGCGTCAGCGGCCGCACGGCGCTCGAGCCTGGCGACCGGGTGCGCGTCGTCCCGAACCACTCCTGCGTCGTGTCGAATCTCGTCGACGCCGTTCGTCTCGTCGAAGGCGACCGCGTGATTGACACCATTCCGATCGCCGCGCGAGGTAGAATCCAGTGATTCATGGCTGACAACAAAGAGAAGCGCGAGATCGGCGACGCGCTGGGGATGATCGAGACGCGCGGCCTGGTCGGGATGGTCGAAGCCGCCGACGCGATGGTCAAGGCCGCGAATGTCGTCTTCGTCGGCTGGCAGAAGGTCGATGCCGGCCTGGTGACCGCGATCGTGCGCGGCGACGTCGGGTCGGTGAAGGCGGCGACCGACGCCGGCGCCGCAGCCGCGCGGCGCGTCGGCGAGCTGGTCGGCGTTCACGTGATTCCGCGTCCCGCCGACGATCTCGAAAAGATCTTCCCAATCCGCTAACGCACCTCCGCATACGCCGCGCGCGCGGCGGCGCCGATCCGCGGCGGCTGCGTCCAGTCCGGAAACTTCGCCTGAACCTCCGTCGTGATGATCTGCGCTGTTTCGTCGGCTGACTTGCCCTGCGCTTTGAGCTCGCGGGCGCGCGTCTGGACGACCGTCAAGTAGTCGCGATCCTTCGCGACCAGCGATCGATCGCCGATCGCGCCATGGCTCGGGACGACAACCGCGGGCTGGAGCGCATCGAGCTCGCCGAGCGTGGCGAGCCACGTCGTGATGTTCGACGTCGCGCCGGCCGCGAGGAAGGTGCGGTTCATCACCACGTCGCCGCTGAACAGCACCTTGTCCTCTTCGACGAAGATGAGCGTGTCGCCGCGCGTGTGCATCGGCCCGCGCCACAACAACCGGGCGTGGACGCCGCCGAGATCGATCCGCTGCTCGCGATCGAACAGGATGTCGGCCCTCGGGTACGGGACATCCTTGAGCAGCTCCTGATTGAACGGCGATCGGCTCGCGAACGTGTTCTGGATGTCCTTGCCGAGCTCGTCCATGTCCTGCTGCTGGATCTTCGGCCGCACGAACTTTGCGGTCGCCGGAAACGCCGCGCCGCCCAGCGAATGCTCCGGATGGTAGTGCGTCGTCGCGACGTACAGCTCGGTGTTCTTGCTCACCTTGGCGACCTCACGCAGGATCGCCTGGCCGTTGCGCGGTCCCAGCCCGGTGTCGACGACCATCGTCGCGCGGCCGCCGACGATGATCCCGACATTGGGGACCATCGGCACGTTGCCGTCCGGAATCGCGTAGACGTGCTCCGACACTTTGATCGTCGCGTTTTCCTTGACGAGCGGCGGCGGCGGCGTGGTCGGCGGCGGCGGCTGACCGAGCGCGCGTGACGTCACGATCGAAAGCGCGGCGAACGCCGCGAGCCTAACCATCCGCATGATCGTTTCCTTTCCTGCGCCTGTGTTTCTTCGTCCGCCTCACCCTGCCGCTCAACTCTTTCAACAGCCCTTCGTTACCCACGACGAGCAGCGGCTGCGACGGCGTCTTCAACAGGTTGAAGAACGCGCCGTTGGCCGTGCGCGCATAGATGTCGCGTCCGTCGGTCAGCAGCTGCACCGAGCCGCCGCCGCCGGTAGCTTCGAACAGCCGTTGACCGAACTGTTCCCGCAGGATGCGCAGGATCTTGTGGAGCTGGTGCACCGAAAAGCCGCGGCGCCGGAGATCCGCGAGGACCAGCAATTCGAAGAGCTCGATCGGCGTGTAGCGGCGTTCGGTGTAGCCGCCGGCGGCCGTCCGGTGCGGCGGAATCGTCGGCGTCAACAGCCCGCCCGCGTCCCACACCTGCAGTTGACGCGCCGTCAGTCCGGTCAGCGACGCTACTTCGCGCGAGCTGTAGGTTTTCTTCAGCCTCACGCCAGTCTGTCGGCGGTCGCCGCGCCGTCGAAATCCTTCGTCGTCAAGCCGCCTTCGCTGTGCGTCGAGTAGGTCAGCGTGACGCGCTTGTAGTTGATCAAGATGTCGGGATGATGATCGGCGGCTTCGGCTTCCGGCGCGAGACGGTTGACGAAC
>DAIUKO010000209.1:0-13503 GCA_036848175.1 Vicinamibacterales bacterium | reverse complement strand
GATCGCGCGCATCGCGGCGCGGCATGGTCTCGCGATCGTCGAAGACTGCTGCCAGGCGCACCTTGCGAGAGCCGGGGACCGACCGGTTGGGACGATTGGTGCCGCGGGCGCGTTCAGCTTCTACCCGACGAAGAATCTCGGCGCGCTCGGCGACGGCGGCGCGGTCATCACCACCGATGCGGCGCTCGCCGACAGGATCAAGCGGCTGCGCAATGGCGGTCAGACCGGCCGCTACCATCACCAGGAACCGGGGATCAACTCGCGGCTCGATGAGATACAGGCGGCGATCCTCCGTGCGCGCCTTCCTCGCCTGCGTTCCTGGACCGACGCGCGCCGCCGCCTCGCGGCCGCGTACCGCGCCGCGCTCGCGCACGCGCCGATCGTCGTGCCGCCTGAGCGCGATCCCGGTCACGTCTACCATCTCTTCGTCGTGCGCAGCGCGGCGCGCCGCGAGCTGCAGGCGCACCTGGCCGCGCGCGGTATCGAGACGTTGATTCACTATCCGATTCCGATTCCACGGCAGCCCGCGCTGGCCGCAACCGCTCCGGCCGCGTGCGCGGTCGCGGATCGCGTCTGCGACGAGGTGCTGTCGCTGCCGCTGCATCCGGCGCTCGACGAGGGCGACGTGCGGCAGATCGCGGCCGCAGTCAACGCGTTTGAAAGGACGGACGAGTGCGTGCGTTAGTCACGGGTGGAGCGGGATTCATCGGCTCGCACCTTTCGGAAGCACTGCTGGCGCAGGGCGACGAGGTCCTGATTCTCGACGATCTCTCGACCGGTTCCATCAACAACATCGCGCATCTGAAGGGTCGCCGCGGCTTCGAATACTTCGTCGATACGGTCAACAACGAGCCGCTGCTCGCCGAGCTGATCGATCGCAGCGACGTCGTCTTTCACTTCGCGGCCGCCGTCGGCGTCAAGCTGATCGTCGAGCAGCCGGTGCATACGATCGAAACCAACGTGCACGGCACCGAAGTCGTCCTGAAACATGCGAACAAGAAGAAGAAGCTGGTCGTCATTGCCTCGACGTCCGAGGTCTACGGGAAGAGCGACGACGTGCCGTTCCGTGAGGACTCCGATCTCGTGCTCGGGCCGACGCCGAAGCATCGCTGGGCCTACGCGTGCAGCAAGGCGATTGACGAGTTCCTCGCCCTCGCCTACTGGAAAGAACGCAAGCTCCCGGTCGTGATCGTGCGGTTGTTCAACACCGTCGGCCCGCGGCAGACGGGTCAGTACGGCATGGTGATCCCGAACTTCGTGCGCCAGTCGCTCGCCGGCGAACCGATTACCGTGTTCGGCGACGGGACACAGACGCGCTCGTTCACGCACGTCGCGGATGTGGTCGGCGCGCTTCTGAAACTCGTGCGCGAGCCGAAAGCGATCGGACAGGTCGTCAACATCGGGAACACGCAAGAGGTGTCAATTCTGCAACTTGCGGAGCGCGTGCGACAGCTGAGCGGGTCGCAGTCGATCATCAAGTTCATCCCCTATGACGAGGCCTACGAATCCGGCTTCGAAGACATGCCGCGGCGCGTTCCCGACCTCGAGCGCGTCAGGAGCCTGATCGGTTATGAGACACGAAACACCCTCGACGATATCCTCTTGCAGGTCATCGATTACTTCCGAAAGAAGTAACCGGCTCTGCTTGGAATAACCCCAAGCCGCGGGTATACTAACCAACGTCCTATGAGAAAGATGAACGCGCTTGCGGGGCTTGTGGCTCTATTGGTTTTGACCGCCTCGACCGCCTTTGCGGACGTCACCGTGACGATGCAGGATGGCCGGGTCACTATCGTCGCGAAGGACGCGACAGTCCGGCAGATTCTGACGGAGTGGGCCCGCGTCGGCCAGACCAAGATCGTCAACGTCGAGAAGATCGCCGGTGGTCCGATGACGATCGAGCTGACCAACGTGCCCGAAGGACAGGCGCTGGATCTGCTCCTGCGATCCGTGAGCGGATATATGACCGCTCCCCGGCCAGTCGCGGTCGCAAACCTTTCGCAGTTCGATCGCGTCGTCGTCATGCCGACGAGCGCTCCGCCGCGTCCGGCGATGGCCGCTCAGCCCGCATCGCCCGGGCCCACGTTCGCGCAGCCGCAATACACGCCGCCGCCGCAGGTGAACACGGACGACGATGTCGACGACGAGCGTCCGGCGCCGAACGTCGCGGTCCCGGCGGTTGCGATGCCGAACGGCCAGGTCCCGAATCCGCGCGGGCCGGTCTTCAACACATTCCCGCAGCCGCAAGTCATCGCCCCCCAGGTGTTGCCGCCTGGCATGCAGCTGCCGCCGCAGCAGCAGCCGCAACAGGCGCAGCCGACGACGACGCCAACAGCGCCGTTTGGCGGCGTAGCCGTTCCCGGCATGATCGTCCAGCCGGCGCAGCAGCCTGGACAACCCGGGCAGCCCGTTCGGCGTCCCGGCGGTCCTGAAGATCGTCAGTAGGAACACGATCCGCTAGCGTTTCCGAAAGCAGTTCGCTTGTCATTCCTGGACGAAGTGACGTCCGCCATCGCTGATGCGATGCGCAAGCAGGACGCCGTCCGCCTCTCGGCGCTGCGCATGCTGAAGGCGGCGTTGATGAATCGCGAAGTCGAACGCGGTCGTGCGCTCGACGACAACGAGTCGCGACAGGTCGTGACCTCGCTCGTCAAACAGCGCAAGGATTCGATCGAGCAGTTCACGAAGGGTGGCCGATCGGATCTCGCCGAGAAAGAAGCGGCGGAGATTCGCGTGCTCGAATCCTACCTGCCGCCAGCGGCGGATCCCGGGGCCATCGACCGCGCGATCACCGAGGCGATCGCGGAGACCGGCGCGACGTCGGCGAAAGATATGGGACGTGTGATGAAGGCCGCGATGGCGAAGCTTGCCGGCCAGAGTGTCGACGGGAAAACCGTGAACGAGCTGGTGAAGCAAAAGCTGTCGTAGGTCCGGTCGAGCCCGACATGACACTGCACAACATGTGCGCCGGCCGAGCTGAACTCCACAACTTTTGCCGACGGTCATCCGTCTAAGCCTTTCGAGACGGCAACACAAGCCCTCTCATCCATCCTCCTTTAGGCCCTCTGCAAAGAGGGCCTCTTTTTTTCCTGTGGTACGCTCGCCGGTCCGGTGAAACCGGACACTGTGTCCACATCCGAACACCTCGCGCGGTCTGCCGGCGTCACCGGCGCGGCGACGCTCACGAGCCGTGTCCTCGGCCTCGCGCGCGATCAAGTACTCGCCGCACTCTTCGGTGCAGGCAATGACATGGACGCATTCATCGTCGCGTTCCGCGTCCCCAATCTCGTCCGCGATTTGTTCGCGGAAGGGGCGATGAGCTCGGCGTTCGTGCCGACGTTCACACGATATCTGACGTTGCACGGACGACACGACGCGTGGCGGCTCGGCAACAACGTGTTGAATGCGCTGCTGCTCGTCACGGGTGGGCTGGTCGTCATCGGCATCGTGTTCGCCGAACCGCTCGTCACGATGTACGCCGGCGACTACGCGAACGTGCCAGGCAAGCTCGCACTCACCGTCCGCCTCACGCGCGTGATGCTGCCCTTCCTCACGACGGTCGCCGTCGCGGCGGCGGCGATGGGCATGTTGAACTCATTGCAGCACTACTTCTGGCCTGCGCTCGCGCCGGCGATGTTCAACGTCGCGACGATCGTCTGCGCGTTTGCGCTGGTGCCGCTGATGCCGCTGATCGGCCAGCCGCGCATCATGGCGATCGCGATCGGCGCGCTCGTCGGCGGCCTCGGACAAGTCGCCACGCAGTGGCCGTCGCTGCGGCGCGAGGGATTCCGCTATCAGGCGACCCTCGATCCCGCCGATGCGGGACTGAAGCAGGTGTTGATGCTGATGGGCCCCGGCACACTCGGCCTGGCGGCGACGCAAATCAACATCTTCGTCAACACACTGCTCGCGACGAGCCAGGGCACGGGCGCCGTGTCGTGGCTGACATACGCATTCAGGCTCATGTATCTGCCGATTGGACTCTTCGGCGTGTCAATCGGGACCGCCGTGCTGCCGGCCGTTTCACGCCACGCCGCGGTTGACGACGCGGCGGGAATTCGCGAGACGCTGTCGCGCGGTCTCGCGATGATGTTCGTGGTGAACGTGCCGGCCACGCTTGGCCTGATCGTGCTGGCGACGCCGATTGTCCGCGTGCTGTTCGAGCGCGGCCACTTCCTGCCGGCGGACACCGTGGCAACCGCCGCGGCCGTTCGCTGGTATGCCATCGGCCTCGTCGGCTACTCGGCCGCGCGGATCGCGTCGCCGACGTTCTACGCGCTCGGCCGCAGCCGCGTGCCGGTTCTCGTCAGCGTCGCGACGATTGGGCTGAACGTCGTGCTCAGCATCACATTTGTACGTGCGATGGGATTTTTGGGACTTGCGTTGGGGACATCGGTCGCCGCGCTCGTCAACGGCGCGGTGCTGGTATGGCTGCTGCGCCAGCGGCTAAACGGCGCGGAAGGACGACGGCTCATGGCCGTGCTGGGCAAAGTCACGTGTGCCGCCACCGTGATGGCTTTCGCGGCGGTCGTGGTCGATGGTGTCATGAACATGCTCGTGCCCGGAATGGGGTTGAGCGTCCAAGTCGTGCGGCTGGCGGCGTCGATCGGAGGTGCCC
Organism: Vicinamibacterales bacterium; assembly: GCA_036848175.1. Taxonomy (GTDB): domain Bacteria; phylum Acidobacteriota; class Vicinamibacteria; order Vicinamibacterales; family CAVVIG01; genus QHWF01. The sequence goes on along the minus strand of DAIUKO010000209.1, from coordinate 8,885 downwards.
TCACCGTTCTCGCCATGACAGCGAAACTTTTGCGCATCGCCGAATTCGACGAGATGATCGCGCTGGTCCAAGTACGGGTACAAAAGTTGCTCGACCGATAAGCGATTCGAGTGGCGGGAAACCGCTCCGTTTGGATATGGTACGATCCGGGTCTTTGAAATGCGTCGCTATCCTTCGCCGTACGCAACCTCGTTCTCGTTCGGTCCCGGTCCCGTCTCGACCGCGCTGAAGGCGATCATCGCCGCCAACGTCGTGCTGTTCGTCGGGCAGATTGTCTTCCCGATCATCACCGACGTACTCGGGCTGCATCCGGTCTTCGTCATCCGTGCTCTGTGGGTCTGGCAAATCGCGACCTACATGTTCGTGCACGGCGGCGTCTTCCACATCGTCTTCAACATGCTGGCGCTGTGGATGTTCGGCACCGAGCTCGAACGCCTGTGGGGCACGCGGTATTTTCTGAAATTTTATTTCGTCACCGGCATCGGCGCCGGATTGCTGACCGTGTTCTTCTCCCTGCTGCCGGTCGGGTTCGCACAGCAGCTGTATCGAGCGAACATCATCGGCGCGTCCGGCGCCATCTACGGCCTGCTGCTCGCATACGCCTTGTACTTCCCGGATCGCCCGATCTACATGTATTTCGTCTTCCCGGTTCCCGCAAAAGTCTTCGTCGCGATCATGGGCGGCATCGCGTTCCTTTCCTCGCTCGGCGAATCGGGCGGCGTCGCGAGCGCCACGCATCTGTTCGGACTGCTCGTCGCGTATCTGTATCTCAAGAGCGCACGCCTCCATCCGCTTTCCGAGGTCAAGTACCGCTACTTGAAGTGGAAGATCAACCGCGTTCGGAAAAAGTTCGACGTATACTCCGGCGGACGCGGCGCGGACGACTGGGACCGCCGCGTTCATTAGTTGATCTCGACAACCACCGATCGCTCCACCACACCAGCGCTCCTTCCGCTTCTCGCACTGCTGTTTTTCTGTTCGGGCGCGAGCGCCCTCGTCTATCAGGTGCTCTGGCTTCGCATGTTCGGATGGGTGTTCGGCGTCACCGTGTACGCCGCGAGCACTGTCTGGGCGAGCTTCATGGCGGGGCTCACGATCGGAAGCCTGCTCGCCGCGAAGGCCGGCGACCGCGTGCGGCGTCCGCTCGCGTGGTTCGGCGCGGCAGAGCTCGTCATCGGCGCGACCGCGCTCGCGTCACCCGCGATCCTGCGCACGCTCGAGCGCGCGTACGGCGCCGCCTATGAGTCGCTCCCGCATTCGCTGCCGGTGCTGACGCTCGTCCGCGTCGTGATGGCGCTCGCCGTCCTGATGGTCCCGACGACGATGATGGGCGCGACGCTGCCGCTGGTCGTCAAATCGTCGGCGTTTCGGCGCGGCCGTCTCGGCGAACGCGTCGGACTTCTTTACGGCAGCAATACGACGGGCGCGATCGTCGGTACGCTGATGGCCGGTTTGTGGTGGATTCCACGATTCGGCATTCAGCGCACGTTCGCGATCGCCGCGTCGCTGAATGTGATCGTCGGCGTGTCTGCGCTGCTCATCGCGCGACTTCCGGTCGCACAGGCCTTGACGGCTCGCCATGGCACCCGACCTGCCGACGCGGCCAGGGCGGGCCTACGAGCCACGCGATCGAACCTTCCGCTGATCCTCGTCCTCTGCGTCTTCACACTCTCGGGATTCGTATCGCTCGCGCTCGAGGTCGTCTGGTTCCGCGTCCTGACGCTGTTTCTTCGACCGACCGTGTACGGCTTCGCGGTGATGCTCGCGACGATCCTCGCCGGCATCGCGATCGGCAGCTACCTCATCGCACCGTGGCTCGACCGTCGCGGGCGCTGGCTCGCAGTTCTCGCGATGCTCGAGTTTGCGATCGCCGTCGCCGTCGTCTTTTCGCTCGGTCCGCTGATTCAGGTCTCGGCGTTCTCCGACTGGCTCACGCCTCTGGTCGGCCGGATCGCGCCGCCGTGGCTCGCGTTTCCAATCGCCGGCAGTCTGCTCGCGTTGTTCCCGGCGGCGCTGTTGATGGGGGTCGCCTTTCCGATCGGCCTGCGTGTCTGGGCCGGCGGCGATGCGGACGAATCGGAAACGGTCGCCCGGAGAATCGGTCTCTTCTACGCCTTGAACGTCGCCGGCGCGATTGCCGGTTCGCTCGTCGGCGGATTCGTGTTGTTGCCCTGGCTCGGCACGCATGCGTCGCTCAACGGTCTGGCCGCGATCAGCTTTGGATCGGGGTTGATTCTGCTGGCCGCTTCCGAACTGCGACGGAGTCATCGGTTGATGGTCGGTGTTGCGGCGACGATCCTCTTTGCGCTGGCCCTCGTCCGCTCGCCGGATCCGTTCGCACAGTTCATCACCGTCCGATTTCCAGGCGAGAGAATCGTGTGGCGCGACGAGGGCGTCGAGGCCACGGTGGTCGTGCATCAGGCGGCCGGCGGCGGAGATTTGTCCCTGACGATCAACGGAAATCACCAGGCGAGCACCGACCCGCCGACGACCTACATCCATCGCCGGATCGGTCATTTGCCGATGGCATTGCACCCCGATCCGCGCACGGCGCTGGTGATCGGCCTCGGCGGCGGCGCCACCGCCGGCGCGGTCAGCCTGCACGGTCCCTCAGTCGATGTCGTCGAGCTCTCCGGCTCCGTGGTCGCGGCCGCACCGATGTTCAGCACGATCAACTACGGCGTGTTGTCCAGACCGAACGTACGCATCCGCGTCGACGATGGGCGGAATTGGATGCTGTTGACGCGACAGCGATACGACGTCGTCACTGCGGATGTCATCCATCCGATTTTTGCCGGCTCGGGAAATTTGTATTCCGCCGAGTACTTCCGTTTGATGCGCGGCGTCCTGAACGGCGGCGGCATCGTCGTGCAGTGGGTGGCGGGGACCGACGCCGAGTACAAGATGATCGCGCGGACGTTTTTGAGCGTGTTCCCCGAGACAACTGTGTGGGCCGATGGGTCGCTGCTCGTCGGCACGCTGGCGCCGCTGCGTCTGCGTCGGAGCGACTTCGAGCGGAAACTGCGCACGGCCGGAGGGGCGCAAGGCTTTCACGATCTGAACGTCGAGAGCTTCGAGCGCCTGCGTGCGGCGTTTACGGCCGGCCCCGACGAGCTGCGCGCGTTCGTCGGCGACGGACCGCTGCTGACCGACGACAAACCGGTCGTCGAATACTTTCTCAGTCTTCCGCGCGATCGCGACGTCGACACGTCGCCGCTCAAAGGCGACGTGGACAGATATGTCGTGCCCGAGTGATCGTCAGACGCGATCCACTTTGGGTTTGATTTTTTTCGTTCGCGCCTGGCTGCCCGCCAGCGTCAGCGCGAGCGTCGAGCCGAGCACCGGCAGTCCATAGCCGCTCGTCAGGAAGCTGTACTTGAACAGCGCGCCGCTGGCGATCTGAAAATTGAGCGCCATGAAGAAGGCGAGGAACGCCGCGAGCGGTGTCCAGACGCCGAGAACGAGCGCGAGTCCGCTCAACAGTTCTCCGAGCGGCACCAGGCGGGCGAAAACGGCCGTGCCAGGTACCGCGACGCGCTGCAGATAGGCCTGCGCGATCGAGCCGGACGCCAATGTATTCGACCACTCGGCAAACTGCGCGGCGAGGATCGACGAGTTGGTGAACCAGCGAACTTTTCCAAGGCCTTCGAAGATGAAGAAGACGCCGATGCAGATTCGCAGCACGGTCAGTCCGAGTCGCGTGCGATCTACGGCCATAGCGTCGCCGCGGCGCGCCGCAGCGCGCGAATGACGATCTTCGCCTGGTCGGCCGCACGGTCGTAGTTGCCGGCGTCGACGGCCTCCCTGACGCCAGGAATCGTCTTGACGCCGTACCCCGTATACAACCCTGGTGCGTAAATCACGTGGCGGTACCACGGTCGATCGGGCAGTCCTGCCGGCTCGATCAGATCGCGTTCCGCCATCATCAGCCGCCGATCGATGTCACGAATTGTGTCGAGCCTGGCTTGAGCCTGACTTGTGCCAAGCAGGTCGTCTCCCTTCTGGCGGAGCTTCGCGCCCGCTTTCGCGAATGCGTCGGCGGCGTCTCTCAACCCGTCGAAGTCGATCTTCTTCGCGCCCGCGGCTGACGCCTTCGTCGCCTGTTTCTCGATCTCGTCGACGTATTCGACGATCTGCTTCCCGTAGGCTTCGTCGTCGAACGGCAGAAGTTCCGCGTCGGCGAGCCGCAGCAGCGCGACGCCGGTGACCTGCGCCGCGAGCACGCTGTACTTGAAGCCGGGGTCGATGTACTTCTTGAACCAGGTCGGATTGTCGTACGTCGAGTGATACGTCCCGTCGCCGCCGCTGCCGTTCAAGCCCATGTCGAGCGAGGTGATGCCGACGTGATCGAGAAACGCGGTGTAGTCCGATCCCGATCCGAGCGCGCCAACCGGCGGCGTCTTGATGGTCTCGATCGGCGGCGGCTGTCCTTCCTGCTTCGGCGCCTGCTCGCGCGCCTTCGCCAGCCACCCGTCGTACAACGTCCTCGACTCACCGGCCGGCCGAATCGACTGCGCGAGCTCGTGGACGAACGGCGTCAGCGAATGGACTCCGCTGCTGCTGAAGTTCAACCCGCCCGCACCGGCGTCGCGATTCACGTAGACGGCCGTCTTCGCGCGCAGATCGTTCGCATAGTCCTCGACCCACTCCGTCGATCCGAGGAGACCCTGCTCCTCGCCGTCCCAGCTGACGAACACCAGCGTGCGCCGCGGCCGCCAGCCACCCTTCATCATCTCGGCGAACCCACGCGCCACGCTCATCATCGAGACGTGACCGCTCACCGAATCGGACGCGCCGAACGTCCACGCGTCGCGATGCGATCCGACGATGACCCACTCGTCGGGCAGCTCGCGTCCGGCGATCCGCGCCACGACGTTGATCAAGCGGCGCTGCGCGTATTCCATCTGCAGCTTCACGTGGACTCGCGCCGGCCCGGGACCGACGTGGTAGGTGATGGGCAGCGCGCCGCGCCATGCCTCCGGTGCGACCGGACCCTTGAGACGCTTCAGCAGCTCGACGCCGTCGCGATACGACAACGGCTGTACGGGAATCGGAGAGAGCGTTTTGATCTGATCCATCGGCAGCCGCTCGACGCCCGGTTTCGAGGGACGACCGGGCGTTGACGGATCGCCAGGATAGCGCGGCATGTCCATCACGCTGCCGCGCTGAATCATGCCCCATCCGCGGAACGGGCCGTCTGGATAGACGTCACCCTGAAAGTAGCCGTCCTCGTGCGGATCCGAATAGATCAGACATGCGATCGCGCCGTGCTCCGCCGCGACTTTCGGCTTGATGCCGCGCCAGCTGCCTCCGTACCGCGCCAGTACTATCTTGCCCTTCACGTCGATGCCGAGTTTCTCCAGCGTCTCGTAATCCGACGGGATGCCGAAGTTGACGTACACGATCTCGCCGGTAACGTCGCCCGCCGGCGAATAGGCGTTGTAGGCCGGCAGAATGCCCGGCATGTCGGCCCACTGATCGCCACGGATTTTTTCTTCCTCGACCTGCAGCCGCACTTCGTCCGGTCCGACGATGTCGAGGCGGCGCTCACCCGGCCACGGCAGCAGCACCCCGTACTCGTCGCGCGAGACGTCGAAGCCGAACGTCTTGAAGCGATCGGCGACGTAGTCGGCGAGCTTGATCTCGTACGGCGAGCCGGTGTGGTGCGGCTCCGCGGTCATCACGTCGAAGTCGGCTTCGGCGAGCTTGGCGTCCGGCATCGCCTGGAACTCGCGCTCGCGCACGAGCTCGGCGGCGCTGGCCGCGGCCGAGAAGCCCCGCAAGCGCGGCGGAGACGGCGCGTTCTGCGCCGTCACCAGCACTGCGGCGAGCGACACGGCGGCGACCCCTGATCCGACGATGATCTGACGCATGATGCCTCTCGAATCGGCTCCCCTTGACAACTTAGGAGAGCGGTGATTATCTTGCCTAAACAGTTTAGGAGTCGTCATGGGAGACGAGCCGCTGCTGCCCGGCACCCTCGAGATGTTGATCCTCAAGGCCGTGTCCCTCGGACCGCTGCACGGCTACGGCATTCTCCTCCGCATCGAGCAAATCTCGGGCGGCGCGCTCGCCATCGAGCAGGGCGCGCTCTATCCGGCGCTCTATCGGCTGCAGCGCCAGCGGCTCGTCGCGACCGAATGGGGAACCTCCGAGGCCAACCGTCGCGCCAAATACTACCGGTTGACCACGGCCGGACGGAAGCGGCTCCGTGAAGAAACGGAATGGTGGGAGCGTCTGGTCGCCGCGATGGGCGCCGCGCTGCGCGCGACACCCGAGGAACTGTAACCGATGTGGCGCCCCTTCAGCCGCAGCCGGTTCGAGCGCGAGCTCGACCAGGAGCTGGCCTTTCACCTACAGAGCCGCATTGACGATCACGTCCGCCGCGGCTCGACGCGAGAGGAGGCCGAGCGCCGCGCCCGTCTCGAGTTCGGCGGCGTCGACAAGTACAAGGAACAGGTTCGCGATGCGCGGCCGTTCGCGCTTCTGGACGATCTGGCGCGCGATCTGACGTACGCGTGGCGGAGCCTGCGGCGTACGCCCGTCTTCGCGTCGACGGCCATCCTCGCCATCGCGCTCGGCGTCGCCGTCAACGCCGGACTCGTGACTCTCGTCTATGCGCTGGTCCTCCGGCCGTTGCCGGTGAAGGATCCAGAGACGATCCGCAATGTCTTCATGTCGACGCGCGGCGGCGGCTCGCGTGGCACGTACGGCACGCCGTACTTCGTCTCGTTCGCCGAGTTCGTGTTCATGCGCGCGCAATCTCGAACCGCCGATCTCGCGGCGGTGGCCGAGGCGTCGTTGAGCTGCAGCTGCGGCGCCGGTGGTCAGCTGCGCGCGCAGCTCGTCTCCGACAACCTGCTCCCGCTCGTCGGCGCCAGGCCGGTGCTCGGCAGGTTTTTCACGGCCGGCGAAACGTCGAGGCCCGGGTCGGCGCCGGTACTCGTCTTGTCGTGGGCCACCTGGCAGCAGCAGTTCGGCGCCGCGCCGGATGTCGTGGGCCGCATCGTCAATCTGAATCGGACGCCGTTCTCCATTGTCGGCGTCGCCGACGCGGGCACGACGGGACCGCTCATCACCAAGCCGGACGTCTGGCTGCCCTACACCATGCAGGCGATCACGCGGCCGGGTGGAATGCTGATCGACAACCCGACGTTCGGCTGGATTCAAATCATCGCGAGGCGCAGACCGGCCGCGTCCGATTCGGCGATGCGCGCCGAGCTCTCCGTGCTCGGCCAGCAGTCGTTGCTGCCGCACAATCCGGAACGAACGGCGACGGTCACCGTCGCGCCGGGCGCGTTTCTCAACTACCCGATGATCATGCAGAACGGCGCGCCGGTCATGGCGATCGCGTTTCTCGCGGTCTCGCTGGTGCTGCTCATCGCCTGCGCGAACGTCGCGAACATGCTGCTCGCGCGCGGACTTGGGCGCCGACGTGAGATGGCGATTCGCGTCTCGATCGGCGCCGGGCGCGCGCGCCTGTTTCGGCAGTTCCTCACCGAGAGCGCGGTCATCGGCGCGCTCGGCGGCGGTCTGGGGCTGATGTTGTCGCAAGGCGCCGCACGTCTGGTGATCTACGCGGTTCCCGCCACCATGATCGGCGGCCACCAGCTCGATCTCTCACCTGACTGGCGCATCGTCGCCTACACGGTTGCCGTGTCGATGGCGACGAGCCTGTTCTTCGGCAGCGTACCGGCGCTTCGCCTCATTCGAAGCGATCTGACGCCGGCGCTGAAAGCGGAGCACCGGACCTGGCCGCTGTCAGGACGACGCGTTCCGCTGCAAAGCACGCTCGTGGCGGCACAGACGGCCATCACGCTGGTCCTGCTCGTCAACGGTGGACTGCTGGTCCGCGGACTCGATCACGCGCTGCGGATGGATCACGGGCAGAGCGTACGGAACGTGTTGATCGCGTCGTTCAATCTCCAGCAGGAGCAGTACAGCGGCGAGCGAGCGAGCCGGTTCTTGACGGAACTGCGCGACGCCATCGCACAGACCGCCGGCGTCGCCGGCGCGACGTTGACGGTGAACGATCCGTTCGTCAGCAGCTGCGGCATGCGCGCCTGGACGATCGGCGCCGATGGCCGGGCGTCCGAGCCGTTCGAGATCGCGTGCGATCAGGTTGGCGCCGACTTCTTCACAACGATGCACGTCACTCTCCTCCGCGGCCGCGATTTCACGGCCGACGACATGCGGCGGGCGAAGCGCGTGGCCGTCGTGGACGAGCGATTCGCTCGCGCGCGATTCGAGGACGCCGATCCAGTGGGCCGTCTCGTGCGGCTCGGAACGCGGCCCGAGGACGTCCACGAAATCGTCGGCGTGGTCGCGACGACGACCGAGCTCGCTGTGGATCGCCGGATGCGCCCCAAGGTCTACATGCCGATCAGCGGCTTCAGGGAAGGCAGGCTGCTGATCGCGCACGACGGGCGGACTGAGGCGCTGGTCGGCGCGCTGCGCGCGCGCGTCGCGGAGGCGGATCCGAACCTGATGGTGTCGATCAAATCGATCGAACAGAACGTTCGGCTCGCGCTGGCGCCGCTTCGAATCGCCGCCGCCGCAGCGGCGGCGCTCGGCCTGATTGGCCTCGCCCTGGCGTGCACCGGTCTCTACGGCGTCGTCGCGTTCACGATCAGCCGGCGGCAGCGCGAAATCGGCATTCGCATCGCGCTCGGCGCCGATCGTGCGCGCGTCCTGCGAATGATCCTCGGCGAGGGACTCAGGCCGGTCGCGGCGGGCGGGATCATCGGCTTGTTGCTGGCGGCGGCGACCGGTCAGCTCATTCGTGCGCTGCTCTACGGCGTGAGTCCAATCGATCCGATCACGTTCGCCTCGACCGCCGCTGGCCTGCTCGGCGCGGCGACGCTGGCGGCGATCGGACCGGCGCT
>DAIUKO010000208.1:6865-13506 GCA_036848175.1 Vicinamibacterales bacterium | reverse complement strand
TGTTCCTGATGCTGTCGTACTTCGGCTGCGATCAGAGCCAGGTGCAGCGCTACCTGACGGCGAAGTCGATCGACGAAGCGCGCCAATCGCTGATGATGAGCGCGTACGTCAAGATTCCATTGCAGCTGCTGATCCTCGGCGCCGGCGTCCTGGTCTTCGTCTTCTACGTGTTCCAGCCGTCGCCGATGCTGTTCAACCGCGCCTACGACCGACAGGTGCTGGCGGGGCCGCGCGCGTCCGAATACACGCAGCTCGAGCGCGACTTCGAGGCGGCGGCGGCGGCGAGACGCGAGGCGGCGACGCGCGGCGACCGCGACGCGTTTCTCGCCGGCGACGCCCGCGTGAAAGCGATTCGCGCCAGCGCATCGGACCTCGTCCGCAAGACGACCGGCGACGAAGGCTACAACGACGTCAACTACGTGTTTCCGACCTTCATCACGACGCGGATGCCGATCGGTCTGGTCGGCCTGATGATTGCCGCGATCTTCGCGGCGGCGATGTCGGCGAGCGGCGGCGAGTTGAACGCGCTGGCGACCGCGACGATCATCGATTTCTACCGCCGCTACTTCGCCAGAGAGGCCTCCGAGTCGCACTACCTGCTGGTGTCGAAGCTCGCGACGATCTTCTGGGGGCTGTTCGCGTGCGTCGTCGCGGTCTACGCCGCCAACCAGGGATCGCTGATCGAAGTCGTCAACCGGTACGGATCATTCTTTTATGGATCGCTCCTCGGTGTGTTCATCCTTGCAATACTCACGAGCCGTGCGAACGCGCGAGGCGCGTTCTGGGGGCTGATCGCGGGAATGATCGTTGTGCTCACGGTTGCATTCCTCTTCCCATGGATCGAGTTCCTCTGGCACAACGTGATCGGCGCGGTCGTCGTCGTCGTCGCCGGACTCGCTATCAGTTTTAGTGGGTCGCAGCCCCAGGATGGAACAGTCGTGTCGTCAAAGTCATATCGGTAATTCCCCTCCAACTCATTTGAATCCAACGCGTAGCGGTTGAAATGCGACGCTGCGGGGTACGGTGTGCCTTTTGCCGCTAGGACAGTTCATGACAATGGCAGAGCGGCGCAGACATTCCGAGGCCGGCTACAGCCTCATTGAAATCACCGTCGTGCTCGGGATCATGGCCGTCGTGTCGGGGATGGCGGTGTTTCAAATGAGCTCGACGCGATCGGCGATGAAGGGCGATGCCGCGATGCGCGTGGTCCTGTCCCAGTTGAACTACGCGCGTGAGAACGCGATCACGCAGCGCAGGAACATGAAGATCGTGTTCGACATGGGCACTCGCGTGCGCGTCTTCCGCGAAGAGACCGATGGCACGACGACGACGCTGACGACGGTGTTCTTCGAAGGCGGTTCACAGTTCGTTCCCCTCGTCTCCACCGATACGCCTGACGGCTTCCACAACGACAGCTCGGACGGCATCACGTTCCTGGGCGCGTCGGGCAACCCGCTTCAGATTCGATTCACCCCGGACGGCAAGTTCGTCAATCAGGACGGCGCGATGCAGAACGGCACCGTGTCCGTCGGTACTCCTGGCGATGTCCTCACGGCGCGCTCGGTGACGGTCATGGGTTCGACCGGCCGCATTCGCGGCTGGCGATGGGACGGCCGGAATTGGCAGCTGGTGTAATGATGAATATTTCTTCTTCGAAAGGGTTCTCACTCGCCGAGACGCTCATCGCGCTCGGCGTGCTCACGACCGGCGTGCTCGGCACCGCCGCAGTCCTCGCCAAGGGGATGCAGCATCTGAGCAGCTCGCCGTCAGACGTCATCGTCGCGCAGAAAGCGGCGCAGGCAGTCGAGGCGGTGTTCACCGCGCGTGATTCGGGCAAGCTGACCTGGGCGCAGATCAAGAACCAGGGCGCCGGCGGCGTTTTTCTCAACGGGCCGCAGCCGTTGAAGAAGGCGGGCGCCGACGGCATCGTCAATACGCTCGACGAGAGCTCGGAAGAAATCGAGAAGGTCACGTATCCCGGCAAGGACGGCATCCTCGGGACCGCCGACGACAAGAACGTGTACTTGGAGAATTACACGCGCGAGATCGCGATTGCCGACGTGCCGAACACGAACGGCGAGCTGCGGTCGATCGTCGTGACCATGACCTTCATGAGCGGTTCGACGAAGAGGACCTACGTGCTGAAGTCGTTCATTTCGGCCTTCTCATAGAGAGACACCGTGATCAAAATCTCACGCGAAGACGGCTTCACGCTGCTCGAAATGATGGTGGCCACCGCCCTCGTGCTGGTGATCATGGGAGCGGCGCTGCAGACGTTCACGCAGAGCCTCCAGGTCAACGACGCGGCGCAGCAGCTGGCAGACGCGAACCAGAACCTGCGTGCCGGCACGAATCAGCTGATCAGAGACCTGATGATGGCAGGCCGTGTCATCGGCTCCGAGGGCATCGCCATGGCGACGGGTCCCGGCACGATCACGTACGCGCGTCCCGGACCGCCGCCGCCGGCGCCGGCGCTGAACTTCGCCCTCTTCACCGATCCCGACAACCCGACGGATCCGACGCTGCAATTGCCAAGCGTCGTGTCGGGCTACCAGCTCGGGCCCGTGATCAAAGGGTCGGCGACCGACATCGTGACGACCATGATGGTCGACGAATTCATGCCGGTCATCTCCACGCCGGCGGTCGATCCGTCCAACCCGAAGGAGACCGAAGGCACCATCGATCCTCAGGGCCGGTTCGTGACGCTGGGTCCGAACTCGCTGTGGATCAAGGGCGATCCGAACGGCGACGACACGCCGAAGATTCAGGTCGGCGACCTCGTGCTCTTCAAGGGGCAGTCGGGGAACGCCATTCTGACCGTAACGGACGTCGTCACGACTACTGGCGTCGTCAAGTTCGACGCGAACTCGACCGAAGATTTCTACCACTTCAACCAGCCGAACCCGACGACGCAGGTGGCCAACGCGGGTCGCCCGCTCGCGTCGTTGAAGCAGGTCGTGCCGATCACGGTGCCTGTGACGCCCAACGTGACCCTGACGATGGCGCAGCCGCCGGCGTGTGCCGCCGGCGTGGACATGACGCCGACGTCGATCTGGTGTGCGCCGGTCACGCTGTTCAAGGTGCTGATGATCACCTACTACGTCGACAACAAGAACAACACGCCGCGCCTGATGCGCATGGTCAACCACTGTCCCGGCTCGAACCCGAACTGCGACGCGTTTTCACCGCAGGCGCTCGCCGGCGTGGTCGAAGACCTCGACTTGACCTACGACATCGAGGATGGCGTGACCAACCCGATTGAGATCCCGTCGTTCCCCTGGCCGTCGCCGCCGGCGACGCCCGTCTACAACGCCGGCCAGATCCGGAAAGCGAACGTCCACATCGGCGTCCGGTCGGAGCAGATCTCGAAGCCGTCGCAGGACTACGTGCGCAATCACATCACGACATCGGTGGAAGTTCGCAGTCTGGCGAGCGGCGATCGATACAAGGCTCAGTAGACCTCATGAACAGGATCAGCGGAAAGATGGCCATGCGCAACTCCAACGAACGCGGCATCGCGATGATCTCGGTGATGCTCGTGCTCATTCTGATGTCGGCGCTGCTCGTCGGATTCACGACGGTCGTGATGAGCGATCAGCGCTACCGCTTCATCGATCGCGATCGCGGCCAGTCGTTCTACGCGGCCAGCGGCGCCGTCGAGAAGATGACCGGCGATCTCGGCAACCTGTTCCTCAAGAACGTCGCGCCGACGCAGGCCCAGGTGACGGCGTTGACCGACACGACGAACCAGCCGGTGATCGAGAACATCAAATGGGAAGCGGTCAACAACCCGTCGCCGCTGCCGGCGAGTCAGTTGACGACGTATCACTGCAAGGGGACGACGACGCCGCTGGTGAACAAGTCTGCAAAGACGGTTGGGGCCAAGGGCTACACGATCACCTATTGCCAGGACAACGCCTCCGGCAACCCGACGGTCTCCGACGATCAGCTGCCGATCAAGTGGGGCCCGTATGAGGGCTTGATCGCATTGCAGACGCCGTATCAGCTCGACGTCACGGCGCATTCGATGGCCGGCGGCGGCGAGGTGCACCTGATCCGCACGATCGAAGCGGTCGCGATTCCCGTGTTCCAGTTCGGCATCTTCTCGGACGCCGACCTCGAGTTCTTCGCCGGCGCGAACTTCAACTTCGGCGGCCGCGTCCACACCAACGGCAACCTGTTCCTGGCGCAGGCTAACAGCAGCACGTTGACCATCAACAACAAGGTCACCGCGGTCAAGCAGGTGGTCCGGCAGCGGATGTCGAACACCATCCCGATCGCCAACGTGCTGATGAACGGCACGGTCACCTTGCCGACGTCGTCGACCGGAAGCCGCAGCATGGCGGTGACCGAAGGAAGCGTCGTCGCTGGTCCGACGAGCGCGCCGACGGTCGGACCGCCGAGCTGGTCGACGATCTCCAAGACGCTGTACAACAGCTGGGTGCGCAACAGCGCGACCGGCGCGAAGCGGCTCGACCTGCCGCTGATCGCGGTCGGCGGCGCGAATCCTGACCTGATCAAACGGCCGCTCCACGGCGAGGACAAGAACTCAATCCTCTATGCCGAGCGGTTGTTCGGCAAGGCGAGCCTGAGGGTGCTTCTGTCGGACAAGCCGGAGGACTTTCAGAATCTGCCGACGGTCACCGCGAACGCGCCGATCATGCTCGAAGGAGACTGGAACACCGCGCTCGTCGCGGGCGTCGGTGGATATCCGCCGGCAGTTGGCGCGTTTTCGGCCGGACCGGCGAGCATCACACACCCGCCGGTCGCGTTGTCGCAGGGCAACATACAGACGACCGTGTCGGGAGGCGCGAGCACGATCGCGCAGGTCAACGTGGTCAGCACAACGGCGTTCAGGCCAGCGATCTCGCTGGGCGGCGTGGCGATCACGTGCACCGGCAAGGCCGCGAGCTCGTTCAGCGGGTGCACGGCAGTGGCCGGTGGCAACATTCCAGGCGCGATTGTCGGTGCGACCATCTCAGGGCCGCCCGGGATTTCGACGACGGTGGGCGCGGTCGTGGTCGCCGGCCCGGGGCCGATGACGATTACGACGGCGCTCAACGGCACCACGAACTTTGTCCCGAAGCCGTTTTACATCAGCAACGTGCTGTCGAACTGCACAGGATGGCAGGCCGGCCCGCCGCAAGCGTTTACCGGTTGCACAGGGCTTGCCGCCGGGCCGCCCAGCAACGCTGTCGTCACCAACAACGTCGTGTCGAACGCCAACGTCGGATTGGTCGGCGGCTACATCAAGATCGAAGTCGCGAATGCCGCCGGCGACTGGACCGATGTGACGACCGAAATCCTCAGCTTCGGCTTCGGCGCGACCAACGCCGCGGGCGCGCAGTGTGGCGTGGCCAGCGCCGATCCATACGCACGCATCAATCCAGACGCGATCGTCAGGCTTCAGCGCCTTCGCGATAACACGACCGCGGCGTGCGGCTACGCGAACGACACCACGGGCGCGAAGGATCCGACCAACTGGTGGCCGAACGCGTTGTTCGATTCGCGCGAGGCGCTCGTCCGCGACGCCGATCCAGGCACCGGTCCCGTGAACATTCCGCTCGGCGGCGTGATGTACTACGTCACGCTCGACGTCAAGAACCTCGCGAAGTGGTTCCGGCGTGCGGCGCCGTACAACACCGGTTCCGGCAACATCGCGCGAACTGACAACGCCGGCTACACGGTGTATTTCTCCGACCGGCGGAACAACCGGAACGCGACCAACGAGGAGACCGGCGAATACGGGTATGAAGACGTCGTGAACACCGGCGCTGCCGGCGCTGCCAACAACACCCTCGAGACTGGCGAGGACTTCAACGGCAACAACCAGCTCGATGTCTACGGAGCCACGCCGAATTACAACGGCACGGCGGGGGCGTCAGTTCCCGGCGCGCTTGCTCCCCTGACGACGGCGGCGAGGCCGACGACGCTCGTCTCTCGAAACATCCCGCGCATCAACCGGCCGATCCTCTTCCGCCGCGCGCTGAAGCTCGTGAGGGGCGATTCGATCAACAGCGCCGGACCGGCGGGCACCGTGCTCGCTACCGAGCGCATCACCGGCTTGACGGTCGTCTCCGAGAATCCGGTGTATGTCGAGGGCAACTGGAATTCGTACGATGCCGCCAGCTTCGCGGTGAACTCGGCGCACGCGGCCACGGCGATCATCGCCGACGCGATCACCGTACTGTCGACCAGTTGGAACGACATCTCTTCGTTCAACACGCCGTACATCAATCCTCCCGGCGCGGGCCGGCTCCGCGCGAACCAGAGCTACTACCGGTTCGCGGCGCTCTCCGGCAAAGGCATCGCGTTTCCAGAACCGGTCGGCGCCAACACCGTGTTCGGGACCGATGGCGGCGCGCACAACTTCCTGCGCATGCTCGAAGGCGACAACGGTGTGCAGACGACGGTGAACTACCGCGGTTCGATGGCCTCGTTCTTCTACAGCCGTCAGGCCGTCGGATCGTTCAAGTGCTGCAGTGGCCAGTTGCTCGACGGCGTCGTCTACAGCGTGCCGAACCGGCAGTTCTTCTTCGACACCGACTTCCTGACGCCGTCGCTGCTGCCGCCGAATACGCCGGTGTTCCGCGACATGAACGCGGTCGGCTTCTCGCAGCAGCTGAAGCCTGGGAAATAGG
>DAIUKO010000208.1:0-6765 GCA_036848175.1 Vicinamibacterales bacterium | reverse complement strand
CGCGGGGGCCGCGCCTTGCTTTGTACCTCCAGACGGTCGCCGCGACCACCAGCAGCCCGCAGCCTTCCACGTAGGCTTTCTCCGCATCGATGAAATCAATCGGCCGGTTCTGCAGCAGCGGATCCGACAGCGTGCCGTGCACGTAGAACACCGCCGCCGCGGCGTAGGCGGTGTAGTGCAGCAGCTTCCAGGTGTGATGCGCGTAGAGCCGGCGGAAGTACGACGTGACGACGACGAACGTAACCAGATAGAACGCGATCGCACCGAGCGTCGTCGTAAACGGCTGCGTCGGCGACCAGATCGGGACGAAGACGTCGAACAGCCGGAAGCCCGCCGTCGACGAGAGCAGCAGGATCATCGGATGCGTGAACGCGGTCGCGAGGCCGATGTAGCCCAGCCAGTTGTGGAAGGTGAACAGCTTGAGATTCTGTCGAGGGAACTGGCGCCGCGGGTTGTAGCCGACGGAGATCAGGAGGCCCAACAGAATCTGCGCGGTGAAGATGCCGACCGCGATCAGGCCGACGACCGAGGAGACATCTATCGCAGTTGGCACATTCGCACCTGATCACGTCGCACGGTCATCACCCGCAAAGACGCGCCACGAAGACACGAAGACACGAAGACACGAAGGAAATATTTTCTGGTTTCTCTTCGTGCCTTCGTGCCTTCGTGGCCAGCTTTTGCGGGTGACAATCGTTAGAACATGAATCGTACCTGGAACTGCAACATCCGCGGCGGATCGATGTTCGCCAGGCTTGGCAGCGCATTGGTGGCCGTGCCGACGGCGACGAGCTGCCCGAAGGTTGGATTCACCGTCGCCGTGTCGCCGTAGATCGTCTGAGCGCGGCCGAGGATGTTGCCGTGGTTGAACAGGTTGAACCCCTCGAGCCGCAGCCGCACCGTCTTTCGCGGCAGGACGTTGATCCGTCCCTCCACGAACAGGGAGACGTCCTGGGTCCCCGTGCCGCGAAACGCCGACTTGCCGATCACCGCGCCGTTGACCACCGGACGATCGTTGTTCGCGCCGTCGCCGTTGTTGTCGATGCCGGTCGTGCTGTTGAACGGACGCGCCGACGCGAGCTGGATGAACGTGCCGGCGGTGATGTTGTACGGCATCTGGTACGTGAAGGTGACGACCGCACGATGGCGCTGATCGACGACGCTCGGGCCGCGCTCTTCTTCGCCGAGCCGCGCGATGTTCGAGTCGTTCGAGCCGATGCCGTTGCCATCGGGCTCGGTGGTGTTCGTCGCCTTCGACAGCGTGTAGCTGACGTCCGCGTACCACTTCGTGCCGCGGCGATAGCTGACATGCGTCTGCAGTCCGTCGTAGTCGGCGACGCCGAGGTTCATCAGCACGTTGACGCTGCGCACGCCGCCGTTGACCGGCACGATCGGACGCGTCGCATTGGCGGCGGCGACGCTCCTCGTTTGCCCCGGCGCGGTGCGATCGAACGGCGCCGGCGCGTTCAGATCGACGCTGCGATCGAGGCTGGTCCAGTGCTGATGCACGTAGTCGGCGCCGGCGAAGAGTCCGCCCGCGATTTCCCGCTCGGCGCCGATCGACGTCACCTGGCTGCGCGGGTTCACGAACTCGTCGGGGTAGTTCGGCAGGAGGTTGAAGTTCAGCCCGTAAGACGCAAACTGCGTTTGATAGAAACTCCGATCGCCGGCGCGGATCGTGATGTTGCGCGGCGGCTGCTGCGAGAGCGGCAGCGTCCGCGGATCGAGCGGCACCGGAAGGCACGGTCCGGTCAAACAGGTCGGGAAGCCGGTTTGCCCCGGAATCGCGGTATAGGTGACGAGTCCGTCGAGTCCGCCGGTCAGGGCGCTGGCGAGCGCGTTGGCGCGAATCTGCGTGTAGTACATCCCGTAGCCGCCGCGAATCGCGAGACGGGCATCGCCGCCGGGATGCCAGCCGAAGCCGACGCGCGGCACGAAGTTCTTCGTCGCGTCGGTCAGCGTCTGGCGGTCGTAGCGAACGCCGAGGTCGAGCGTGAGATCGTCGCTCACCCGGAAGTTGTCCTGCGCGTACAAGACCGACATCCACTGCTTCAGGTTATAGCTGGTGATGCCGTAGCTGACCGGCTGCGTGTACTGCTGGACGTCGTTCAGCGTGAGCTGGTCGAACGGCGCGGTCGTCGAGTTGAGGAACGTGAACGTGCCCAGAATCGCGGTGCCCGGTTCGCTGCCGAAGCCGCCGGTCGTGTGACGGATGACGCTGGCGCCGAAGCGCATCGTGTGACGGTTGCGCGACCAGGACAGCGTGTCCGCGAACTGCAGCTGATGGCTGAACAGATCCGCCGAACGCGATTCGCCGATGGTGAACGGCACCGACCCGGCGCGCGTGTACGTCGTCGAGAGTTCCTGGGCCTCCCAGAGCGTGACCGGGTCGCCGTTCAGGTACGCGACCTTCGCTTCGTTGAAGAGATTCGAACCGATCGCCGTCGTGTGATTCGCCTGCGTCGTCCACGAACGCCGCGTATACCGGCGTGCGACGGTCGGCGCGTTCGTGCCGACGACCGCGTCGTTGGGATTGGTGTCGAACATGCGATCGACGTTGAACCGCACCATCAACGTCTGCGCGGCGGTGAGCTTGTGATCGACCCGCGCGTTGAACAGCTCCTGATGGTAGTGGCCGACGTAGGTCAGGCTTCCGTCAGACGGCAGCACGAACGACGGCAGCGTCGGCGAGAGAAACGTGGTCCGGTCCTGCCGCGTGATATCACCGGCGGCAAAGAAAAACGTCTTGTCGGCGACGAACTTTCCGCCGACCGAGCCGGACGCCTGATTCAGTTCGTCGGGCACGTCCGCGGGATTGATCGCCGTCAGCGTGCCCGGCGTGACGCAGGTCGAGACAGACGGCGCGCAGAAGCCCTCGGTCGAAAACGTCTTCGCCTGCGTGCCGCCCGGCCGCGTCAGGTAGAGCGCTTCGCCGCGCAGTGAATTCGTGCCCGACCTGGTCACGATGTTCATCGCCGGGCCGGACGTCCAGCCGAACTCCGCGGAAAACGCGTTCGACAGCACCGTCACTTCCTGCACCGCACCGACCGGCACCGTGGCGAGCATCGTTTGACGACCCCATCCTTCGTCGTTGCTCGCGCCGTCGAGCATGAACGTCGTCGTCCGGCGGCTGCCCGCGGCGGTGATGAAGTAGGTCGCGTTGACGAAGAGATCGCCCGTGCCTTTTCCCTGCCGGAATGCCGAGTTGAACAGCGGCAGTGTCGTCAGTTTGCGCCCGAGGATTGGGGTCTCGTCGATCGCCCGACTGTCGATTCGGCGGCCGATCTGCGAGTCCGCACGCACGCCCTGATTCGTGCCGTACACGGTTACTTCGCTCAGTCCCGCGCTGACCACGAGCTTGATCTTCACCGTCGCGGTTTCACCGGCGCGCAGCGTGAGGCCGGTGACGCCCTCGGCGGTGAAGCCAGCCTTGGTCACGGTGACGCGATAATCGCCCGTCAGCGGTAGCGCCGCGATCGTGGCCGACCCATCTCCTCCCGAAACCGCGTCGCGCACGGCGCCGGTCGCGGTGTTCAGGACCGACACGTTGGCGCCAGGAACGACCGCGCCGCTCTGATCGACGACCATCACGATCAGCGTCGACGTGTTGGTGGACTGCGCGAGTACGGGTTGGATCGGCAGGAGGGTCAGGATGGGAATCATCCTGCCGATTCTGCCGAACCACCCGGCCGCGCCCGGTCCGCCTCTCCTGCCCATTCAGACCCTCCCGTCCCTCACTGGATCACCACGTAATCCTTGAAGTAGCTCGTGCTGTCGGTCTTGGCCCACAGTCCGACCTTGCCCTTGACCGGCGGCTGAAGGACCGGGTTGTTCGCGGGAACGAGATCCGGATTCGGCGGCGCGCCGTTAGGTCCGGGTCCGGGCATGCTGCCGAGCGTGTACTCGAGCGCGAGCTCGCCATCGAGCCACGCTTTGAAATCGGCGTCCCTCACCGTCATCTTCAGCTCGTGCCACGCCGTCCGGTCGAGCATGAACTTCTTCGCGCGATCGCTGAAGCGGATGTTGCGGCGCATGCCGTTGTGAAACTCCCACAGCGCGACGTTGTTCTCGGTGTCGTTATAGCGAACCGCCAGCCAGTCGCCGTTCGGCTTGACGTTGAAGAGAATGCCCGACGCGCGATCGGCCTCGCCGGCGATCGTCTTGAACTTCACGCTGATCGTGCCGTTGGTGAAATTGTCGAGACCCTTGAGCACGGCGACGGGGAAGTACGCGAACTGCTTGGCGTTGTCCATCAGCTCTTCGTTCGAGGTGCCGTAGAGCCGCCGCGCGCTCTCGATCAGCAGCTTGGTCGGGTTGTCCTTGCTCGCGACCCACGGACGTCCGTCGACCATGATCACGTTGTCGGCCCCGTCCTTGGCGACGACCCACGTGCCGACCATGGGCTCGAAGGTCGCCGGCGGCCGGCCGACGCGCTCTTTGCTGAGATCCACTTTGAGATCAGCCGCGCGAATCGATCCCAGCAGGAGGAACAGGAATGTGATCAGGCACGCGCCTGCGGCTATCCCGCGCGGTCCGCCGCGCGGCATCGGGGTCAGTACGCGCCGATTAGGCGGGGTCCGCAACGCGGCACCCGCGTCGGGGTGCCCGTGGGGCCCCGCCGCCAGTGAAAAAAAGTTGGCGAGTAAGTTATCCACCCGCTATCTCCTACGAATGAAAAACGCCGCCGCCACGACGGCTGCCGGCCAAATACCGTAAAACACCGCGGCGGCGCCTTTGGGCGGCACCGCGAGCGGATGCCCTCGAAAGGTACTCTCCTCGTCTTCGGCCGGCGGCGTCACGCCAGAGATCTCATAGATGGCCTCGAGCACGCCCTCGGCCGTCGTCACGCGGCTCATCGTCCTCCTGCCGCCGAGCTCGTACCAGATCTCGCCGTAGTGCGGCGCGGTCTGCTCGAAGAGTCCGATGGTCGACGATGACACGTAGCGCACGTCGGTTTTCGGCATCACGCGACGAAGCTTGACGAAGGCGCGGTGCTCGAGATCCGCGCGCCGCGGATCCTCGGGTGCGAGATGCGCTTCGATTCGCAGCGGCGTGCGAATCTCCCTCAATGTTGCCTCGTCGGCTTCCGGAAACGAATTGCCTCGGCTCTCCGACGTGTCCCAGCTCGCCGTCACGAAGGTGCACGCGAACATCACCGCCAGGGTCATCGCGCCGAGCGCGATCGACTCGTTGATGCGGCGGCGAGCCGGAATGCCGAGCCGCATCCAGATGGCCGCCAGACCAAGACCGGCGAACACGAGCGCCGCGGCGACGAGCACGACGTCCAGCCGGATCAGTCCGTGCTGAAACTCTGCCACCATCGCCGTCGGCGTATACCCGGCGGCGCGCTCCCAGACACCGCCGTGGACGGCGGCGATGAAGTTGATGATCCACGTGCCGACGGTCACGCTCAGCGTGAGGATCGCGGCGGTGGACGGATGCTCGGTGAGCGCCGCGGTCGCCGCAGCCAGCGCGATCGTCAGCCCCGCGTTCAGCATGTGGCCGAAGACGACCGTCGCAAGCTCGGGCGGATAGATGCTGCCGCCGTAGCTTTTCCAGAGGACGACGGCGAGTGCGGGTGCGGCCGAGGCGATGATCCAGCCCGCAAGCAGCACGAGCGCCTTCGCCGACATCCGCGCGAGCGACGACATGGGATGCTGCAGCTCGATCTTCAGCGCGCCGCTCTGACGATCGCCCGACACGAGGCGGATGCCGACGAACGGCAGCAGGAACGCCGCTGCGAGCTCGCACGCGCTGAAGGTCGGCGCCCAGACGCCGATGAGCGGCGAGAACGCTTCGCCAACGCCTTGTCCCACCGCCGTGCCGTTCAAGCCGCTCGCTTCTGCGTACGTGCGCACGGCGCTGATGAACGACACGCCGACGAGGGGTCCCATCGCGACGAGCAGGACCCACCACGATCGCGACGCCACGAGCTCGCGCCACTCCTTTCGCAGAAGCCAGACGAACGGCGACTTACGTGAGGGCGAGAAAGACATCCTCTAAATCCCCACGCTCGGGCTGGTCGCCCTCGCGCGTCTGGCCGGCTTTGCGTGACAGCTCGTCGAGCGTGCCTTCGCCGCACACGCGTCCGCCGCTGAGCAGGACGAATCGGTCGCAGACGCGCGCCGCGTCGTTGATCTGATGGATCGACAGGAACATCGTCCGGCCGCCGGCGGCGTGCGCGCGCAAGGTCTGCGCGACCTCGCGCGTCTGCCGCAGGTCGAGGCCGTCGAACGGTTCGTCGGCGAGGAGGATCGGCTGCGGCGTCAGCAGACCGATGCCGAGCAGCGCCCGCTTGCGCTGGCCCTTCGAGAGCGTCCCGATGGGCGAATCGAGGAGCGGCTCGAGATCGAGTTGGCGGACGACAGCGGTGGTCGTTGGTCGTTGGTCATTGGTCGTTGATCGCCGGTCGCCGAAGAAACCGGTGATGAAATCGAGGGCCCAGCCGACGGTTTGCGCCGGCCACGGCGCGATCGCGTCGGGGAGATAGAACACGCGTGCCTTGCGCTCTGCGGCGGTGAGGGGCCGACCATTCTCGGCGATCGCGCCGCCGTCGGCGGGCAGCACGCCGCCGAGGCATTCGAACAACGTGGTCTTGCCGGATCCGTTGGGACCGATGAGCCCGAGCACTTCGCCCGGTCGGATGGAGAAGGAGACCTCGCTGAGCGCGGTCAGGAGTCCATAGCGCTTGGTCAGGTTCGAGACATGCAGCAAGAGGCTCAAATCTATGGAGGCACCGGGGTTACTACCAGTCGCCGTACGTCA
>DAIUKO010000207.1:0-13534 GCA_036848175.1 Vicinamibacterales bacterium | reverse complement strand
CGGGGCATCGGTACTCCTCATGCTATGCCCCACACACAAAATTTCGGACACTCTCTCCGCTCTCGGGTCTCGAGCGTTCGACGCACCCGTTTCATCTCCGTTCGTCCTCTGTTAACTCCGTTCCTCCGTTTGTGAACTCCGTTGACTCCGTCCACCTCTGTTTCCTGTCAGCGAAGGAGCGGCTCCGCGGGCTCGCCGGACGACTCCATCTGGCGGACGACCATCTCGTAGTAGCCGCCGCGCGCGGCCATCAGCGCTTCGTGCGTGCCCTGCTCGACGACGCGGCCGTCTTCCATCAGCAGGATCAGATCCGCGCGGCGCACGGTCGAGAGGCGATGCGCGATGACGAACGTCGTCCGTCCGACGAGCAGCGTCGACATCGCCGCTTGAATGAGCTGCTCGCTCTCGGTGTCCAGGTTGCTGGTGGCCTCGTCGAGGATCAGGATCTGCGGCGAGGCCAGGACGGCGCGGGCGATCGCGAGCCGTTGCTGCTGGCCACCCGAGAGCTTGACGCCGCGCTCGCCGACGAACGTCTCGTACTGTTCCGGCAGCCTGACGATGAACTCGTGGGCGTTCGCGCGCTTGGCCGCGTCTTCGATCTCGGCATCGGTGGCGTCGTGACGGCCGTAGGCGATGTTGTCGCGCACCGAGCCGTCGAACAGGAAGACGTCCTGCTGCACGATCGCCAGCAGATCGCGATAGGTGCGCAGGCGGAACTCGCGAATGTCGGCGCCGTTGACCAGAATCCGCCCGCGCGTCGGGTCGTGAAACCGCGCGACCAGGTCCGTCACCGTCGTCTTGCCGGCGCCGCTGCGGCCGACCAGCGCGATCACCGACCCGCCGCTGACGGCGACATCGAAGTCGCGGACCACCGGCAGCCCATCGCGATACTCGAAGTCGACGTGCTCGAACTGGATCTCGTGAACGATCCGCGGCGCGTCGCGAGCATCCGGCCGATCCGGCTTGTCGCCCTCCATTCCCAGCACCTCGAAGACGCGCTCCATCGCGGCGAGCGAGCGCTGCATCTCGGAGAAGGAATTGACGATGTTCCACACCGGATTGAGCAGCAGGAACGTGTACCACTGAAACGCCATGATGTCGCCGATCGAGGCGCGGCCGACGACGTTCAGGTAGCCGCCGTACCAGACGATGACGACGTTGACGGCGCCGAGCAGCAGGTTCCAGGACATCCAGATGACCATCTCGCGGCGATTCGCGAACAACTCCTTGCGCACCACCGTGTGCCGCCCGCGCATGTACTCGATGAGCTCCCGCATCTCGCGCCGGAACGCGCGCACGACACGAATACCCGAGAAGGTCTCGCCGACGCGGCCGTCGATCTGCTCGGCGTCCTTGCGCAGCGAGCGGTAGATCGGCCGGACGCGCCGCGCGAACGTGAAGCTCATCGCCATGATGCCGGGCACGATCGCGAGCGCGGTCAACGCCAGCCGCCAGTTCAACGTCAGCAGCACGGCAACGGCGATGACCAGACGCACGAACGAAATCGTCGGCGACACGACTGCCAGCTGCAGCAGTCCGGTGGTCGTGTCCACATCTCCCGTGATGCGCGACAGGATCCCGCCCGTCTTCATGTCCCACAGCTTCGGCAGCGGCAGGTGCAGCATCCGTTCGAACAGCGACCGGCGCAGCGACAGCATCACCTGGGTGTTCAGCAGGCGCTGTCGATAGTCGCGCAGCACGCTGACGACGTTCGAGGCGATGACGACGGCGACGAACAGCACGCCGGCGAGGTTGAGGCGCGACAGGCGCGACGCGGTGTCGAGAGAGGTGTTCAGCAGCACGCGGTCGATGATGAACCGCATGAACAGCGGTTCGACCATCTGCAGCCCGGCGACGGTCAGCGCCAGCGCGAACAGCGCGGCGACCGCATATCGATGCGGCCAGAGCCAGCGGATGTATTCGCGCAGGTATTCGCGCCGCTTGCCGCGGCTCGGCGCCGGCGGCGCAGGGCGGTCGGACTTCGCTGCCGTCTCGCCCGTCGACTGGTCGAGGCGCCCGTGCTTGTAGTCCTGGATGAAGTCGCGATAACGATCGCGCGACGAGCCGACAACCTTCATGGCGGCAGCTGCCGCACGAATCCCTTCGCGCGTTCCGTCAACGCCGTCAGCCAGTCGAGTTGGATCTTCGCGGCGTTTCGAAAGTACTCGACGAGAAAGGCTGGATGCCGCGAGAAATCGATGGTGAGCGCGCCCCAGTCCGGCCGGCGGCCGTCGGCGTCGGTGAAGCCGAACTCACGACCGAGCTCCCACGAGCTGAACAGCTGACCGGTTCGCTCGAGGATCCGCGCGTCCTGCGCGAGCGCGGCGACCGCCCGGCCGACGAAGAGCGGCGATTCCGATTCGAGAAAATTCTTGTCGGTCTTGCCGGCGTCGCGCCAGTTCTCCTCGCTGACGCCGCGACGCTCGAGCATCGACTCCGACCGCAGGAAACCAGGCACGATGGCGATCGCCGCGACGCCGTGCGGTTTCAACTCGGCCGCCATGTTGACCGCGAGCCCCTTCAACGCGAGCTTCACGCTCTGCGACAGCGGGTTCCCGCCGGCGAGGAGAACGTCGCCCTCGGTCACCTCGACGATCAGACCCCGGCGCTGGCGGATCATGAGCGGAGCGGCGTGCTTGGCCGTGATGATGTGCGAGAGCAGCGACTGTCGAAGGATCGCATCGGCGTTGGTGAGGTCGGTCTTCCAGAACGAATTCCACATCGCCATCATCGGCTCTTCGCCGGCGACGCTGTTGACCAGCACGTCCAGCCGGCCGTGCTCGCGATCGACACGGCCGAAGAACGCTTCGACGTCTGATTCATTCGCATGATCGACGCGGACAGGAATGGCGGTTCCGCCGGCAGCGGCGATCGTCTCGGCGGTCTCGTCGATCGTCTCGGGCCGTCCGTACGGCGACGGACGTCCGCGGACGCTGCGCCCGGTGCAATAGACAATCGCGCCCGCTTCGCCGAGGGCACGCGCGATGCCGCGTCCGGCGCCGCGCGTGGCGCCGGCAACGACCGCAACCTGCCCCGCCAGCGGCGGACGGGTATCGGCTGCCGTCATCGCTGCGGCTGCGCGGTCCGCGCCAGGGTCCCGAGCAGTTGTTCCAGACGGATCGCGGTGCGAATGACCCGCGCGTCCTGACCGTGATCCGCGGTCAGTTGCAGACCGAGCGGCAGGCTGTTCGCGACGGGCATCGGAATGCTGATCGCCGGCGTGCCCAGCGCCGTCCACGCCGTGTTCATCCGCGAGTCGCCGGTCGACGCGAGACCGATCGGCGCCGGCCCTGTTGCGGCGGGGACGAGAATCACCGGCGTGCTCTTGTAAACCTCGGCGATCTTGATCCGGCAGTCGGCGACGTGGCGCCGCGCCGCGTCGTAGCGCTCCACCGGAATCTGCAGTCCCTCGCGAACCAGATTCGCCACGTCGGCGAGCCGATCGCCGTACTCCTTGAATCGCTGCTCGTGCGCGCGCGCACCTTCGTAGGTCGAGATCGTCCGCTGCGCGTCGTTGAGCGTCGCGAGCATCCCGGCGATGTCGATGCGACGGATCGAGACGCCGGCGGTGCGCAGGCGTTCGACCGTCGCTCGAAACGCCGCGGTCATCGGCGGTTCGACGTCGGGGATTGGATCCGGGGCCGCCAGGGCAAACTCTTCGCTCCGTCCCATCGACTGGCCGATCGCCTCCCAGAACGCGAGCATGTCGGCGGCGGTGTGCGTGAAGAATCCGAGCGTGTCGAGACTCTTCGAATACTGGAAGACGCCGTCCATCGGCAGCAGACCGTAGCTGGTCTTGAACCCGGTCACGCCGCAGAACGATGCCGGCCGCAGAACCGATCCGCCCGTCTGCGTTCCGATCGCGACCGGGACCATGTTCGCGGCAACGGCGGCAGCCGATCCGCTGGAGCTGCCGCCGGGCGTGTGCGCCAGATCGCGCGGGTTGCGGGTCGGAGCCGGTGTCCGGTACGCGAACGCGGCCGTCTGCGTCTTGCCGAGCAGCACGCCTCCGCGCGCGCGCAGCAGACCAACGATGGCCGCGTCCTCCGTGCCGATGCGTCCTTTGTAGATCGGCGATCCGTATTCGGTGGCGAGGCCGCGCGTCTCGATGATGTCCTTGACGCCGAACGGGATGTCCGACAGCATCCCGCTCCCTGTCGGCTTCTGCGGTGAGACCTGGACCCACGCGTGGATCGAATCGTCCATCGCGCGGATGCGATCGAGGCAGGGCGGCAGCGCGCGCTCGCGATCCCGGCGAGAGGCGTTCACCCACTCGGTGAAGGTGTCGAGACGAGGCGCCTCCGCCGCCGCCGCGGCCGCCGCGGCAGAAATCGTGAGAAGAAATACGCGCCGATCGATTCGGCGCTCGAGCCGCCTGGATTCCATCATCTCGCCTGAACGCTCGCGAGCGCCTGGCCCTCCGTCGCGTAGACGTTGAAGGTTTTATGCAGCTGCGCCACGAGGATCACCGCGCTCGCTTTCGGAGACGGACTGCAGATCACGACGCGGCCGCCGCGTTTGAGCGCGGCCGACTCGAAGGACAGAAGCTCGCCGAGACCGGACGAATCGATCCCCGATACCTTTTCCAGATTGAGCACGATGGTCGCGGAGCCTTCATCGAAGGCCGCGTGAATCGCCGGCCGCAGGCCGGACTCACGCGTGAGCCTCCCCTCCACTTGAAACACGGTCACCGCGCCGACGCGTTTGGATTCAATCACCTCAGTACTAGTTGCCGCCGCCCGGCGGCTTGGAGAACAGGCTCTCGTCGATCTTTGTGTTGTGTTCCACTTTCGTGATCGTGATCGTCGAGTGTTGAACGGCAGACGAGGCGGTCACGGCAAACGGGACCTTGACGCCGTCGACATCGCGAAAGTCGGAGAGGTCGGTGGTCTGTTCCACCTCACCAACCTGCGGGAGATCGATCTTCACCAGCACTCTGACTGGCAGATACGATTCCGCATCGATGAATTGACGCACTGTCGCGCCCGTCTTCGGTTTGAAGATCAGCAAGTACACATCGCGGTCGCCGATCTTCTCCTTACCGCCCAGTTCCACGGTGGCGCCCAGCTCCTTGTAATTCAGAAAGGGCGTCGGAAACACGTTGTTCTTCATCGTTTCGAGCTGGGTGCCGGTGATGTCGCGGTTCCCTTGCAAGCTGTCGAGGACGTAGCCGGTCGATCCGTTGAACCGCTGATCGAACACCATCTCGCCGGCGCCGAAGGAAGTCAGGTCCAGCTTGATCAGCATCCGCGCCTTGTTCGGTTCCTCGTTCACCAGCTCGACCGCGCCGGACACATCGCCGCCCGGCGTCGACACCGTGATCGTGCCCGTCGTCGTGCGCGACTTCAGCTTGACGAGGGCCGCGCGGCCGCCCATCGCGGTCAGGAATTTTTCGACGATCTCGTCTGCCGTTTGTGCGTGTGCCGTCTGGGCGCAGCCCACGATCAGCGTCGCGATCATCAGTCGTCGTGAGACAGCCCTCATGGTGTTCTCCTGATTCCTCTCAGCGGGGCGGGCGCAACCCGCTGATCATGAGCGCGAACCACGGCAAGAGCAAGGGGTTGCGCTACCGATCCGCCAGCGGGATGAACAAGGAGATGCGATCCTCGCTGCCGACGCCGCGGGAGATGTGCCCTTTGCCGGTCACGTCTTCCGCGAGCAGGATGTGCCCGGGTCCGAGCGGAACCTTCTTGCCGCCTTCGAGTTCGACCTCGCCCTGTCCGCTCAGCGTGATGACGTACTGCCGGCGCGGAGCAGGATGCCAGTCCTGGAAGTAGTTGGGAGCCTGGCGGCGGAACTGCAGTCCGCTCACCTTCGCCATCTCCGAGAGCTCGCCGGAGCCGCCGCTCGAGGTGAGCTTCACGTCGATCTGCTCCGCGTGCGTCTTGCCGTCGGGTCCGGTGAAGATTCGCGTGACCACGATCGGCTTCCGCTGCTCGGCGACGGTCACGTCACGATCGGCGCGCGTGTGCCACACCGTGAGGATGCCGCCGACGAGCAACACGAACACGATCCGCCTCGCCATCGGTTTCATACGCTTCCTCCATCGAAGGTCGCTCATGCCGGTTTCGTGAGCGCGCCGAGCTTCATGACGGTGTTCCAGTTGCGGCCCGTGCCGCGCGTGCCCAGCTTCTTCTCAATCAGCGCCATCGTCAAACGGGATCGGCCGATGCCGTCCGGGTAGACGATGTAGGCATGACGGCCGGACGCGCGAACAACTTCACGGCCGACGATCGCTTTCTGCAGCGCGGCAACAGTTGCCCGATCGGGCGCCTCTTTCAGACACATTGCCACGAGATGACCGGGGTCAGTCCTGGCTTCGCGCGGAAACGGATTGTCGGCGATCAGCTCGCTCCATTCGTCGGCCGTACGGACGAAGAAGTCGGTTTCGACGCCGAGACGCTCTTTCGTGGCCCGTTCGAGCGTGCGCTCCAACTGCGCCGTCGAACGAACGGCGCTTCCGAATACCACGTTGCCGCTCTGCAAGAGCGATCGCGGCTCCTGCATGCCAAGCGCCGTGAGCAGATCGCGCAGATCGCCCATCGCGACCTTGTTTCGTCCGGCCAGGTTCACTGCACGCAGCAGCCCGATGTGAGTCGCCATTTTCTCAATGACTGACGGGAAGCAATTCATCGAACAGCGGACGGCCCGCGACCATGTTCTTGCGGTGCGCCTCCGCCTCGCGAATGAGGTCGGCGACGACGTCGGGATGAGATGCGGCGACGTCGTGCCGCTCACCAGGGTCGTCGGCGAGATTGAACAGCAGCGGCGGGTTGTGTTCGCTCCGCGGTTCGCCTTCGCCGTACGCGCCGCTGGTGATGAAGTGCGCCTTGTAAGCGCCCTTGCGGACGGCCCTGAGCTCGTTGTCCCAGTAATAGAAGAGGATCTGACGTGGACTTGCACCCGTGCCGTTCAGGCGCGCGCGGAGATCGACGCCGTCGATGACGCGATCGCCCGGCGGCTCCGCGCCTCCGAGCCTCGCCGCCGTCACGAACAGATCCATCGCGGAGCCGATGTCCGTCACCGTCGCGGGCCGCACCGTGCCCGGCCACCAGAAGATCGCCGGCGTCCGCACGCCGCCCTCCCACGTCGTGCCTTTTCCGGCGCGCAGCGGACCCGCGGATCCGCCGTGCGCCGCAAACGGCAGCCACGGTCCGTTGTCGCTCGTGAACACCACCAGCGTGCGTCTGTCGATGCCGGCAGCTTTCAGCGCGTCGAGAATGCGGCCGGTGCTCGCGTCGAGCTCTTCGACGACGTCTCCGTAGATGCCGGCGGTGCTGTGGCCGACGAACTCGGCCGATCGTGCGAGCGGAATGTGCGGCAGCGAGTGCGCCAGATACAGGAAGAAGGGCCGCGCGCGGTTGTCGTTGATGAAGCGCACGGCTTCCTCGGTGTAGCGTGTCGTCAGCGTGCGGTGATCCACGGGCCGCTCGATGACGTCGCCGTTGCGCATCAGCGGCACGTCCCAGTACTCGGGCTTGGGGTCGTAGTAGGCCGCGCTCTGAAGACCGCGCTCGCGCGGCGCGGTCATGCGCATGTCGTGTGAGTAGGGCAGGCCGAACCAGTAGTCGAATCCCTGGTTCATCGGCAGGAACTGTTTTTGTTGGCCGAGGTGCCATTTGCCGACGATTGCGGTCGTGTAGCCGCGCGGTTTCAGGAGCTCGGCAATCGTCACTTCGTCGGGCGCAAGTCCCTGCGCCGCGTTGTCGCGGAGCACTTTCGGTGCCGTGCCGGTGGCGACGCCGTACATCCCGCTGCGAATCGGCAGGCGTCCCGTCAGCAGTGCGGCGCGGCTCGGCGAACAGACCGGCTGCACGTAGAAGTTGGTCCACTTCTGCCCCTCGGCGGCCATCGCGTCGAGCCGCGGCGTCCGGATGTTCGGGCTGCCGAACGATCCGAGATCGCCGTAGCCAAGGTCGTCGGCCAGGATGATCACGATGTTCGGCGGCGGCGACGGTTGCGCCGTGAGCGTCACGGCGGCGATCGCGCAGGCGAGCAGCAGCCACGCGGCCGGTCGCGCGGCGGCGATCACGGAACGCTCCGCTCGCGCGGCGCATGGCGCTGCAGGAAGTCGAGCACCAGCGCCGTCACGCGCTCGGGCTGTTCCTGCTGTACCCAGTGGCCGGCGCCATCGACGAAATGCACGCCGGTCATGTGCGTGCACGCGGTCTTCTGCATCCGCTCGAGCGCGCCCGGATTCTGATACGCGCCCCAGTCACTGCGGCCGGCGATGAACATCGACGGTTGATCGATCGTTCGCCCCGCGAAGAGCTGCAGATCGGTCGTGAACCTGCCGCTCGATCCGATGCGGTACGACTGGAGGCCACCCTGGAATCCGGTTCTCGCGTACTCGGTGCTGTAGACGCGGAGCTCGTCCTCCGGCAGCCACTTGCATGCGGCGATTTCGGCGGCCGACGGCATCTCGGGTGCGACCGTCTCCGCCATGCCCTTGTCGAGGTCCATGATGTAGTAGCGCGGCAGCTTCGCCCATTGCTCCGCCGTCCTCGCGCCGAGTGGAGCGGGCTGGTTCTGTTTCCAGTCCGCGCTCTTCATGTGGTAGTAGGCGCGCAGAAACGCATGCACGCCCTGGCGTGCGTGCCACATGTTGTCGTTGGCTTCGCGCGTCGAATAGTAGCGTTGATAGTGTTTGCGCGGCGGCGACAGCCTCGCCAGATCGTCGTAGATGCGATCGGCCGGCGCATTCGCTGGCGCGCTCGCCGCCGGCGGCGGTGCCGCGTTGGCGCTGTTGAAGGGCAGCGCCGGTGGACCGGCGAACGGCGCGCTCATCAACACGACGGAGCGGAAGATGTCGGGCCGCGCGACCGCACACCATGCGGCAACCGGCGATCCGAAATCGTGTCCGACGACGGCGGCAACCGATTGGTAGCCGAGGGCGGACACCAGCGCCACCATGTCGGTCACTTCGTTCAGCGTCCGCCACGGCGCGAGATCATCGTCGAACTTCACCTCGGTGCCGCCGGTGCGCCCGTAGCCGCGCAAATCGGGCGCGATGACGTGATAGCCGGCCGCCGCCAGCGGCACCATCACCTTCCGCCAGCTGTAGGCAAGCTCCGGAAACCCGTGCACGAGCAGGATTGCCGGTCGCGCCGCCGCGCTGACCGGCGTGGCGAAGCCTGCGTCGAGCACGTGCATGCTGATTCCGTTGACGCTGTGGATGAAGCGCGCCCTCACGCCTCGAGGCAGGACGGCCGAGCTCAATGGCGCAGCGGCGGACTGCGCTGGCGTGGTCTGCGCACGCGCGCGTGATGCTTTGACGGCGGGCGCAAAAACGGCCAGCGCTTGAAGAATCTGACGCCGCGTCAGCATGTTTGCCATCGATGCCTCATACCCGCGGCTCTACACCGCCGGCGGCAACCAGTACCCGAGGTGGACCTCGCGCGCCTCGCTCACCAACAGAGGGCCGGTGATCGTGACATGTTCAGCGGCCCGGGCGAACAGTTCGCTGCACATCACCGTGTTCTCGGCAGTGAGGATGACTTCGCCATCGAGCGCGAGCAGCGCGCCGAACGGATGGTTGCCGGCGGCGCGCGCCTGGCGCGCGAGGTCGATGGCCAGCCGCGCCAGACGTTCGTACGTGGTCATGATCGCGTGGTGAAGCGCGAGGCGCGCATCGCTTTGGGCACGACTTTCCGGATGGCTTTTTCGCAGCGACTCGTACACGCGCGAAACAAGACATCCTCACCGGCGCGCGCCGGCTCCGATTCGGCCGGACTGACGACGCCGAGCACGACACGCTCCTCGTCGAGTGCCAGCGCGATGGTCAGGCCTTCCCGATGCGCGATCCGCGATCGATCGACGAGTTTGAAGCCGACCAATCGGCCGGCCTCGGGCTCGACCTCGGCCTCGCACCAGGCACAGTGCTGGATCGTGTAATCGAGATCGGCGAGCTCGACCTGTTCATGCGTCAGGGGATGATCGGGAACCAAATCGTAGACGGCATCGGTGAGCTCTGCGTCGAACCACGCGTCGAACATCTCGCGCGTGCGGTTCGGCGGCCAGTCATCTTCGCTCTCCATCCACGAGGCAAGCTCCTGCTCGAAGATGTCCTCCCAGAACTCGTCCAGGAACGCCAAAAGCTCTGGCTGTGGTTCTTCAGGAACGAGGTAGACGGTCCGGGTGCTTTCGGCCAGATCGGCCGTCAACGTCGGACCGCCATCGTCGAAGCTGTTGGCCCAGTCGATGTACGGTTGTTTGCGGGTGAGCGTAATCGCGGCCCGATAGAGAAACGACACGACAGAGATCCTACGCCCGAACCACCGGGCCGCGATCGATGATGATCGATCGAACTACTGCGGGCGCTTGAACAATCCGCCGTACACCGCTTTGCCGAGCACGTGTCCCTGCATCGCCTTGAAGACGTTCGCGCGCGTTTCGAACGCGTCGGCGGCCGGCTCGACGGTCAGTTTGGTATCGAGCGCGTAGATCTCGAACATGTAGTGATGCATCGGACCGGTTGCCGGCGCGCCCGGGCCGCGATACACCTGGCCGGTCGCGCTGATCTGATAGCTGCCGTCCGGCAGCTTCGGACCTTTCGGGGCGCCTTCGGGGATGCCGGTCGCGGTCGGCGGAATGTTCCACACGACCCAGTGCGCCTGATCGTCGGTGGTCTTGTTCCGGGCGACGTCGAGATCGCGCATGTTCAGCACGAACGACTGCGTGCCCGGAGGGGTATTCGTCCAGCTGATCGCCGGCGAGGTTCCTTCGCCCGGCGCGGCGCCCGGCGCGGCCTGGCTGAACTTCACCGGAATCTGGCCGCCATCCGGGAATCCGGACACCGTCAGCGTCATGGCCGGAGCGGCCGGTGCGCCGCCGCGTTGTCCGCGCTCCTGCGCGCTCATCGGGATCGCGACGAGTAGGAAGACGATCATCAAGAGGACGAACCATTCGCTTGTGCGCATGCTGTTTCTCCTCAACGGCGAATGCCGCGAAACGCGAGGGATGTTAACACGCGATCGTTCCGAGCGTGGCTCGCGGGCGGTCCCTCTGACGGCCACGGCTGTGAAGACCATCCACAGCAGCGGGATGTACACGATCCAATAGAACGCAGCCACGCCAATCATGAAGAGCCACTGTTGGCGATCGAAGTCGCGCCACCGCCCGAACCCGAATGCGATGAACGCAAAGCCGACGAGCGGCGCCGCGTAGATCGCGGCGATCATCGCGATGCGCCCGACACTTCCGCCTCTTGTGCCGTCGACGCCTATCAACAGCGCGGCGGTGGCGAACCATATGGCCGGCGGCAATCCGAAGGCGAGAATCGCGGTCCCCACTCGTTGTCGGTCGATCGGGCGACTCACAGTCGTGCGTTTCGCAGACGTGCAATCTGCCGCGCCTTCTCGTTCAACGGACCCGAATCCGAGCAACGGCTGACCGCCATCGTCCCATCGTCGAGAATCGTCGCGTAAATCAGAAACTGTTCGCCGGTTTTGACCACAAGAGGCGGAAGAAAGTAGTCGCAGTCGCTGCGCGCGGTCGGAATGCGAACACGGCGATTGAGGTTGCCATGAAACTTCTCCACGACCTCGAGCTCGACATATTGAAGCGATCGAAACTCGACAATGCGGCCGATGAACACGACATCCTTCGGACCGAACTTCGCCGGCGCCGGCACGCGGACACAGTCACACGCCTCGGCTGTGCGCGCGGGCGCGAAGAATGCGAGCACCGCGAGGATCAGTACGCCACGAAGCCATTTCATACCGCTGCACCGACGGGCTCGTTTGCCGGAGCGGTCGCACGGCGACCGGCGAGCGCGTCCCACGATGGTCCGTGCCGCCGCGTCCAGAGGAAGAGCGCGATGCCGAACGCGACATAACAGGCGACCGGGAGAATGCCTGACTCTCCGAGCCAGAGCTCGTTGTCTCCGCCCGCAAAGAATCTCGGGAAGAGCCACTGGGAAACTGCGTTGTGAAAGCTGTGGAAGAAGACCGCCGGCCAGAGGCTTCCTGCGCGATACGACTCCCGCGCCCAGAGGAACGCCAGCGGCAGATCGGCGCTGGCGAAGAGCGCGAGCGTGATGAAGAAGTTGCCTGCGTTGACGTAGCCGGCGCCCGCCATGAGCGGTGCGTGATAGGCGATCTGACACAGCCACACGATCGCGACGCTCCTGTGGACGCGAGCCGCGTCGAGACGCGGTTGGAGATAGCCGCGCCAGCCGATCTCTTCTCCCATCGCGGTGAATGTTCCGAACACGCCCAGGACAACGAGGTTGACGACCAGGTTGACGGCGACCTGCGGGCCGGTCGTCCATCTGCCGCCGCCTGGACTCCAATGCGCGATGCCCAGCGTCCACGCGATGGCGTACGCGGCGCCGTAGACCGCGAGCGGAACGGCGATCGGCCAGACGATCACCTGTGTACCCGTTGTCCCCCATCGGGAGAGCGGCAGCGGCGAAACGAAGCCGCGATCGACGGTGCGGATCGCCACGACACGCCCGAGCGACGGTGCCCACATCGCGATCGGCGCCAGTGCAGCCCACGCCGGCGATTGCACGGTCCAGCCCGTCACGAAGCAGAGCAGCGCGATCGCCGTCGTGGCGCCGACCGAAACCGCAAGGAAGACGAGCAGCGGCCGCCACGGAATCATGTCGTCGGGTTATTTCAGCAAGCGGACCACGCCGATCGCGAACACCACGATCGCGAACACGAGAAGGATCTGGGGAAGGCCGAATTGCATCATGGTGATTTCGCCGTTGCGACGGTGAGAGTCGCGACGTAGTCGTCCGGGCGAATCTGTCGATCCAATCGCGGGTACGGCGCGAGCGCCACCAGCTTGACCACGTAGGCGAGATACGAGGTCTCCGATCCGCTGCGCTCGGCGGTGTGCAACTCCCGCTCGGCCGGGCTGCCGGCGGCGTGCGACAACCGCACGGCGACGACGGCATCACCCGCCCAGACACAAAGCGCATCCATCGGGCAGCGGGAGTCGGAGCGCACGCCGTCGAATGCGACCTTCAATCCATCCTGCAGAGTCGCCGAAGCGCCGGCGCGCAACTCGAACACCTGTCCGAGCTGGACCTCGGTCGGCGACGTGGAAGAGCCGCCGCACCCGAGGCTGACAATGGCGCCAAGGAATGTGGTGACGATCAGACCGCTCATGGTGAGCCCTTCGACTCGCCGCTCATGCTGAGCATGTCGAAGCATGAGCGTTGAGTCGAAGCGCTCAGGACGAGCGGTGACGGGCGGACGCCGATTCACCTGCTCACCGGCTTGGGCGTGTCCCACGCGCCCGGACGCAGGTAGTGGAAACGGATCAAGTACATGTTCTCGCCACGCCCGTGTCTTGCGATTTGCAGCAAGTCGTCGACACTGTCGAATCCCGACTCACGCGCCAGATCGTAGGTGACGTCGGAAATATCGATCGGCGCGATCGAGTCGACGACGATGTGGCCGTCGTCCATCTGGTAGCGGTGGCCGACCTTGACGTGCGGACGCGTCCAGACGCGAACGCTGCACCTGATTCGTCCGCGCCGGATTCCCTCGCGAAGGCGCTTCGTGAATACCACGGCCGTTCA
>DAIUKO010000206.1:0-13557 GCA_036848175.1 Vicinamibacterales bacterium | reverse complement strand
CTCCAGGAGTACGTCCGCATCGACACCTCCAATCCGCCCGGCGACACCCGAAAGGCTGCGGATTTTCTCGCGGGGGTCTTTCAGCGGGACGGCATCCGGGTCGAGCGCTACGAGTCGGCGCCGGGCAAGGCGATCCTCTACGCACGATTGAAGGCGACCGTCTCGCCGCCGGCCGGCAAGCCGATCGTGCTGCTGCATCACATGGACGTCGTGCCGGCGGATCGGAGTCAGTGGACCGTCGATCCATTCGGCGCCGAGATCAAGGACGGGCAGCTCTGGGGCCGCGGCGCGATGGACATGAAGGGCCAGGCGGTCGCGCAAGTCCTCGCCTTTCTGCGGCTCAAGCGCGGCAACGTGCCGCTGAATCGCGACGTCATCCTGCTCGCAGAGCCGGACGAGGAAGTCGGCGGTGCGATGGGCGCGCGCTGGATGATCGCGAATCACTACGCCGAGCTCGATCCCGAATACGTGATCGACGAAGGAGGGTTTGGCAGCCGCGATCTCTTCGCAGCCGGCAAGCTGGTCTACGGCATCGCGGTGGCGGAAAAGAAGATCGTCTGGTTGAAAGTGCGCGCGGAAGGCGTCGCCGGTCACGGCAGCCAGCCGCACGATCAGAACCCGAACGATCGCCTGGTCCGCGCGATCGGGCGCCTTTTGTCAGATGGAGCACGAAGCCTTCAGGCGAGCGGTGGCGGTGAGAACATCGTTGACGTGATGAAAGCCAACGTCGGCACGTTCGCGACCAATAAGTTCACCAACGCGATTCAGCGATCGACGATCGCGGTCACCTGGCTGCGGTCGGGCGTCGGCGAGCCGCCGAAGATCAACGTGATTCCCTCGGTCGCCGAAGTCGGCCTCGACTGCCGCGTGCTGCCGGGGACGACGAAAGATCAGTGGATTGCCGAAGTCGCGCGGCGGCTCGGCGATCCATCGCTGAAGATCGAGCTGATCAACGAATCGGACGACCCGATCGTGTCGCCGCGCGACACGCCCCTCTATCGAAATCTGGAAGCGGCGATCAAGGCGCGCCATCCCGACGCGATCGTGACGCCGATGCTCATTCCCTACGGCACCGACTCGAACGCGTTCCGGCCGAAGGGAGTCAAGAGCTATGGCATCTTCCCGGCGATCCTGCCGGCCGACGTGCTCGACAACATGCACGCCGACGCCGAGCACATGCCGCTCGACGCCATCCGCGAAGCCGCCGACGTGTACTTCGAGGCGCTTCGCGCGACGCTCACGACGCGATGAGATGGTGGCTGGTCCTGGTCGTCGCGTCGACGGCGTGTGCCGGCACATCCCGACCAGCGCCGCCAAACGTCCTCCTCGTCACGATCGATACGTGGCGCGCGGATCGGCTCGGCACCGGCGTCAGTCCGAATCTCGATCGACTGGCGAGAAGCGCCATCCGCTTCACGGCGGCGCGGACAGCGGCGCCGCTCACGCTGCCCTCACATACGACGATTCTCACGGGACTGCTGCCGCCGGCGCACGGTGTCCGCGAGAACGGAATCGACGTGTTGAGCGACACGCACCCGACCATCGCGCGCCTGCTACGGAACGCCGGCTACCGGACGGCCGCGTTCGTCGGCGCGTACGTCCTCGATCGCCGCTTCGGTCTGTCGGCGGGATTCGACACCTACGACGACCGCATCCCGCGCGATCCCGCGGCCACCGAGCGCCTCGAAGCCGAGCGTCCGGCGTCGGCGGTCGTCGACGCCGCCCTCACGTGGCTGAACCAACCACCGACCGACCAACCACCAACCGACCAACGACCACCGTTCTTCGTCTGGCTCCACCTCTACGATCCACACGCGCCGTACTCGCCGCCGCCGGAGTTTCGCGGCCGCACGGCGTCGCCGTACGACGATGAGATCGCGTATGCCGATGCGCAGGCCGGCCGCCTGCTCGAGTGGCTGCGGGCGCATCAAACCGCCGCCGGCACGTTGACCATCGTCGTCGGCGATCACGGCGAAGGACTCGGCGATCACGGCGAGCGGACGCACGGCATGCTCCTCTACGATTCGACGCTCCGCGTGCCGATGATTGTGGCCGCGCCGGGGCAGCGCGAAGGGGTGCGCGCCGATGCCGTGAGCCTCGCGGACGTCGCGCCGACGATCCTCCGCGCGGCGAACGTCGCGGTGCCGAACGAGATGAAGGGACGCGATCTGTTGGGCGGGACGGGCGCGACCGATCTTTATGCGGAGACCGAGTACCCGCACGTCGCGGGATGGAGTCCGCTCCAGGCGTTGACCGACGGCCGCTGGATGACGATCCGCGCCGGCTCGGCGATGGAAGTGTACGACCTGATCCGCGATCCGCAGCAGCGCGACAACGTCGCGGCGGCGCAGGCGGCAATCGCGACCGCCATGACCGCGCGCATCGATGCCATTCGCGCGACCGCAGACGCAGGCGGTACGCGTACGCGTTCGATCTCTCCTGAAGCGGCGGAACGGCTGCGGGCGTTGGGCTACGTTGCCAGCACCGCCGCGCCGCTGCATGGTTCGAACGCCGCGAATCCGGCCGCGAAGATTCAGGTCTGGAACCGCTTCGAGGATGCTCTGAGCGCACTGAACGCTCATCGTCCCGAGGCTCTCGATCTCGTCGAGCCGCTCGCGCGCGAACATCCGGAGTCGCCGGTCTTTCAAACGACCGCGGCGCGCGCCTTGAAGGAGGCTGGCAAGACGGCGCCGGCGCTCGCGCTTCTTCGACGGGCCGCACAACGCTGGCCCACTGATGCGGCGCTGCTCCACGATCTCGCCGTGGCCGCGCGCGACGCGGCACAGCGCGCCGGCGGCGACGCCGCGCGCGCGCTGCGCGAGGAGTCGGACAAGGCCGACCGCGCCGCCGTCGCGCTCGACCCCAACAGCGCGATCGCGCACAACGGTCTCGGCCTCGTCGCCATCGATGAAGGGCGGGCCGGCGACGCGGCGACGGAATTCGAGCGCGCGGCCGCCATCGATCCGAACAACGCCTCTTACGCCGCCAATTCCGGCAACGCCCGGCGCGCTCTGGGCGATCGCGCTGGCGCCGAGCAGGCCTACCGGCGCGCACTTGCTATCGACGCGCGGACGGCGGATGCCGCCAATGGGCTCGGCGTGCTGCTGGTCGAAGCGCACAAGCCGGCGGAGGCGATCGAGTGGTTCGAGCGTGCGCTGACCACCGCGCCTGATTTCGTCGAGGCGAGACTCAACCTGGGCATCGCGCGGCAGGAAGCCGGCGACGAGCGGCGCGCGGCCGAAGAATACCGGCGCGTCCTCGCGGCTCGCGGCGGTGCTCGCGAAAAGGAGGCGGCGGCGAAACTGCTCGCAGCCCTCGGAGCCAGCCGATGAGCGTGAGCGCGCGAACGGTGATCGGGCTGTCGCTCCTGCTGTCAGCCGGCTGCGGCGGCCGCCCGGAACCCGCACCGCCGGCGGCGCGGAATCTTCTGCTCATCACCATCGACACGATCCGAGCCGACCACGTCGGCGCCTACGGCTACGCGCGTGCGCGCACGCCGGCGCTCGATCGCATCGCACGCGGTATTCGCTTCGAGCGCGCCTATGCGTCAGCGCCGATCACGCTGACGTCGCACGCGACGATCCTGACCGGCCGATATCCTCCGGGCCACGGCGCCCGCGACAACGGCGTGCACCTGTCGGCGAACGTGCCGACGCTCGCGACCGTGCTGCGGGCGCGCGGGTTCAAGACGGCCGCGTTCGTCGCGGCATTTCCGCTCGACCACCAGTTCGGCCTCGACCGCGGCTTCGACGTGTACAGCGATCACCTTCCGCGTGATACGGCGGGACGCCAGGCCAACGAGCGGCCCGCCTCGGACGTCGTCAGCGAAGCGATCGCGTGGCTCGGAACCACGGACCAGAGACTCGGGACCAAGGACCAGGGACCAGCGACCAGGGACCAATTCTTCCTGTGGGTGCACCTCTTCGAGCCGCACGCACCGTACGGCGACAACACGGCGCGGCCGGTCCTCGACCGGTACGACGAAGAGATCACGACCGCCGATCGCGAGATCGGCCGCCTGCTGGCGGCGCTCGGCGATCGCGCCTCGGCGACCGTGATCGTGGCGGCTGGCGATCATGGCGAGGCATTCGGCGAGCATGGCGAGTACGCGCACAGCATCTTCGTCTACGACACGACGCTGCGCGTGCCTTTGCTGATGTCATTGCCTGCGACCGCCGCGGGCAATGCCGCTCCACGCATCGTGAGCGATCCAGTGACGCTCGCCGACATCGCGCCGACGGTCGCCAGGCTTCTCGGCGCCGAGATGAAAGATGTCGACGGCATCGATCTGTCCCCGGCATTTTCAGGAGCCAAGCTCCCCGCACGCGAGCTCTACGCCGAATCGTTCGCCCCGCTCCTGGAGTTCGGATGGGCGCCGCTGCGCGCGATTCGATCGGAGCAGTGGAAGTTCATCGCCGCGCCGAAGCCCGAGCTGTTCGACATCGAGAACGATCCGGGCGAGCAGATGAATCTCGCGGCGGCACAGGAAGCGATCGCGCGGCGGCTCGACGGCCGCGCGTCGCGCTACTCGCCTCCGCGTCTGCCCGACACGCGCGTCATCGACGCGAGCGGACTGGATCGCCTTCGCGCGCTTGGCTATGCCATGGGGCCGCGGCACGAGCTCGACGGCGGCGGTGGACAGATCGATCCCAAGGATCGGCGCGACGTCGCGGCGCGGATCGCGCAGGTGACGTCGGGAGAACTGTCAGGCGCTGCGCTCGAGGCTGCACTCGAGGACATCCTTCGCGTCGACGCCGGCAACAGCCAGGCGCACTTGCGCCTCGGCTACGCGCGCCTGGCCAGGAATGACTGCGCCCGCGCAGAGCAGGAGTTCCAACGGGCGATCGACGGCGGGCTGCCGTCGGCCGACGCGCATCTCGGATTGGCGACATGCCTCGGCCGGCGCAACGATCTGGCCGGCGCGGCGCGTGTCCTCGAGCAGGCGCGGCAGCGCGAGCCGGCCAACCCGGTCGTGATAGCGAATCTCGGGATCCTTCAGGCCTCACGCGGCGACAACGCCGGCGCGATCCCGTTGTTGCAGGCGGCGTTAGCCGCCGATCCCAATCTGCACGAGGCACGCTTCAACCTGGCGCTTGCCTGCGCCCGCCTCGGCCGCCGGGCCGAAGCGGTCGCCGCCGCTCAGGATCTGCTGAATCGCCTTCCGGCCGATGCCCCGCAACGGTCGGAAGTGCAGCGACTGATCCGCTCGCTGCAGTAGCCCATCGTCACCATTTACCGCCCTGTTAAAAGACGATAAGCTTCTCGGTCGCCCCGAATCCGGACATCGTCCGGACGGGCACATCGTCCGCGATCGAACCGGACGCCCGCGTCGTGTTTGCTTTTGTTTTCTTTGGAGGAGATGGATG
Organism: Vicinamibacterales bacterium; assembly: GCA_036848175.1. Lineage (GTDB taxonomy): Bacteria > Acidobacteriota > Vicinamibacteria > Vicinamibacterales > CAVVIG01 > QHWF01. Next base: position 8,191 of record DAIUKO010000206.1, on the reverse strand, counting down.
AGAAGGTATCTACTCGGGGCGGCGATCGCTGTGCTGCTCGCCTGTCCGGTGGCGTTCGCGCAACAGACCACCGGCGGCATTACCGGCCGCGTCCTCGACCAGCAAGGCGCTGCAGTTCCGGGCGTCACCGTCACGGCCAAAAACACTCAGACCGGATTAGTGCGGTCGGAGACCAGCGACGCCGAAGGCCTCTATCGCCTGAACGCGCTGCCTGTTGGCACCTACGAGGTGAACGCGGAGCTGTCGGGCTTCACGACCGTGTCGCAGAAGGACATCGTCGTCGGTCTGGGCCAGACGCTGACGATCGATTTCAGCATGAAGCTGGCGTCGCTCGCGGAGACGGTGAACGTCACCGCCAGCTCGCCGCTCATCGAGACGACGGCGTCGTCGGTCGGTGTGCTGGTCGATCCGAAACGCATTGAGAGCCTGCCGCTCAACGGCCGTCAGTTCGCCAACCTCGCGGCGACGGTGCCCGGCGTCGGCCTCAGCTTCCACAGCGATCCGACCAAGAGCACGCAGTACGCGCCGCTCGTGAACGGCGGCGCCGGCCGGAATATCAACTACCAGATCGACGGCGGCGACAACAACGACGACACGGTCGGCGGGCTGCTGCAGCTGTTCCCGCTCGAGTCGGTGCAGGAGTTCAACTTCCAGACGCAGCGCTTCAAGGCCGAGTACGGCCGCAGCAACGGCGGCGTGCTGAGCGTCGTCACCAAGAGCGGCACGAACTTATGGCAAGGCAGTTTCTTCGAGCTGTTCCGCGACAAGTCGATGAACGCGCTGACGCAGACCGAGAAGCTCCCGGAGATCAACCACACGGGGAGTGCAGTCAAGGGCGACTACCGCCAGAACCAGTTCGGCGGCAGCTTCGGCGGTCCGATCTCGAAGAACAAAGCTCACTTCTTCCTCGCGATCGAGCGGACGCAGCAGGACAAGACCCAGGCCGTCAACACGTCGGGCCTCTTCCCTGACAAGGACGGCATTTTCGCGGTGCCGTATCGCGAGAACCTGTTCACGGGCAAGGTGACGGCGAATGTCAGCGCGGCGCAGTATCTGGCGGTGCGCTACGCGCGCAACAACAACTCGCAGCCGTACGGCGCGGCGCCCAACAGCAGTGTCGACAACTGGGGCGACAGCACGAACAAGTTCAACTCGATCAACGCCAACCACAACTGGGTGCTCGGCGGCTCGAAGCTGAACGAGTTCATCTTCCAGTATGCCGACTTCTTCAACAACATCGCCTCGCGCAGCTCGGCCCCGAACGAGACATTCCCGAATGGCCTCACCATCGGCGCCAACGGGAACACGCCGCAGACGACGGCGCAGAAGAAGTATCAGTTCCGCGACGACTTCTCGTGGCACGTGACGCATATGGGCGGACTCGGCCACGATTTCAAGGCCGGCGTCAACTTCATCAACGAGCCGCGGCTCTTCATCACCTTCAACACCGGCAAGGGCGCGTACTTCTACACGCACTTGACGAACGACAAGAACGGCCCGATTTCATCGGTCACGCTCAGCGACGGTGATTCGTCGGCCAACATCCCGATGAAGCAGTTCGCGACTTACATCCAGGACGATTGGCGCGTCGGCGACAGGCTGACGGTGAACATGGGTCTGCGCTACGACCTCATGACCGGGTATCAGTTCGACGAATCGAAGAACCCGAATTTCGTGAAGCTCCAGGCGGCCGGCGCCGCCGGCCTTCTGAACGGGATTGTCGGCCTCGAGAACTTCGGCCTGACGCCGCAGGAGGATCACAACAACTTCCAGCCGCGCATCGGCGCGGTGTTCGACGCGACCGGTGACGGGAAGAACATCATCCGCGGCGGCTGGGGCGTCTACACGGACGTCGGCTACACGAACTCGAACGTCCTTTTCGCGGCCGCCGATTCGACCGGCAGCGGCTTCGGTCAAGTGTTCAACGTCACCGAAGCGGCGGGCATCCGAAACCCGAACGGCACCTTCTTCACGGTCAGTCAGCCGATCGCGAACATCCAGAGCCAGAATCAGGTCTCCCCGGGCGCCTTCCCGCTGTTCGGCCAGTGGGTCGATCCGCGGCTGCAGCAGCCCTATCAGATGCAGGCCAACGCCGGATACTCGCGCGAGCTGACGAGCAACATGGTGCTGAGCGTCGACTACGTCAACTCGCTCGGACGCGATCTGAACTTTCGTCCGCGCGTCAACCAGCGCATTCCGGGCTCGACGACGCGGCGGCTGGCGGCGATCATCCCGACGCTCAGCCCGAACACCAACGGCAACCGTCCAGCGGTCAGCCGCGGACGGAGCCAGTACGACGCCATGATTCTCAGCCTCCGCCGGCGGCTGACGCGCGGCATCGACTTCAGCGCCAACTACACGCTGCAGCGCGGCATCAGCACCATCGGCGCCGCGGCTGACGAGCTCAACACGGCGAACATCCAGGATCCGAAAAACCCGTTCGACGACCCGCGCCAGCTCGGTCCGAACCTGACGACCGACGCGCGTCACCTGATCAGCCTGAGCGCGGTATTCGAGATCAAAGGCGGCGTCCGCCTGGCGCCGATCTTCTTCTATCGCTCGGCGCTGCCGGTCAATCTGGTCGACGGCCGCGATCTGAATCTGGACGGCGACGCCGTCGACATTCCGACGAAGGCGTACGCCGTCGATAGTTTCGACTCGAGCGCGGCCGCGAGCGGTGCGGTCACCAACTTCACGACGTTCAAGGAAATCGGCGACTGCAAGACCGTCAATTGCGGCCGTGGCTTCGCGCAAACGCAGACCAACGTGCGCGTGTCGAAGGTCTTCCGCCTCGGGAGCAAGGCGAACGTCGAGGCCATTGGCGAGATGTTCAACCTGTTCAACTCGATCAACCCGAGCGGCTTCCGCGCGCGCGTCAACATTCCCTCGACCGGCGCGCCCGATCCGAATCTGCTCGAGCCGACCACCTACTCGGGCGACTTCCGCCGTCCGGAGCAGCGTGTCGGACAGCTCGGCTTGCGCTTCTCGTTCTAACAAGGCAGGAAAGGCGGGATGGGGCTGGCCCATCCCGCCGTCTGCCGTCCACCCCTCACGCGTCCCGCCCGTCACCCCCCTCCCCCTCTCCCGCCCGTGCTACTATGTCGACCCTCGACGCATCTATGAGCGACGCAAGAGACTATCTGCCGCTGTCGCCGCAGCAGTTTCAGATTCTGCTCGCGCTGAGCGACGCCGATCGCCACGGCTACGGCATCATCCTCGAAGTCGCGGAGAGGACTGGCGGCGCGACCCGCCTCGGCACCGGCACGCTCTACACCGCGCTGGCCGGACTCGAAGACGGCGGCCTCGTCGTCGAACCGAAGAAGCGACCCTCGGGCGCTGATGATCCACGACGCCGTTACTACCGACTGACGCCGTTCGGCCGCGCCGTCCTCGAAGCGGAAACGTCACGGCTCGACGCGCTCGTCAAGCAGGCGCGCCGCAAAGGCGTGACCCCGATCGGACGTCCTGCGCTCGAGGCGCCGGCGCCGCGCAACAAATGAGCGGGCGCAGCGCCGGCCTGTTGGCAGCGTCGGCCGTTCGTGTTTACGGTGCCGCGCTCCTGCTGTATTCGCGGCGGCTGCGTGACCGCTACGGCGACGACATGCGCGCGACTTTCGAAGATCGATGCCGCGACGCGGCGCCGCGTGGCGCGCTCGCGATCTTCGCGCTGTTGTTCCGTGAGCTCAGCGACGTCGTCGTCAGCGCCGGAGCCAGCTACGGCATCGGGGCGGACGGAGGCGCCGGTATCGACCATTGCCAACCCGATCAACCAAGGAGAGATCCCGTGGGTTCGTTGGCGCAGGACGTCCGTTACGCGCTTCGCATGCTGTATCGTCAACCGTCGTTCACGGCGGTCGCGGTGTTGACGCTGGCGCTCGGCATCGGCGCGACGACAGCGGTGTTCACCGTCGTCAACGGCGTGCTCCTGCGACCGCTGCCGTATCAGGATCCGGATCGCCTCGTCGTGCTGCTCAACGGCCGCACCGGACGCATGGGACCGACCTTCTCGCCACCGAACTATCGCGACGTCGCGTCGCAGAGCGGCGCGTTTTCCGAGTGGGCGGCGCTGTCTCCGTCGACCGCGAACCTGACCGGGAACGGCGAGCCGCAGCAGCTCGACGGCGGGTACGTCACAGGACGATTCTTCAGCGTGCTCGGCGTGACGCCTCGGCTCGGACGGCTGATCGTCGACGCCGACGTGGAAAACGACCGACAGGCCGTCGTCTTGAGCGAGCGGCTGTGGCGCCGCCAGTTCGGCGCGCAGCACGACATCATCGGTTCGACGGTGCGCCTCGATGGGAAGCCGTTCACGATCGTCGGCGTCGCGCCGGCCGACGTGACCATGCCCGAGGGCGCGGAGTTCTGGCGGCCGCTCGTCTTCTCGCGCGACAACCTGAGCGATCGACAGCGCGGCGCGCAATGGATCGGCGCCGTCGCGCGGTTGAAGAACGGGACCAACCTCGAGCAGGCGCAGGCGGCGATGGCCACCATCGCCGAGCGGCTCGCGCGCGACTATCCGAACACCAACCGCGGCCGCGCGATGAGCGCGACGCGGCTGCACGATCGCACCGTCCGCACGATTCGTCCGGCCCTGCTCATCCTGCTCGGCGCCGTGACGCTGGTCCTGCTCGTCGCGTGCGTCAACGTCGCCAATCTGCTGCTCGCGCGCGCGAACAGCCGCACGCGCGAGGTCGCGGTGCGGGCCGCCGTCGGCGCGGGACGCGGACGATTGATTCAGCAGTTCCTCGCCGAGAGCGTCGTCCTCGGCCTCGCCGGCGGCGTCGCCGGCCTGCTGGTGGCGCAGTGGGCGACGCGCGCGCTCATCGCGCTCGGGCCGGCGAGCATCCCGCGACTCGATCAAGTGGCCATCGACTGGCGCGTGCTCGCCTTCACAGTGATCACCGCGATCGCCACGAGCGTCGTCTTCGGCCTCGTGCCCGCGCTCGCCACGAGCGGCGGCGCACTGGCGCAGATCATCGCGACGGCGGGCCGCGGATCGATCGGCCACGGACGCACGCGCCTTCGCAAGACGCTCGTCGTCTGCGAGATGGGGCTGGCCGTCGTGCTGCTGATCGGCGCCGGATTGCTGATTCGCAGTTATCAACGCATCAGCGACGTCAATCCAGGATTCTCACCCGATCACGTGCTCACCTTCGCGCTCAGCCTGCCTGAGGCGAAGTACAAAACGGACGCGGCGGTCGGTCAGTTCGTGCAGGGTTACGTCGATCGGATCGGCGCGCGTCCCGGCGTCGAGAGCGCCGCCGCCGTGTTCGGTCTTCCGCTCGACACGAACTTCACCGCGAGCTCGAGCTTTCTGCGCGTGGGCGAGACCGATTCGGCCGATTCGCCGAGCGCCGGCATGCGCATCGTGACCCCCGCCTACTTCAAGACGCTGAAGATTCCGCTGCGCGCCGGCCGCACGTTCGACGCGCACGACGATGAGACGGGACCGGAAGTGGTCGTCATCAACGAAGAGACGGCCAGGCGCTTCTGGCCGAACCAGAATCCGATCGGGCAGCAGCTCAAGCTCGGCGTCCGGCTCGTCGACAACATCCGCAGCGGCCAGAAGACCATCATCGGCGTGGTCGGCAACGTCAATTGGAGTGGCCTCGACGTGACGCCGCCGCCCGAAGTCTACTTGCCGCACGCGCAGCATCCCGTCAGCGCTCTCACGATCGTCGTGCGGACGACCGGCGAGCCCACCGCATTCGCCCCGGTCGCGCGCGCCGATCTCGCCGCGCTCGATCGCGAGCTGCCGATGGCGTACGTCCGCACGATGGATCAAGTGGTCGGCCGATCGGTCGCCGAGCGCCGCTTCACGATGCTGCTGCTCGCGTCGTTTGCGACGGTCGCCGTCCTGCTCGCCTCGATCGGCGTCTACGGCGTCCTCGCGTATCTCGTGAGTCAACGCACGCAGGAGATCGGCGTCCGCCTGGCGATCGGCGCCGCGCCCGAGGATGTCGTGCGTCTGTTTCTCCGTGAGGGCATCACGCTGGCGGTCGTCGGGCTTGCGGCGGGACTGGCCGGCGCGCTCGTCGCAGGTCGGGCGTTGACGACGCTGCTGTTCGGAGTCACCTCGACCGATCCCATCACCTACGCCGGCGTGGCCGCCGCGCTTGGACTTGCCGCGCTCTCGGCCAGCTACCTGCCGGCTCGACGCGCCGCGCGCGTCGATCCGATGACCGCGCTGCGGATGGACTAAGACCGCTACCGAACGAAATCCGCTGTAAATTGAAGCTGAGTGGGTCACCGAACTGGATTCCCGGTCACGACGATCGCAGCGATCGTCTGTCTGCTTGGCGCGACGATCGGTTCGGCGCAATCGTCGATGGCCGTGCCTGGTTCGATCCGCTGCGCGGACTGTTCGGGGACCGGTCAGAGGCCGGCGGCGCCGACCTTCGACGAGGTGCAAATCGGTCTGACCGCGCAGCCGAGGCCCGCCTTTCGCAACAACCGAACCGACCAGATCGCGATCATCGCCCGCGTCCTGCTGACCTCGCCACTCGTGCTCGAAACGCTGGATTTTCAGGATCGCGTCGTTGATACCAACCTGCAGGTCGTCGGGACGGATGTCAGCGTCGGAAGATTCCCGGCGCTGTGCGGCATCGTTCGCGCGGAGTCGGTGGATCTCAGGTCGAAGACCGCATGGTCGACGCTCCAGTTCAACGATCTCATCACCGCGCGGTGGATCTACAAGCGCAACGAACGCAACCCGGCCGACTTCTCGTCGGCCACGCTGGTGCTGACGGAGATTCGGAAACTCTCAGAGCCGGTTCCCTACTTTCACACCACGCCGGTCCACGAATCGTGCGCCAACCGATCGGGCCGCCTCCTGATCTATTACGGGCCGGTCGTCGATCGCGTCGTCGTCTTCAACGACGGCAGCATCTCGTACCGGAACGCGCTGTTCCGCAACTTCGCTCAGGAGCGGCTGTCGCCGGTGGAGCTCGCGGATCTGCTGAAGGCATTCGGCGCCGCGAACTTCGATCGGTGGCCGACCACCGTACCGACGGCCGACAGCACCGAACAGTCAACACTGACGCTCCTTGGCACGCGGTATCAGAACGTGTCGATCGTGGATCGCGAATCGGCGCTCGCTCCGCTGGTCCGTCGGATGGACGATCTGGCGGCGCGAGCCACCGCCCGCACCGAGCTTCGGCTGACGGCGGGAAGGAAATCGCCGATCGCGATCCTCGAGTGGCCCTACTCTCGGGTCGGCTTGGCGCAGTTCCGCGATCGAAGGAACGTTCGGAACGATCCCGCCCTGCTGGAGCGGCTGCCCGAGCGTTTTTCGAGCGGATACTTCAGGGACGGCGGCAGGCTCTTTCGCGTGAGCATCAATGCGAATTGCCGCGCCGAGGAGCCGACGTGCGGAACGTTCTCCAGCCTGGAGGTCGCCGAAGTCGTGGACGCCGTAGCCGCGCTGAAAGCGACCGGTCTCGACTACCGGATCCCGGGATCGCTGCTGGGCGGGAAATCGAGCCCGTATCTATGGACCGCCGACATGGGCGTGAAGCTGGGCGCGGTTCCGGCGTCCGGCATCGTCATCGGCCGCGACGAGTACGAGAAGCACAGACCGGTGTACTTCGAGCTCCTCAAAGCCAAAGCCGCCGGTCTGAGCTTCGTCGACGATGGGTTTCTTTACGAACAGGTCCGACTCTGTCAATCCGAGCCGGGCGCCGCGAACGATTGCTGGCAGTAGCCGGCGCTATTGACGCGAAATCTGTTGTAGCTGCTTCAGATGATGAATCTGATGCCCGGCCAGCTGCTCGAGGATCCAATCCACGGTGAGCGCGCCGTACTCCGGGTGCTGCAACGGGACGGCGCGATCGGCGGCTGACAACCCTTCGAACATCGAGCGGTTCATCGTCGCGATGGCGATGAAGGCGTCGAGCGCCTCCTTTCCGGTGAGCTTGCCCTCGCGCGCGATCCACTGATCCTGATCGAATGCCTGCGCGACGTAGTTCGGCGTCGACAGCGCCATTCGCGCGCGCGTGCCGAGCGCGAGCTCGCTCTGGGCGAGGTGCACGAGAATCTGGCGCGCGCTCCACTTCCCGGGCGCGTAGCTGCGTTCGAAATCGGCGGCGGACCACGAGCCGGTCGTGGCACGAATGCGCTCCGGCGTCTCGCGGAGCGCGACAAGCGGATCGTTCCCTTCGAGTTCTGCCCGATACGGATTCTGAGATGGCAT
>DAIUKO010000205.1:10912-13563 GCA_036848175.1 Vicinamibacterales bacterium | reverse complement strand
CACGCCCAATGATACGTCGGCTCGAAAAGCCGTCCCCTAGACGAACGGGTAGGGGAATCGACGGTCCGACCGCGGTCTGACCGTGGTCCGACCGCGGTCTGACCGTGGTCTGACCGTGGTCTGACCGTGGTCTGACCCGAGTCTGACCCCGGTCAGACCTTGGAGCCCTATAGCGCCGTCTAAGATGGGGTTATGGCCACATTTCTCCAGGATTTGAAGTATGGGGCACGGCTGCTCGCGAAGGCGCCGGGATTCACCGTCATCGCGGCCCTCTCGCTGGCACTCGGCATCGGCGCGAATACGACGATCTTCACGTTGATTAACGCCGTCCTGCTCAACCCGCTGCCGGTCGAGGATCCATCGCAGCTGGTCAGCGTCTGGACCACCGACGAGCGCAATCAGGGCGGGCAGCTCGGGTTCCTGCAGCTCTCGCCGATGAATTTCAAGGATCTCCGTGAAAAGAACGAGGTGTTCAACGGCCTCGCCGCCCATCAGGGGATCCCGCTGAACATCGCCGTCAACGGCGGCGAGCCGCAGCAGGTGTTCGGCGAAATCGTGACGGGCAACTACTTCTCGGTCCTCGGCGCGAAGCCGGCCATCGGGCGCACCTTCACCACCGACGAGGACCGGAATCCTGGCGAGCGTCTGGTTGCCGTTCTCGGCTACGGCGAGTGGCAGAAGCGGTTCGGCGGCGATCCATCGATCGTCGGACGAACGATGACCATCAACGGACAGTCGTTCGCCGTCATCGGCGTGATGCCGAAGGGATTCAAAGGGACGAACGCGATCGGCGCGCCGGCGTTATGGGTCCCTTATATGACGTATCCGGTGACGACCAATGGATTCTTCCTCGCGCTCATTCGACCCGACAGCCGGCGTGGCCTGGTCTTCAACGCCACCGGCCGGTTGAAGCCGGGCGTCACCGCGCAGCAGGCCGACGCGAATCTGAAAACGATCGCCCGGCAGCTCGCGCAGGAGTATCCGAACGAGAACGGCGGCCGCGGCGTGACGATCGTGCCACTGGCGCAGGCGACCGTGAATCCGGGATTCCGCAACAACCTCGTGATGGCCGGCGGCCTGCTGATGACCATCGTCGGGCTCGTGCTGCTCATTGCGTGTGCGAACGTCGCCAACCTTCTGCTCGCGCGCGCGGCGGTGCGCCAGAAGGAAATCGCGGTCCGCTTGTCGCTTGGCGCAAGCCGCGGACGCCTGGTCATGCAGCTGTTGACCGAGGGCACGCTGCTCGCGCTTCTTGGCGGCGCGGCCGGATTGCTGCTCGCATACTGGGCGCAGGGGCTGCTGTGGTCGTACCGGCCGCCATTCCTGCAGGCCGACGCCGTCGATCTTCATCCCGATCTGCGCGTGCTGCTGTTCACGATCGGCGTCTCGATCGTCACAGGCATCGTTTTCGGCCTGGCGCCGGCGGTCCAGGCCTCGCGGCCGGATCTCGTCGTCGAATTGAAAGAGAAGACCGGCGCGCCTTCAGGCGCGAACCGCATGTTCAGCCTGCGCAACATGCTGGTGGCGGCGCAGATTGCGCTGTCGCTCATCGCGCTCATCGGCGCCGGCCTGTTCCTCAGAAGTCTGCAGCACGCACAACAGATCAATCCCGGGTTCGATGCCGGGCATCTCGCGGTGCTGTCGTTCGATCTCGGCGCGCAGGGCTACACCGAGGAACGCGGCCGGCAGTTCCAGCAGCGCGTGCTCGAGCGTGCGGCGTCTGTGCCGGGTGTTCAGGCGGCGACGCTGGCCAGCACCGTTCCGTTGTTCCAGGGCGGCTTCGCCCGCACCGTCTTCCTCGAGGGACAGGACGCATCGGATCGTCGCGCCGGAAAGCTGGTGCAGATTGCCGTCGGCAGCGCGCACTATCTAGAAAGCCTCGGCATTCCGCTGCTGCGCGGGCGTGCGTTGTCCGACATCGATCAGCCCAACACGCCGACCTCGGTCGTGATCAACGAGACGATGGCGAAGCGATTCTGGCCCGAGCAGGACGCGCTCGGCAAACGGTTCAAGTTCTTCGGCCAGCAGAATTTCAATCAGGTGGTCGGCATCGCCAAGGACAGCAAGTACAACTTCATCGGCGAGGAGCCGACGCCGTTCATCTACCAGGCGACGACGCAGGTGTATCAGCCGCAGCTGTCGTTGTTCGTCAAGGCGCCGCGGCCCGAAGCGGTGCTCGGCACGGTGCGCGGCGAAGTGCAGCAGCTCGATCGCAATCTGCCGCTGACCGGCGTCTTCACGCTGACGGAGATCTTCGATCAATCGCTGTGGGCCCCCCGCATGGGTGCGTGGCTGCTCGCGGTGTTTGCCGGCCTCTCGCTGGTGCTTGCGGTGATCGGCATCTACGGCGTGATGGCGTACTCGGTCAACCAGCGGCGGCGCGAGCTCGGCATCCGCATGGCGCTCGGCGCCAGCCGCGCCGACGTGCTGCGGCTGGTCGTCGGACACGGACTGCGCTTGACGCTGATGGGCGTCGCGTGCGGCCTCGTCGCCTCGTTCGCGGCGTCGCGGCTGGTGGCGACGATGCTCTTCGACGTCAGCCCGACCGACGTCGTGACATTCGTCGCCGTCCCGGCGCTGCTGGCGTCCGCCGCGCTCGGTGCGAGCTACCTGCCGGCGCAGCGCGCGACGCGGATCGATCCGATGGTCGC
>DAIUKO010000205.1:0-10812 GCA_036848175.1 Vicinamibacterales bacterium | reverse complement strand
TCGGTGCGAGCTACCTGCCGGCGCAGCGCGCGACGCGGATCGATCCGATGGTCGCCCTCCGCGATGAGTGATGTCAGGCGGAGTACGGGCCCCAATCTCCGCACGCGGGATCGCACTCGTGTGCGAACTGCTCGCGCACGAGCGTGTCGGCGCTGGCCTGCGCGTCGGTCAGCATTCTGAAGCGCCGCTTCTTCTGCTGGACGCAGGTGTCGCCTTGCCAGATGGAAACGATCCAGCGCGCATCGTCGCCGGGGTCGACATGAGCGCGAAACTCGCTCCCGTGAGTCCGCCGCCAACGGCGCAGCGCCATGCCGATATAGTAGTGCGCTGATTCTTCAGCGTTCAACCATCGACAAGGCGCCGATGTTGGAAACTCGACGGTCGGCGTGCGCGAAGATGACCCGCGATCCATCGCGCGCGACCGCGATGCCGGACCACGCGAACTCCGGAAGCCGCCCGAGGAGTTGCGGCTCAACCTTGCCGTTCTCGATGACCGCAAGCTGCGGCTCGCCGGCGTCGGGCCACGTGACGTAGAACACGCCGCGATCGAAGAGTCCCCAGTTGGGCCATTGCTCGGCGAGCACCTTATCGGCGACGAGTGTTTCAGGGCCGCCCGCGACCGGGCGGCGCCACAGACCGAGGCGATCGAGCCTCGTGATGAACAGCGATTGTCCGTCGGGTGACTCGATGGCAGCGTACCCACCCTCGGTCGTGACTTGTCGCACTGACCCGCTGTCGACGTCGGCGCTCCAGATCTGCCAGACTCCCGTTCGCAGCGATCCGAAATACACGCGGCGGCCGTCGTGCGACCAGCTCGGCGCGACTGCGCTCGTCGTGTCGCTGACGATGGTTTTCGCGGCGCCGCTGTCGACGTCGAGAACCCAGATGTCACTTTGGCCGTTGAAGCGCGTGGTGAACACCAGTCGACGGCCGTCCGGCGACCAGCGTGATGGCGATTTGTAGATGCCGGTGCGAGTGAGTGGTCTCGCGCCCTGGCCGTTTCGATCGCTCAGCCACAGCTCGTATTGACCCGACCGCGTCGACTGAAAAACGATCCGCGTGCCGTCGGGCGAGATCTGCGGGTGAAAGTTCCAGCGATCGCTCGTCGCGGCGATTGGCCGTGCGCCCACAGGCATATCGGGCGACGCCGGCTGTTCCCGAAGGTTGATTTCGTACTGCCAGTCTTCGTACGCGACGGTGCCACTGGTGCGCGCGATGCTCGGATGCTTCAACTTCGCGCCGCCGCCGGCGAGCATCGTCGGCTGACCGCCATCCGTCGAAATCCGCCACAGGCCGATACCGCCCGCGCGATCGGACGAGAACACGAGATGGCGTCCGTCCGGCTCCCAATCGACGCCGAGCACGTCGGCGTTGTCGAACGTCACGCGGCGCGCGGCCGGCACGCCGGCACTCGCGGCTGCGCCGGTGTCGCGCGGCGCGATCGCCGTCACGAACACGTCGCTGATCGATCCGCTGATACTGCGCACGAATGCGATCTCACAGCCATCGGGTGAGAACGCCGGCGCCCAGTCGCCGCTGTGCGCGGGCGGCGGTTCGCTGACCGCCCGCCGCTGTGCGCTGGCGACGTCGACGAGCTCGATGTGTGAGGGCGCCCGGATCGTGGTCGATCCGGCGGTGACGGCCAGCATTCGGCCGTCGGGCGACCACGACATCTTGAACTCGTTCGTGGCCGTGCAGGGCATCAGCACACGCGCGCCGCTGCCGTCGACGGCCGCGATCCAGATCGCGCACGCGCCGTCGTCGATGCGGACGAAGGCGAGCCGCTTCTCGTCCGGCGACCAGACGGGCGAGTGCTCGCGCGCCTCGCCTTGCGTCACCTGAACGGGCGCTGCGTCGCCGACGGCCTTCGTGAAGATGTGCGCGCGGCCGTCGTCTGCGCGCGCGACGTAGGCAAGGCTGCCGGACGTCGACAGCGCCGGATCCACTTCGTTCCCAGGCTCGCTCGTCAGCGGCATGAAGCGCACGTGCGCCTCGGTATTGACGGTCGATTCACGCGTGATTGCGGTCCATCCCACCAGGATGGCGACCACCGAGACGACAAAGGCCACGATAACGGCACCGGTCCACCCGAGACGGGGCCGTCCCTCCCGCCTGTCGAGCCCCTCGCGCCGGTCAAGCCTGTCCGGCCCCTCGCGCCCCTCCAGCCCCTTCACCGGCGCGATCAGCCGATAGCCGCGCTTGCGAATCGTCTCGATGACGCGCGGCCGTTCGGAATCGTCGTCGAAGAGACGCCGCAGCTCGCGAATCGCCCGGTGCAGCGCGTCGTCGGTGACGAAGACGCCGTTCCAAACGCGGCTCATCAGCTCGTCGCGAGTGACGACCTCGCCGGCATGCTCTACCAGCGCGACCAGCACGTGCATGATCTTCGGTTCGACCTGCACCGTCTGATCGCGATACGTCACGCGATTCAACGACGGATCGACGAGGCGATCCTGGAGCGTGAAGGGTCGAAACATCGCGGTGATCGAATATAGCCGTCGCGGCGCCGCGATCGGAAGACCCTCGGCAAAACATCAGCATCGCCGCGGGACTTCGACGACGGCGATCGCGTCTGATCCTTCGCATGTCTACATTCCAACTGTCCATAAACGGTCACTCGCACGCCGTGAACGTCGATGCCGACGTTCCGCTGCTGTGGGTGCTTCACGACCATCTTCAACTGCGCGGCACAAAGTTTGGCTGCGGCCGTGGCATCTGCGGCGCGTGCACCGTCCTCATCGAGGGGACGGCGATGCGGTCCTGCGTGACCACCGCCGCGTCGGTGACGCGTCGATCGATCACGACGATCGAAGGACTGGCGGCCGGCGCTCTGCATCCCGTGCAGCAGGCGTGGATCGACGAAGACGTGCCGCAATGCGGCTACTGTCAGGCGGGTCAGATCATGATGGCTGTGTCGCTGCTGAGGACGACTGCCGATCCGAGCGATGAACAGATCGCCGACGCGATGTCCGGCAATCTGTGCCGATGCGGGACCTACTTGCGAATCCGGCGCGCGGTCCGACGCGCGGCGATGACAGGAGGTTCGCGATGAGCGTCGTGCGAATCGATCGCCGCTCGTTCCTCAAAATCGGCGCGACGACGGCCGGCGCGTTGATCGTCGGCTACTACATCGATGATCATCCGGCGGCGGCGGAGCCGTTCCGACCAAACGGATATGTCCGGATCGATCCCGACGGCGCGGTCACGCTGTGGGCGAAGAATCCTGACATGGGGCAGGGCGTGAAGACGAGCCTGCCGATGATGATTGCGGAGGAGCTCGACGTCGATTGGGATCGCGTCCGTGTCGAGCAGGCCGATTTGAACTCGGCGTGGTACGGCGGGCAGGGCGCGGGTGGAAGCGATGGGACGCCGTCGGATGGGCCGCTCGGTCAGCGCGCGGGCGCCATCGCGCGCGCGCTTCTCGTTGCCGCTGCCGCGCAGACGTGGGGTGTCGAGTCGGCAGCATGCGAGACGGATCGCGGCATCGTGCATCATCGCGCCTCGGGTCGTTCGTTGTCGTACGGCGAACTGACCGCGACCGCCGCGACGCTGCCGGTACCAAAGGAGGCGCCGCGGCTCAAAGATATCAGTCGTTACACGATCGTCGGCAAGCCCACGCGCGGCGTCGACACGCCGAAGATCGTCGTCGGCGCGCCGATCTACGGGCTCGATGTGCACGTGCCGGGCATGCTCTACGCCGTCATCGAGAAATGTCCGGTGCACGGCGGCAAGCCGGTTCGGGTCGATTCGAGCGCCGCGCTCGCGGTGAACGGCGTCCGCCGAGTGATCACGATCGATGGCCACGCGAATCCGACGTATCTGAGGCCGGGGGTTGCGGTGATCGCGGAATCTACCTGGGCCGCGATGAAAGGCCGCGAAGCGCTGCGCGTCGAGTGGGACGAGGGCCCCGGCGCGAACGAGTCGAGCGCGACGCTGACCGCACAGTTCCGAGCCGCCGCCAAGCAGCCGGGTAAAGTGCTGGCCGAATCCGGCGACGTCGATCGGGCATTTGTCGCAAGCCTCGCTGAAGTCAGGCTGAAGTCGCGCACAAGCGAGACTGAAGTGAGGCTGAAGTCAGGCTCTTCACAAACGGAGACACATGCCGCGGCCGTCGACGTCGAATACGAGGCGCCGTTTCTGGCGCACGCGACGCTCGAGCCGCAGAACTGCACGGCGCACGTCCACGACGGCCGCTGTGAGATCTGGGGTCCGCTGCAGATGCCGACGTCGGGCGCCATGGTCGTCGCCGACGTTCTGGGCATTCCGCATGAAGCCGTCAGCATCCACGTCACTCGCATCGGCGGCGGGTTCGGACGGCGGCTGCTGTCGGATTACGCCGCGGAAGCGGCAGTCATCTCAAAGGTGGTCGGCGCACCCGTGCAGGTCGTGTGGTCGCGCGACGACGACCTGCGCCACGATTACTATCGACCGGCGGGCCTTCATCACGTGCGCGCGGCGATCGACGGCGACCGCCGGCTGTTGGTGTGGGATCACCATCTCGTCAACGTGTCGCGCAACCGGTATCGCCTCGGGCAGACGCCGCCGGAATCCACGGAGACCTACGGACTGCTCGCGCCAATCCGCGACGCGAAGCACCAGTTCGACGGCGATCTGCAGCCGACGTTGATCCCCAACTGCCGTGTGCAGTACACCGAAGTGCGCACGGCCGTGCCAACCGGCGCCTTGCGCGCACCGTCCCACAACATCAACGCGTTCGTGATCGAGAGCGTCCTCGACGAGCTCGCGCACGAGGCGGGCGTCGACCCGGTGGCGCTGCGCCTCTCGTACTTCGGCGAGCGCCGCGATTTTCCGTCCGAGACCGACGAAGCGACAGACTTCAACGCGACGCGGTTGAAGCAGGTGCTGAAGCTGGTCGTCGAGCGATCGAGGTGGGGCACAGCGATGCCGAAGGGCCGCGGCCTTGGACTCGCCGTGCACTTCACCTTCGGCTCGTACTGCGCGCAGGTTGCCGACGTGTCGGTCGATGCGAACAAACGTCTCCGAGTTCACCGGATCGTCGCGGTGATCGACGTCGGTTTGCCCGTCAACCCGCTGAATCTCGAGGCGCAGACGCAAGGCGGGATCATCGACGGCTTGAGCGCAGCGCTGTTTGGCGAAATCACGATCGACCGCGGACGCACCGTACAGAGCACGTTCGAGACCTATCCGCTGCTCAGACACCGCGACGCACCCGACATCGAGGTCCACATCGTGCCGAGCCGGGAGCGTCCGACCGGCTTCGGCGAGATCGCGTTGCCGCCGGTTGCACCGGCGGTTGCGAACGCCATCTTCGCGGCGAGCGGCATCCGGATTCGGCGTCTGCCGATTGTGAGCAACGGATTCCGCGTCTAGCGCACCTTACCCGAAGCGCTGGTCGTCGGCCGACGGTCCGTAGATTGCCGGTACCTTGGCGCCATTCATGCGCAGGTAGACCGTCAACTGTCCGCGGTGATGCGCCAGGTGCGAGAAGGTATCGCGCAGGACGATGTGGCGCGGCTGCTCGCTCACGACCTTGCCGGCGACGAGCAGGCGCCACGGCTTCCTCAGGTGTTCGTCGGTCGCCTTGGCGAGCGAATTGCGCGCCTGCGTTGCGCCTTCTTCCATCGCCGCCACCAGTTCCCGGCTGTTGCGAAGCGGCTTCTGATCGACGTTCGAGCCGCCGCCGGGCGGATTCAGATCCAGGTCGTCGCGGTCGACGATGAGCGAGACCCACGACGGCATCCTCGCCACGAGCATGGCCAGGCGGCCGAACGGCATCGACTTGTCGTGCGGCTTCCAGTCGTCGCGTCCTTCCGGCACCTCTTCGAGAGCGCCGCGCGTGCGTTTGACTTCATCATCGAGTTGCGCGCGAAACGATTCGTTCATTGCCATAGTGGTGTGTCCTGACAAGAGAATGAACCGAGTCTACCGGGAAACACGCGGCTCGCAAAACCGCCGGATGGCGGTCGCCAGTCCGCCTTCGTCGTTGGTGCCGGTCAGCGCGTAGCCGCGCGACTTGAGGCCGTCGGTCGCGTTGCCCATGACCACTGCCGTTCCGGCGTACTCGAGCATCTCGACGTCGTTCAGGTTGTCGCCGACGGCCATCACCTCGTCTCGCGTCAGGCGGCGGCGGTCCGCCCACGCGGCGAGCGTGGTGCCCTTCGAGCAGCCCGCGGCGTTCACGTCTACGAGCGAGAAGTCGCGCTTCTCGTACTCGGTGATCGCGACCGAGAACTGATCGGTAATCGCCATCGACCGCAGGGTGGCGAGCACCGCCCGCATCGGCGCGACGCTGCCGTTGAACATCACCTGAACCGGATCCTCGGTCAGCATGGCGGCGAGTCCTTCCGGGGCGCGGGCGATGAACGCCTTGTTCTTCTCGTAGTAGCCGATGCGCTGCGGATGCGACCAGTCCATCCGGTCGAAGACCATCTGCCGCTCGTCGGTGTCCGACGGCCGATCGAAGATGATCGCGACGCTGTCCTCGTAGTCGCGCATCTCGGCGAGCACCCGGCGCGCCGCGGCGCGCGGCAGCAGCCGCCGCAATCCGGTGTCGCCCTCCTTCGATTTCACCAGCGCGCCGTTGTTGCAGACCAGCGTCAGCGGGATCGGCAGCAGGTTCGCGATCGGCAGCGCGAAATGAAAGCTGCGCCCCGTGACCAGCGCGATCTCGATGCCGCGCGAGTGCGCGTCCACCACCGCCTCGCGATGGACCTCCGGCAAGCGTCCGCGACTGTCTAGCAGCGTTCCATCGATATCGATTGCGATCAGACGAATCACCACGAGGACAGTATCAAAACTGCAGCAGGATGCCGACTGAGGCGTCGAACTCAGCGCACGATCGGCAGTGACGTGTACGCGACCACGGCGATCTTCCAGCCGGACGGTTCACGCACGAGCGTGAATTGATCGACGCCTTCCGACTGTGCCTGGCCGTCGCGCACGACCTTGAAGTCGGCGCGCACGTAGGCGAGCTGGTTGCTGTCGATCGTCACCGTGACGTTGTCGATCGGCTCGCGGAAGGTCACCGGATTCGGATTGCGCTTCAGCGCGGCGATCCATTCGTCGCCGGTCTGGTAGGTGTTGGTCCAGGCGCCATCCCGCTGGCGCGTCACCACGACCACTGCTTTCGGCGTCAGCGCGCTCGCGACCGCGTCGAACTGACGATCGCCGAGACGCAGCAGGAACTGTTCGACGGTCTCTCGCACCGCTTTCTCGGCCGCGTCGACGACGACCGCGCCGCCCTTCATCACCCAGACGACACGGTTGATCAGAACATTGACGTCGGCGAGCGGGTCGCCGTCGACGGCGACGATGTCGGCGAAATACCCGGGCGCGATCGCACCGAGATCTTTCTCATGCCCCAGCAGCGCCGCCGGAATCGTGGTCGCGGACGCGAGCGCCTGCGCGGGCGTCATCCCGGCCTTGACGAACCAGCCGAGCTCCCGTGTGTTCTGCCCGAACATGCTGTAGACGGCGTCGGACCCCATGCCGATCGTGACGCCGGCCTTGACCGCGCGGCGCGTCGACTCCAGATTCTTTTCGATGTACGCCTGGAGTGGCGGGATCGTGTCTGGCGCGAAACCGAATTCGTCCTTGGCGTCGACGTAATAACGATTGTGATCGATCGTCGGCACCCACACGGTCCCGCGCTTCACCATCTCGGCGATCGTCTCGTCGTCCAGATCGATGCCGTGCTCGACGGAGTCGGCGCCGGCGCGGACGGCGTCCGTCACGCCCGATGGTCCGTACGAATGGATCGCGACGCGATGCCCCTTCGCGTGCGCCGCATCGACGACGGCCTTCATCGCGTCGAACGGGACCGTTTGCGTCGTGTCGACGCTCTGGTAGCTGCCGCGCGAACCGAACACTTTGACCCAGTCCGACCCCGCGGCGATGCGTGCTTCCGCCTGCTGACGGAAGGTCTCGGCATCGACTGGCGTGTTGCGGCCAGCGGAGAGTCCCTGGCCGGCCACGAACATCCGCGGTCCGATCATCCTGCCCATGTTGATCAGATCGCGCATGGCGTAGTCGACGTCGTTCGAGGCGCCGAGATCGCGGACCGTGGTGACGCCGGTTTCGAGCGTTCGCCGCGCGTTTTCCGCTGCCAGCACCGTCGTCACGCCGGCCGGCCGCCGCGGCTGACCGAGCGGCCGTGTGCCGGGCGCGTGATCCCAGAAGTAGGTCATGTGCGTGTGCAGATCGATCAGTCCGGGCACGATCGTGTAGCGACTCAGATCGATGACCTCGGCTCCGGGCGGCGGAGCCCCCGTGCCGACCGACGTGATCCGATCGTTCTCGATCACGATGACTGCATTGGTGACGACCTTGCCGGATCCATCGACGGCTCGACCCGCCTTGATCGCCTTCGTCGCAGCGATCGCCGGAGTCACCACGGTGGCCGATAGGAGAACAGCGATCCATCTAGTGATCGGCATATTGCGCTCTGGCTTCCGCGAATTGAGCGGCGATTTCTTTCGCCAACTTCTCCGGTCCGATCACGCGCGCGAAGGGGCCGAAGCTGAGAATCCAGCTGTGAAGCGCGCGATCGTGGCAGACGTCCAGCGTCATCTGCAGGCCGCCGCCCTCCGCTTCATGGATCTGCTGCGACGGATGCCACGCGCGCGTGCGGACGTAATCGGCGACCGCCGGTTGGAACTCGATCTCCACGCGCTCGGGCGGTCCCGAGTGGACGCCCAGCGAATGCGGGAACGCCGCGTCTGGCAATTCTTCAATCGGTGTAAAGTGCTCGTCGAGCAGTGAGATCTCCTGAAGGCGCTCGATCGCGAACGTCCGCACCTCGCTGTACTCCGGCACATAGGCGAGCAGATACAGTCCGCCTTGCGCGTGCGCGAGGCGATAGGGATGAACGAGGTAGATCTTCGTGCGATCGCTCGATTTCGAGTAGTACGTAATGTTGGCCTGTCGATGATGGAGCGTCGCTTCGAGCGCGCGTCCGGCAAGCCGCTGCTGACCGGAATCGTCGCTCCGCCGCCGCAGCGGATCCGCTTTGGTCGCGATGACGCGCGGGAGCTGGTCGAGAAACTCGCGCATGTGCGGCGTGAGCACGCCTGACAGCTTGTCGAACGCGCTCTCGAGATCGTCGCGAAACGGCGTGCCCGACAGCGACTCGACGAGCGTGCGGCTGAAGTAGAGCGCGCACAACTCCGAGACGGTCAGCCCCGCTGCGAGTCCCTTGAACGCCTGTCCGTTCACACGCCAGCGCGTCTTCCCGTCGTCATTGGCCTTGTCGTCGTAGAGAGGAAAGCCCGATTCCTCCAGCGCCTGCAGATCGCGCCGGATCGTCCGCGTCGAGACGTCGCACAACGCGGCGAGATCGTCGATCGTGACGCCCGATCCGCGCGCGTTCTCGATCTCGCGCAGGATCGTCCATTGCCGGATGACCTCTGCATTGCGCGGCACGGCGGCATTCTACCGCCGCGGCTTCCTACCGTCTCGGATAGGTGAATTCCGCGCCCGGATCCTTCTGTTTCAACGCAGCGACCCGCCCATTCTCGACGACGAACTCGAAGATGATGTCTGCGAACTGCGGCGTGCGGAACCGCAGCCCTTTGGTCCGGATGAGCGGCAGCGGCCGTCCGCCCGGCGGAATGATCGACAGCCCAGCGCTCTCCTGATAGGTCACCTGGATCTTCGTCCCGGTCGGCGTTTCGTATTGGCCGGCGAGGCGCGCGAGCTCGCTCGGATCCAGCCGTTCAGGTCTGCGCGTGAAGGTCGCCTCGGCCTCGTCGAGCGACATGACGGCCGTTTCGATGTCGCCCTGTGGATTGGTTCGGAAGTTCACCGACCACTTGCCATTCTCCTCGTCGTCCGGCGTGTCGAAGCGGTCGTAGTGGAAGTGCGTCATCGGCATCTTGATCTTGTGGAAGTCGAAGAGGAGTTGGTTGTCTTTCAGGCCGACGTTCAACAGTCCGTACGCCGGATGGTCGTACTCACCGACGTAATCCGCGAGCGCGTGCGACGGCTTCGTATTCGGCACGCGATCCTCGCCGGCCTTCTTCCGCGCCTGCTTGGCGGCTTCCTTGCCTTTCAGACGAATGTCGAGCCCGCGCTGAATCCACGGCGTCTCGTCCATCCCGAGCAGCCGCTCGTAGACGTTGTAGGTGATGTAGTTGTAAAGCGGCGCGGTGTGGTTCCCGACGACGAACATCACCACGCCGATGCGCTCCTTCGGCATGAACGAGACTTGAGAATGAAACCCCGGCAAATCGCCGCCGTGAAGTGTGATCAGGTGCCCGCGATATACGGCGGTCTGACGGCCCATCCCGTAGGCGGCGTTCAGGACCTCCCAGTATCCGCGCTGCTCGGCGCCGGTGTTCGGCAGCCCGATGGCGGGCTGGAGTGTTTGTTTCAGGATGTCGGCCGGCAGCACCTGCTTGCCGTGATACACGCCGTCGTTCATCAGCGCGATCAGCCAATGCGACAAGTCCTCGATGTTCGACACGATGGCGCCGCACGGCGCGACGCCCGCGATGTCTTCGTAGTAAGGAATGCGATAGATCTCGAAACTATCGCGCTTCTCGGTGAAGCCGACGCCGTGCTCCGGCTGCTTCACCATCTCGGCGATCGTGTAGCCGGTCGACTTCATGTCGAGCGGACCGAGAATGCGGTCGCGGACGAACTGCTCCCACGTCTTGCCGGACTGCAGCTCGATCATGTAGCCGACGCCGGCGAACATGAGGTTGTTGTAGAGATACGTCTGCCGCATCGGCTCCTGCGGCTCGAGGTACTTCAATCGTTCGAACAGCTCTTTCCGCGTGAAGTCGGACTTGTACCAGATGGTGTCGTGCCGCGTGATTCCGGTCCGGTGCG
>DAIUKO010000204.1:0-13657 GCA_036848175.1 Vicinamibacterales bacterium | reverse complement strand
CTTCGACGGGCTCAGGACGAGCGGTGATGGAGACGCCAATTCAACTGCTCACCGGAATTAGCTCACCGCAGTCGGCAGCGTGATGACGACGGTCGTTCCGACGCCGCGCTGACTGCGGACTTCGATCGTTCCGCCGATCAATTCGACGTTCCGCTTGGCGATGGTCAGGCCGAGGCCCGTGCCGGTCGCCTTGGTCGAGAAGTACGGCTCGAAAATCTTCGCGAGGTCGTCGGCGTCCATTCCGACGCCGGTGTCCGACACTTCCACGACGACGGACTGATCGACAGGCGCGGCGTTGATGGTCAGCCGACCGCCGCCCGGCATCGCGTGCAGCGCGTTTTCGACCATGTTCGTGAGCGCGCGCGCGAAGAGCGTTCGATCGATGTTGACCGATGGGAGATCCGCCGGGGCGTTCACCTCAATCGCCACGCGGCCTTCGAGGCCGGCCCGATACGGTTCGACGACTTCCTGGAGCAGGGCCGACAACGACGTCGGCTCCGGCCGCGGCGTCGGGGAGGAGGCGAAGCTGGAGAATTCCGCGGCGATCTGCCGCAGCAGCTTGACCTGCGTGAGGATCGCGTCCACGCACTCATCGATCACCGGTGAAAGTGGGCGGCCGCGATCGACGTTCACGCGCCGCGCATGCTCGGCGGACAGTTGAATCGGCGTCAACGGATTCTTGATGTCGTGCGCCACCTGGCGCGCCATGTCCGCCCACGCCTCGATGCGCTGGGTCCGCTCGATCTCGGCACGCTGGTGTTTGAGGTCCGCCGCCATGCGATTGAAATCCTCGACCAGGCGTCGCAGCTCGTCAGTCGACGTCAACGCGATGCGCGCGTCCAGGTCTCCGCGCGCAATCCGGTGCGTCGCCCGGGTGAGACGGCTGACCGGATCGGCGATCCGCTCGGCCATCCAGTAGCCGATCGCGGCGCCGAGCAGGCTGAAGAGCACTGCGGCGGACACGACACGGCGATCGAGCTCGTCGATTTGCAGCTCGATTTCCTGCTGTCGAGAGGTCAGCGGAACGGTGACGATCCCTTCGCGACCACCCGCGCGGACCGGCGCCGCGGCGAGACGATAGGCCGTCAACTCCCCGACCTGTTCCTCGCCGACGTAGGTCGGCATCCGGTCGAGCAGAATCGTCTTGTAGACTTCACCCGGCGTTCGCATCGGCAGCAGCTGCGTCGCGAAGAGGTCGCGGGCGCTCGTCGCCTGCAGACGATCGCGATTGAACAGGTTCACGTCTTCGTCGACCGCACGCCGCACGAGCACCATGATCTGGTCGTCGATCGTCGTCAGCGAGCCGGGGCCGCGCTGCTGAAGCGATGCGTAGTCCTCGACGAGACGCTGCGCGACCGTCACTGTCCGCGCCGCCGCCTCCTCCCTGCTCGCACGGAGCTGCGCGGCGAAGTAGGTGCGTGTGCCGATCGCGAGGATCGCAACCGGCACCACCGCCACGGCCCAGAACGCGAGGAACAACTTGCGATAGAAGCTGGACCGCACCTCGCGCAGCAGCGCGCGGCCGCTTGCCGGCGTCCGCGACGTGAGCAGGTTGAACAACGTCGCGCCGACGAGCAGCGCGACATAGAGCACGCCGGTCAGCGTCACGAGCTCGGCCATGTTGATGCCGTGGCCGAACCACGTGATCACCGGATAGCCGAGCGCGTAGATGCCGCCGCGATCGTTGAGAAAGTAAACGCGATAGAGCCGCTCGTCGCGTTCGAGCTCCTCCCAGAACGCATCGCGCGATTCGACCATCCGCTGGAAGATACGATCGGGCAGCGGCCACACGCTGGTGCCGGAGCTGAAGAGCGGTGCCCGGCTCCAGCCGTAGACGGTGAATTCCACGTCGCGTCCGAAGACACCTTCGGCCCGCGCCTCACGATTGGGCCGCAGTGACTCGAGATACGGACTCTGCGACGAGATGAACGGCAGCGTCCGGTAGTCCAGCATGGCGCGGACGACGATGGCGCCGATCGGCCGGCCGCGCTCGCAGATGCCGCGGCTCGCGCGCGTGACCTGGCGAACTTCCGATCCGAACGGCGAGACTTCGGCCACCGCCTCCCAGGCGCAGCTGGTCGCGAAGTAGGGCGATGCCGTGTACTCCGGCAGGTTCGAGAAGCGATCGACGAGACGTCCGTTCGCGCCATACAACTCGATGGCGGATGTCAGCCGGAACGTGGCGAGATCGGTCATCGACCAGACGAAGAACGCGCGGTCGGTCGTCGGCGCGCCGCCTCGACCCTCGTTCGACGTGCCCGGCGCGGTCACGAACTGCGGCAGCGAGCGCAGCGCGTCGATCTGATCGAGCGTGTGCGCCAGCCGGAGTTTCAAATCGTCCCGCTGACGAAGCGCCTGCGGCCCGTACTCACCCGCGATCAGCAACTCCTTGGCCTCAGTTGCAAAGGCGAACAGCGACGGATACATCGCGATCGCCGGGACAAGGAGTGCGATGAAGACGGCGATCAGCCGCGCCGCCTGCGAGGCGCGGCGCAACTTGCTGCCGACGCGGGCCAGCACGATTGCCGATATCCCCGCGGCCAGCATCGCGACCGACAGCGGTCCGATCGGGACCGGCTGTCCCGGCAGACGCAGGACGAAGATCGCCAGCGCGACGCCTGCCAGCCACGCCGCGGCGGCGCCGGCACGCCACGCCAGGCTTCGCGGCGGACGGCTGACGAGCGCTGGCACGCGGATCATCGCCGCCGCGCTCCAGATGATCGCCGCGTCGAGCAGTACCAGCGCACACGTCAGGCCGAGACGGGCGGCGCTGACCGGGTGCAACGAGAAATGCAGGAGGTCGAGATCGGTGTGCGAGACCACGCCCTGCACGATCCGCTCGTACAGCCACACGAGCCAGGTGCCGCCGAGTCCTGCCGTCGCAAAGGCGGCCATCCACAAGACGCCGGCGCGCAGCGACGGCGTCAGCACACGCGGGTGCGGCCGCGCGAGGCGCCGGCGTTCGATGAGATCGATCGTCAGCCATGCGAGGGCGGCCGTCGTCAACGCCGTGAGCAAAAGGTTCAGCGGTGATCCGGCCGCAGGATCGTCAACGACGGCGGCCGTCGCGATCCAGAACGTCAGCCGAGCCGCCAGGACCATCGCGACGATACCGGCCGTGGCCAGCAGAAAGCGCGAGGCGTTCGGCGCGCGACGCCGTAGCTCGACGGTCGGCCACGCGCACAGCAGCAGGGTTGCGCCGAGCACCGAAATGACGGCGGCGCGCACGCCGCGAATCCAGCGCTCGCGCGCCAAAGCGACGTCCTGCGGCGACACTTCGGCCTCGACCAGCACGCTGCCATCCGGCGAGGGAATTTCGAACGAGTTACCGTGGCGGGTCGAGCTCTTCGGGTCGCCGACGGCCCGTTGATTCGCGATCGCCAGCGGCGTACGCACGACTGCCGGCGCGATCGACGTGGCGAGGCTGAACGTGTCCGCGGGGGCCGGCGTGTCGCTGGCCGTGCCGAGCGTCTGTTCGACGACGACCGTCGCGAGCCGCGGCGCCGGCGATCGATCGCCGGTCAACACCGGCTGGATGCGAATCAACCGCGGTCCGAGCGCGCCGGGTGCGACGAACAGCGTCGCCGGACCATCGATGCGAGCCCGCGGGAGGTCGGAGACCCGCCCGGCCCACGCCAGCGGCGCGCCAGCCGCGTCGTAGATGGTGACGCCGGTGCGTCCCGCCTCGTCGCTCGGGATGGCCCCCGCGCAGGCGTCGAAGAGGCGCCTGACCGCCGCCGCATCACGAGGCGCCGCCGCGACCGCGTCGCGGTTGGAGGCGACGCGCGCGGCCAGACGGCCGAGCGTGTCGGCGCTCGCCTCGAAGCGTTCGCGCAGCTCGCGCTCGATGCGCGCCAGCGCCGCCTGGTCCGACGAGCCGAAGCGCTGCCGCGCCGACGCCCAGCCGACGAGGGCGACGAGCAGCGCCACGACGAGCCCCGCTCGCGCCACACGCAGTATGAAGGGCACAGTGAGATCTAAGAATACACGGGTGCTATAGTGAAAAGCGCCCGCAGACAACACCCTTGGACCTCAAGCACCTGCTCAAACGCGGCGCGCTCCTCACCGCCGCAAACTGGCCGACGATCGCGATTCAGTTCGTGGCGCAGACGACGTTTTACGTGCTGCTCAGCGTGCCGATCGTCGGCGCGGCGATTCTCGTCGCCGTCCTGCTCGGCGGCGATCTCGCCGAGCTGCTGCAGGGCAGTCTCCGCGACATCTTCACGACCATCGCCTTCACGCTGCTCTCTGAGCCGGTCGCGCTGGTCGCCTTTATCGCCGCCTTCACAGTCGTACTGTTCGGTGGATCGATGTTGATGGCGCTCGTCAAAGGCGGCACCGTCGAAGTGCTGCTGGCCGGCAACCACGCCGCCGGCCCGATCGAGCGTGAGCCGATCACTTTCGAGAGTCTCCGCAGCGCGTCACGGTTCACGCTGCAGCGGTTCACAGAAGGATGTGCTCGTCTGTTCCGCCCGTACTTCGCGCTCGGCCTGCTCCTGATGGCGGTCTACGCGCTCTCGATCGGGAGCTATCTGATCGTGATCGTCCGCGGCTACCAGGCCGTCAGCGGACGCGTGCTGATCGTCGGCTGGACCTTCATCGCGGCATTCACCGCCGCCGCGCTGGTGGCCTGGATCACGCTCGTCAACCTGATGTATCTGCTCATGCAGATCGCCATCGCCGTCGAAGGCATCGGCGTCGGCCGCGCCTGCCGGTCGGTGGCGCGCTTCGTGCGCGCCGAGTTCCGCCACCTCGCCGGCGTCTTCGTCATCGTCTTCGCACTGGTCATCGGCGCGACGTTCGCGTCTGCGCTCGCGTGGTCCGGCGTCGGGTTGATCGCGTTCGTGCCGCTCGTCGGCCTCGCGGTCTTCCCGCTGCAGCTCGCGGCCCTGCTGGTGCGCGGTCTCGTCTTCGAGTATCTCGGCCTCACGGCGCTCGGCGCCTACATCAGCCTCTATGCCGGTTATCAGCTACGACAGACTCTTTTCGCGCGCGGCGGCCACGATGCAGGAATCGGCGATCCGGAAGATGGGCGCGCTGGGCCTGCGGATACCGGACCTGATTTCGTTCGCTCCGGGGTTCCCGGCGCCTGACATCTTCGCCTGGTCCGAATTCCGCGACGCGGCGGCGTCGGTCCTCGACGGATCGGACGCTACCGTCCTGCAGTACGGGCCGACGCGCGGGTATCGGCCGCTCGTCGAGGCGCTCCCGCAGATTCTGGCGGAGCGGAACATCAGCGCAAGCGTCGACGAGATCGTCGTCACGACGGGATCGCAGCAGGGCCTCGATCTGTGCGCCCGCGTATTCGTCGATCCTGGCGACGTCGTGCTGGTCGAGCTGCCGACTTATACCGGCGCGATCACGGCATTCAACAACGTGCAAGCGAGGCTGGCCGGCGTTGGTCAGGACGCTGACGGCATCGACCTCGACGATCTCGATCGCGTGTGGACCGCGGAGCGCGACGCCGGCCGGCGAATCGCATTTCTCTACGTCGTGCCGAACTTTCAGAACCCGACCGGTCTGTTGATCGCTCAGAACAAGCGTCGACGGCTCCTCGAATGGGCGGCACGCCGCGACGTCCTCATCGTCGAAGACGATCCGTACGGCGCGCTGCACTTCGATGACGTGGCGAGCGCGGCGGATACGCGGCCGATCAAAGCCGACGATACCGACGGCCGCGTCGTGTACATGTCCAGCTTTTCGAAAACCCTGGCGCCGGGTTTCCGGGTCGCGTGGATGGCGGCGCCGCCGCCGATCGCGGCGAAGATCGAAGTGGCGAAGCAAGCGGCCGATTTGTGCACGGGCGCGCTCGATCAGCGGATCGTCTACGAGCTGTGGAAGCGCGGCACACTGTCCGCGCGGCTGCCGATGCTGCGCAGCTACTACCAGGCCAAGCGACGCGTCATGGAACAGGCGCTCACGCGCGAGCTCGGCGACCTCGTGTCGTGGCCGCAGCCGAAAGGCGGCTTCTTTCTCTGGGCATCGTTCAACGACAGCCTCGATACCGATGCGCTTCTCGATCGCGCCGTGGCTCATGGCGTCGTCTACGTGGCCGGCAGCGCATTCTTCGTGGACGGCCGTCGGAGTCAGTACGCGAGGCTGGCATTTTCCGCGGCGTCGAACGAGAAGATCGAAGAAGGGATCCACCGTCTGGCGAACGCGGTTCGCGAATTCAATCGTTGAATGGGGATTCGTTATTTGGGCGTCGTCGCGGTACTCGCCGTTGCGAACGTAACCAGGTTGGGCAGCGGGCCCACCGGCGCGAGCGTCGGCTCGAAGCTCCGCGTCACCAGCGTCGCCGTGGCGCCGGCAGCAATATCGCGCGTCACGTAAAGCAGACGCGGCAGCTTCGTCACCGGATCGTCGAAGACGTGCGGCGGCGCCGCGACTTCAGGAGCTGCCGGAATCTCTCCTGCCGCCGCACCATCCGCCACATTGAACGCGCGCAGCGACGGCGCGAATCCCGTCACGATGATCGTCGAGCCGGCTCTCACCGGTCCGGTCATCGGTCGCAGCGGCAGCGTCTTCATCCATTGCTGCACACCCGACCCAAGGCCCAACGCGCGGACGACATTGTCGAGCGCCACGAAGTACACGCGATGCTCGTCGGCCAGTGGGAGGCCGATCACGTCGCCGCCCGTTCGCCATCGCCATTCGACGCGACCGTCCTTCGTGGCGACCGAATAGAAATAGTTGTCTTCCGACCCGACGTACAACCGATCGGTCAATGCGAGGATTTCATCGGGAGGACCGCCGAGCTTCCGCTCCCAGACGGGTGCACCGGTATCGACGCGGAGGGTGACAATGCGCGCATCTTCGGTCGGGACATAGACGCGATCCGCCGCGAGCGCCGGCAGCGCGTGGGCGGGCGAGCCGAGATCGCGCGACCACATCAACGCGCCATCCGCGCCGCGAAATGCCATGATCGATCCGCCCTTCGTCGCCACGATCAGCCACCCAATGTCCCACACAGGATGGACCGCCAGCGGCTCGGCAAACGGCAGCGTCCAGGCGATCGCACCGTCGGTCGTGCGAAGTGCCGTCAGGTTGTCCGGCTCGACCAGAAAGAGCAGCCCTTCACCGGCGATCAGATCCGCTTTCGGTTGAGCGGACACGAGCCACTGCTGTTTGCCGGTCGAGAGGTCGTAGGCGACGATGCGATCGCCGGCGATCGGAAAGAACGCGCGCATGTGCTCGTACGCCGGCGCGAAGGTCAGTTGGTTGTTCAGCGCAAGCGTCCAGACGGTTTGAACCGGGACGAGCGCGGGCGGTTTGTTGTCGACCTTTCCTTTGGTCGCGGACGGAGACGGGAAGGGCGGAGGCTTCGTCGACTGCGCGGAGACCACGAGCGAACACGCGACCATCAGGGCAAGTGCACTACAAGATGTTGTGTTGAGCGAACCCGACACCCCGCTATAATAGCGTCTACCCCGGGTCCTTCGTGAACCACCAAACCATCATCGTTCTGGATTTCGGCTCTCAGTACACCCAACTCATCGCCCGACGGCTGCGAGAGCTCTCGGTGTATTCCGAAGTGTGGCCGCCAGACACGCCGATCGAGAAGATCCGCGCGCGCAACCCCGTCGGCATCATCCTGTCGGGCGGACCCAAGAGCGTCTCGGAGCCTGGCGCGCCGAAATGCGATCCGCAGGTGTACGCGTTCGGCAAACCGGTGCTCGGCATCTGCTACGGGATGCAGTTGATGGCCGATGCGCTCGGCGGCCGCGTCGCGCCGGCGCCGCAGCGCGAGTTCGGCCATGCGGTCGTCAAGGTCGCGAGCCGCTCGACGCCTGCGGCGCTGTTCAACGATGTGCCCGACGAGATTCGCGTGTGGGCGAGTCACGGAGACTTCGTCGCCACCGCGCCTGACGGCTTTGCCGTCGTCGCAACCAGCGCCAATGCGCCTGTTGCCGCGATGGCGCATGCGGAGCGGCAGTTATACGCGCTGCTGTTCCATCCCGAAGTCGTTCACACCGAGCGAGGCCTCGAGATCCTGCGCAACTTCGCGTTCGGCATCTGCGGCTGCACCGGCGACTGGACGATGGCGTCGTTTGTCGAGGAGGCGACGGCGCGAATCAGGAAGCAGGTCGGGGACGGACGGGTGGTCTGTGCGCTGAGCGGCGGAGTGGATTCAACCGTCGCCGCCTTGATTATTCATCGCGCGATCGGCGAGCAGTTGACGTGCGTCTTCGTCGACAACGGCGTCCTTCGGCTCGATGAAGCGAATCAGGTTCGCGTGCGGTTCGAGCGCCTGCGGCTCCCGCTCGTGTTCGTCGATGCGTCGCAGCTGTTCCTCAACCGGCTCGCCGGCGTCGTCGATCCGGAGCAGAAGCGGAAGATCATCGGCGCCACGTTCATCGACGTGTTCGAGGAGCAGGCGGCGATTCTGGGCCGCGTCGATTTTCTCGCCCAGGGCACGTTGTATCCGGACGTCATCGAGTCGGTCGCGATCGTCGGACAGTCGTCGGTGATCAAGAGTCACCACAACGTCGGCGGCCTTCCTGAGCGCATGCGGATGGAACTGGTCGAGCCGCTGCGCGAGCTGTTCAAGGACGAAGTGCGAGTCGTCGGCCGTCAGCTCGGGCTGGACGAATCATTCGTGGTCCGCCAGCCATTTCCCGGACCAGGACTGGCCGTCCGCATTCTCGGTGAAGTGACCACGGATCGTCTCGTTCTGCTGCGCAAGGCCGATGCGATTGTCGCCGACGAAGTGCGGCGCACAGGCTGGTACGAGCGGCTGTGGCAGAGTTTCGCCGTGCTGCTGCCGGTACAAAGCGTCGGCGTGATGGGCGACGAGCGGACCTACGAATACACCGCGGCCATCCGCGCCGTCGAGAGCAGGGACGGGATGACCGCCGACTGGGCGCGGCTGCCGCACGATCTGCTCGCGCGGATCTCGTCGCGGATCGTCAACGAGGTGAAGGGGATCAATCGCGTCGTCTACGACATCAGCTCGAAGCCGCCGTCGACGATCGAATGGGAGTAGCGTCTCGGGATTCGGGATTCGGGATTTGATCCTCTGGGATTCGTTGAGTGGCTGACTTCGTTCATCTTCATCTTCACACTGAGTTTTCGCTGCTCGACGGCGCCTGCCGCATCGATGAAGTGCTGGACCAGGCAGCGAAGCTGAAGATGCCGGCGATTGCCGTCACCGAGCACGGCAATCTGTTCTCGTCGGTGACCTTCCACGACCACGCGCGCAAGAAAGGGGTGAAGCCGATTCTCGGCTGCGAGGTGTACGTCGCGCCGGGCGATCGGCGGACGAAGAGCGGCAATCCGGGTGAGACGGCGAATCATCTGGTGCTGCTCGCCGAAACCTCCGAGGGCTACCACAATCTCATCAAGCTCGTCTCGGCCGGCTACACCGAAGGCTTCTACTACAAACCGCGCATCGACAAAGAGCTGCTCGCGCAACACGCCAAGGGCCTCATCGGTCTGAGCAGCTGCCTCAAAGGAGAAGTGGCGGAAGGCCTGTCGCATCAGCAGGAGAAGAAGGCGCGCGATGCGGCAGCCGCCTACAAGGACATCCTCGGTCCCGGAAATTTCTTCCTCGAGATGCAGTGGCACGGCATCGACGAGCAGCGCGTCGTCAACGGCGGCATCCCGGCGATTGCGAAGGATCTCGGCCTCGGCCTCGTCTGCACCAACGACGTGCACTACCTGCGCGACAGCGACGCCCATCCCCACGACATCCTGCTGTGCATCGGCACGGGCAAGGCATTCAGCGATCCGAAGCGGCTCCGCTACGAGGCGCGGCAGTTCTTTCTGAAGACGGCGGAGGAGATGGCGGCGGTCTTCAAGGATTTTCCCGACGCGCTCGCCAACACCGTGCGCATCGCCGATCGCTGCAACGTGACGCTCGGCGAAGGCGAGAACTATCTGCCGAACTTCGACGTGCCGCCGGGATTCACGCTCGACGATTACTTCGAGCACGTCGTCCGCGACGGATTCAGGAACCGATTGGTGCGCCTGCAGCAGCTGTCGGCATCGGGCGAGCTGCGCCACACCGTCGACGAGTACGAACGGCGGTTGTCGTACGAAATCGAGATGATCAAGAAGATGAAGTATCCCGGATACTTCCTGGTCGTCTGGGATTTCATCCGCTACGCACGCGAGCGCGGCATTCCGGTCGGACCGGGCCGTGGATCGGCGGCGGGCAGTCTCGTCGCCTACTGCCTTCGCATCACGGACGTCGATCCGCTCGACTTCAACCTCATTTTCGAGCGCTTCCTGAATCCCGAGCGCATCTCGATGCCGGACATCGACATCGACTTCTGCGAGCGGCGGCGCGGTGAAGTGATCGACTACGTGACGCAGAAGTACGGCCGCGAGAACGTGGCGCAGATCATCACCTTCGGGACGATGAAGGCGAAGGCGGTGGTGCGCGACGTCGGCCGCGTGCTCGAGATGCCGTTCGCCGACGTGGACAAGGTCGCCAAGCTGATTCCGGCGGCGCTCGACATGACCCTCGACAAGGCGCTGGAGGAGAGCGAGCCGCTGCGGCAGATGGAGCAGAACGACCCGAAGGTCAAGGAACTGCTCAACGTCGCGAAGCGCCTCGAAGGGATGACGCGTCATGCGTCGGTGCACGCCGCCGGCGTCGTGATTGCGCCGCGGGCGATTACCGAGTACGCGCCGCTCTATCGCGGTGCTCACGACGAAATCGTCACGCAGTGGTCGATGAAGGACATCGAGCGCGTCGGCCTGCTGAAGATGGACTTCCTCGGCCTGAGCACGCTGACGCTGATCACCGACGCCGTCGCGGAGATCGAGCGCACCACGGGCGAGCGGATCGACATCAGCCGCGTGCCGCTCGACGATGCGAAGACGTATCAGATTTTCCAGGAAGGGCAGACTTACGGCATCTTCCAGTTCGAGTCGAGCGGCATGCGGGACATTCTTCGCAAGGCGAAGCCGCAGACCCTCGAGGATCTGATCGCGTTGAACGCGCTGTACCGGCCGGGTCCGCTTCGCAGCGGGATGGTCGACGACTACATCGCGCGCAAGCAGGGCAAGACCGAGGTCAGGTACGAGCTGCCGCAGCTCGAGCCAATCCTCGGCGAGACCTACGGCGTCATCGCGTATCAGGAACAGGTGATGCGCATCGCGCGGGAGCTTGCCGGCTTCACGCTCGGCGAGGCGGACATCCTTCGCAAGGCGATGGGGAAGAAGAACCCCGAGGTGATGGCGAAGAACCGCGGGAAGTTCGTCGAGGGCGCGAAGCACAACAAGGTCAACGAGAAGAAGGCCGGACAGATCTTCGACCTGATGGAGCACTTCGCCGGCTACGGGTTCCCGAAAGCCCACTCGACGGCGTACGCCTTTCTCGCCTACCAGACGGCCTATCTGAAGGCGAACTACCCGTGGCACTTCGCCGCCTCGCTGCTGACGATCGAAGCGCAAAACACGGATAAGCTGGCGCTCTACCTCGGCGAGTGCCGCGACCGCGGGATCCCGGTGCTGCCGCCCGACATCAACGAGAGCCAGCTGCGGTTCACGGTCGAACCCGGGAAGGGCGTCCGATTCGGTCTGTTCGCGATCAAGAACGTCGGCGAAGGCGCGATTCAATCGCTCCTCGACGTGCGGCAGAAGCAGGGACGCATCACGTCGCTCGCCTCGCTGTGCGAAGAGCTCGACCTCCGTCTGGTCAACAAGCGCGTGTTCGAGAGTCTGACGAAGGCGGGCGCGTTCGACTCGCTCGCGCGCGGGACGACCTTCGAATCTGTCCCGACGCTGGCGCTCCGGCCACGGCTGCTCGCCGCCGTGGACGGCGCTTGCGAGTACGGTGCGCGCGCGCAGCGCGATCGCGATCAAGGTCAGGCGCAGCTGTTCGGCTTCGACGATGACGGCAGCGGGCCACACGGTGGAGAGGGCTTTCAGACTGGCACGGGGCGAGGCCTCACGCTGCCTGACGCGCAGCCGTGGACGGAGAGCGAGCAACTGGCGTTCGAGAAGGAAACGCTCGGTCTGTATTGGAGCGGCCATCCGGTCGATCGCTACACCTCCGCGCTCAAGGACCTCGGCGCGAAATCAGTCGGCGATCTGACGGAGCTTCAGGTGATCGCGCCCCGCGATAACGGCTGGGGACCGGGCGGCCCGAAACCGATCGAGCCCGACACCACTATCGGGGGGATCGTCGCAGCCTGCCGTCAGCTCAAGACGCGCAAAGGCGATCGCATGGCGGTCTTCACACTCGAAGACTCGCAGGGCGGCGTCGAAGTCATTGTGTTCCCGGAAACCTACCAACGCAGCGCGAGCCTGATCGAGACCGGCACGATGGTGCTCGTCCGCGGCAAGCTGGAGCGAGACGACGAGACGATCCGCATCCTGGCGTCGGAAATCACCCCGATCGACACGGTGCGCGAACGTCTGGCGCGCGAGGTCGCGATTCACCTGCGGAAGCCGGCCGATCGGAACACGCTGGAGACGATCGGCGAGATCTTTTCGCGGCACCGGGGCGACCGCAAAGTATCGTTCGAGGTCGAGACCGGCGAGCCGCCGCACCGCCTGCGGGTCAGAGTCGAGGTCAGTTCACAGATTCGCGTACGGCCGTCGCCGAACCTCATCGCGGAACTCGAACAAGTCGTGGGCGCAGGCGCGGTGGAGCTGCGATGAACACCATCGACGATCGACGAGGACACCAGGAAACCACGAATCCACGAAAGATTTCGTGGCAAGGTCTGCGGTAGATGGCCGCAGAGACCCTCGAATTCGAGGAACCGATCGCCGTTCTCCTGAAGGAGATCGAGGCGCTGAGGCTCCTGCCGCACACCGACGGGCGCGATCGCGAGATCGAGTCGCTCCTGCGGCGGGTCGAATCGGTGCGCGCCGAGCTCTATCGCTCGCTGACGCCGTGGCAGCGCGTCCTCGTCGCCCGCCATCCCAACCGCCCCGACCTCGAGGATTTCATCCAGCGTCTGTTCACGAACTTCGTCGAGATCCACGGCGACCGCCGCTACGCCGACGATCACGCCATCATGACCGGCTTCGCCGAGTACAAAGGCGCGCCGGTCCTGCTCGTCGGCCACGTCAAGGGACGCGACACCAAGGAAAAAATCTTCCGCAACTTCGGTTACGCGCGGCCGGAAGGGTACCGCAAGGCGCTGCGCGCGATGCGTCTCGCCGAGAAGTTCCGTCGGCCGATCGTCGTCTTCGTCGACACGCCGGCGGCGTACCCCGGGATCGAGTCCGAGGAGCGTGGCGTCGCCGAAGCGATTGCGGTCAACCTGCGCGACATGATGACGCTCGACACGCCGATCGTGGTCATCGTCAGCGGCGAAGGGGGCAGCGGCGGTGCGCTCGGCATCGCGATCGGCGACCGGGTGCTGATGCAGGAGTTCGCGATCTACAGCGTGATTCCACCCGAGGGCTGCGCCGCGATCCTCTGGCGCGACGCGACGAAGAAGGTCGAAGCCGCCGCGGCGCTCAAGCTCACGGCACCGGATCTGCTAAAGGCCGGGATCATCGACGAGATCATCGGTGAACCGATCGGCGGAGCACACGCGGATCCAGCCGCGGCCGCAAAACAGGTCGACGAGGTGTTGACGAGGGTGCTGGCCGACGTCAGCGCGCTGGACAGCGGGACGCGCTTGACGCTGCGTTACGAGAAGTTCCGGAATATGGGGAGGCTTGGGACGGATTTTGTGGATGAGGGAAT
>DAIUKO010000203.1:9372-13666 GCA_036848175.1 Vicinamibacterales bacterium | reverse complement strand
CCCCCGAATCCCGAATCCCGAATCCCAAATCCCGACACGCGAAGTACGATCGCGCGATGCAGCTCGCGGAGCTCGTCGCCGCGTCGCGCGCCGTGGCCGAGACGAGCGGCCGGCTCGAAAAGATCGGTCACCTCGCGGATTTCTTGAGGCGCGTTCCGCCCGACGAACTCGCGATCGCGATTCCTTTTCTCACGGGTTCGACGCGCCAGGGCCGCATCGGGATCGGCATGGCGCTGATCTCTGAGGCAATCGGCCGTCGCACCTTCGGCGAGAGCACCGGAGACGTCGCGCCGGCGAACGCGCCGTCGCTCGATCTGCGTGAGGTGGACGCGACCTTCGATCGCGTGGCGGCAGCATCGGGATCAGGATCGTCGGCGGCGCGCGCCGAAATTCTCCGAGCGCTGCTCGCTCGCGCCACGCGCGACGAGCAGGACTTTCTGGTCCGCCTGATGTTCGGCGAGCTGCGGCAGGGCGCGCTCGAGGGTGTGTTGATGGAAGCGGTGGCGCGCGCGTCGGGCATCGGCGCGGCGCGCATTCGCCGCGCGGCGATGCTGGCCGGCGACCTCGCCGTCGTCGCGAGGGCCGCGCTCACCGACGGCGAGCGTGCGCTGTCGCGCTTCATCCTGCAGCCGTTTCAACCGGTTCAGCCGATGCTCGCCGACTCGGCGGGCGATGTCGGCGAGGCAATCGAGGCGCTCGGTGAGGCGTCGTTCGAGTACAAGCTGGACGGGGCGCGCATTCAGGTCCACAAGGCAGGAGACGAGGTGAAGGTGTATTCGCGCAATCTGCGCGACGTGACCATCGCCGTGCCGGAAGTGGTCAGTGTCGTCCGCGCGATGCCGGCGCAGGAGATCGTCCTCGACGGCGAAGCGATCGTGCTGCGTCGCGACGGCACGCCGCAGCCGTTTCAGGTGACGATGCGGCGATTCGGCCGCAAGCTCGACGTCGACACGCTGACGAGCGAGCTCCCGATCACGCCATTCTTCTTCGACGCTTTGTATCTCGACGGCAATCCGCTGGTCGACGAGCCGCTGGCCCGTCGTCTCGCGGTCGCCGGCGAGCAGGCAGCGCCGGCCAACCTGGTTCCGAGGATCGTCACCGCGACGCCGGATGAAGCGGCGGCGTTCGCCGCGCGCGCGATCGCAACCGGGCACGAAGGTGTGATGGCGAAGTCGCTCGCCGGCGCGTACGCCGCCGGCCGTCGCGGTCAGACGTGGTTGAAGGTCAAGCAGGCGCGCACGCTGGATCTTGTGATCCTCGCGGCCGAATGGGGCAGCGGTCGTCGTCGGGGCACGCTGAGCAATCTGCATCTCGGCGCGCGCGACGCCGGGCGCGGCGGCTTCGTGATGCTCGGCAAGACGTTCAAAGGCCTCACCGACGAGATGCTCGCGTGGCAGACGAAGAAATTCCTCGAGCTGGAGATCGGCCGCGACGACTACACGGTGTTCGTGAGACCCGAAGTCGTCGCCGAGGTCGCGTTCAATGAAATCCAGGCGAGCTCGCAGTATCCGGGCGGTGTGACGCTCCGCTTCGCTCGCGTGAAACGCTATCGCGACGACAAACCCGCGTCAGAAGCCGACACCATCGCAACGATTCAGCAAATGTATCAAGCCTCGCTGCAACCAGGCTGACGACTGACGTGAGGCTGATGTGAGGGCCGAGGTGATGGCTGAAGTGAGGGCTGCAGTGAGGCTCTTCACAAGTGGAGACAATTCACTCGTAGCGGACGGCGTCGACTGGTTCTAGGTTGGCCGCCTTGATCGCCGGATACAGACCGAAGGTGACGCCGACGAGGAACGAGACGACGAATGCGAGCGTGACCGCAAGCGGGGAAACGGTCGTCGCCCAACCGGCGTACGCGGTGATGCCCCACGACACGACGGCGCCAAGAACAATGCCGAGTGCTCCACCGCTGACCGTCATCAGCAGCGCTTCAATCAGAAACTGCAGGGTCACGTCCCGCCGCGTCGCGCCGACCGTGCGCCGGATGCCGATCTCGTGCGTCCGCTCGACGACCGACGTCAGCATGATGTTCATGATGCCGATGCCGCCGACCAGGAGCGCGAGCGCCGCCACGCTGCCGACGACGACGCTGAAGGTGCGCTGCGTGCGATAGCGCTGCGCGAGCAGTTCGCGCGGCACGACGAGATCGAAGTCCCGCCGGCCGCCGTGCAGCCGGACGAGCGAGTGCTCGAAGACCTTGGCCAGATCGCCGACGCGCGCGCCGTCTTCGACCTGCAGCCAGATCTCGTCGGCCGTCTGCATCGGCGCCACTTCGATCGATCGTCCCGACAGGAGCGGCAGCGGCACCATCGCGACCGCGTTGATGTCGCGCCAGGCGAGCGTGTTCGGCGCCCTCGGATCGATCCCCACCTCGCGCAGCACGCCGACGACCTGGTAGTACTCAGTGCCGACGCGAACGCTGTCGCCGATCGGATCGTGATATCCGAACAGCCGCCGCGCGACGGCGCTCCCCAGCACGCAGACCTGCGCCGCCGATTGCTCGTCGGTTGGCGACAGGAACCGCCCGCGCTCGAGCCGCAGTCGAAGAATCGTCCCGTAGCTGGCGCGAACGCCGAGGACCCGCGCCATCTCGCTCTTGTCCGCTCGCGACAGTCGCAGATACCGCTCGATGAGCGGCGAGGCAGTCCGCGTGAGCGGCACGAGATCCGCCAGCCGCTGCGCGTCGCCGGCGGTGAGCCCGGTGAACGTCGGCGCGGTGCCGCGATTGCGTGCGACGAGATTGTCGAGGCCGAGCGCCTCGACATGATTGAGGGCTTCGCGGCGCGCGCCCTGGCTGACCGACATCATCGCGATGACGGCGGCGACACCCAGCACCACGCCGAGCACGCTCAGCGACGTGCGCAGCTTGTAGCGGCCGAGCGCGTCGGCCGCGATGTGCAGGAACTCGCGCGATTCAGCGAGGCTGGAGGACATTGCCGGACCCGCGTCCACCGCGCGCGCGATCCTGAGCATCACCCGCGACGCCCGCCGGCGTCGCGGCTCTGCCAGGATCGGTCAGCATGACCTGATCGCCGTCGTTCAATCCAGAGACGACCTCGACCATCACATCGTTCGACTCGCCGAGCTCGACGCGCCGTGTCTCGATGCCGAGCGGGCGGACGACGTGACACACCGTCGAATCCTGCTGCTCGAACACCGCGTTGACGGGAATGAGGAGGACGTCGCTCCGCGTTCCGACGACGATGTCGGCGCGCGCGGTCATTTCCGGCCGCAGTTCAGCATCGGTCGCGTCGAGCTCGACGACGAGATCGAATCGCTTGTCCTCGAACGGCCGATCGGCGGAGGCACGCGCCAGCGAGCCGACGCGCGTCACTCTGCCGGCCAGCCGCAAATTGGGAAACGCCTCGACGCGAACCGCGGCCGGCTGCGACGGCCGGACGCGATGCACTTCGGCCTCGCTCACCGATCCTTCCATCAGCATGCGGTTGACTTCAGGAATGGTCACCAGACCCTGGCTGCCGGTCACCCGATCGCCGATGCGAATCTTTCGTCGTGGATTGGCGTTCAGGAATTCTTCATAGACGACCATCCCGGGACGCCGCGCATAAATGCGGCAGTTCTCCATCTGATCGACGAGCTGCTTGAACCGCGCCTGCGCTTCGCGCGCCTTCGCACGCGCGTTTTCGAGCGCCGCTTCCTTCTGCGCGCGCTGGAGCTGCGCGCGCTGCCGATCGCGCGGATGGGTGACGCCGATGACGACGTCCGCGCGCTTGCGGGCGAGCGCGAGCTCCTCTTCGCCCTGCTCGAGCTCATCGCCCGTCCGCTTCAGCTCTTCACGCGTAATGAAGCCTTTCTCGAGCAGCGGCTTCAATTGCTCGTATTCCTGCCGGAGCCGGTCGACTTTCTTCTGCACGAGCTGCAGGCGCGTGCGCGCTTCGTCGACGCCGAGGGCGCCTTCGCCTTCCGCGACCGATTTCACGGCGGCCTCCGCCTCCTCGCGATCGATCTCGGCCACCTGCAAATCGACCTGCGACTGCCGGACGTCCTGTCGAACGCGCTCGATCTCACGCTGCAAATCGGTCGTGTCGAGACGGACGAGAAGATCGCCTTCGCTGACGCGCGTGCCTTCGGCGACGAGGTCGGCGATTTCGGCTTCGCGCCCCGCCAGCGGCGATCGGTAGGTGATCGACTGAATCGGTTTGAGGATCCCGCTGGTGGTGAGCTGGGCGGTCAGCGAACCCCTCCGAGCGGTCGCGAGCAGCGACGGATCGACGCTCGCGCGCCGCCAGAACGCGCTGCCGGCGAGCAGACAGACGACGATCGCGCACAC
>DAIUKO010000203.1:0-9272 GCA_036848175.1 Vicinamibacterales bacterium | reverse complement strand
GCACGTCCTTTCGAGGATCCAGCGTGCCAAGCATAGCGCGAAGGCTGAGCCGCGCCACCGCCGCATCGGCGAGGGTGGCGATGCGCCGGCTCTCGAGCGTCAGCAGATTGCTCTCCGCCGTCACGACATCGAGGTTGTTCGACAGTCCGCGCTCGTAGCGCAGCTGCGCGACCTCGACTTCTTTCCGTCCGATGTCGACGCTGGTGCCGGCCGCGAGCAGCGTCCGCTCCAGGCGATCCCGCTCGCGAATGGCACGCTTGACATCGTCGGCGATGCGGCGCCTGAGCGTATCGGCGTCGCGCTTGCGTCGATCGCGATCGATGAGCGCGTTCTGGTACTCGACGATCTGCGGCGTCCGATCGATCGGCGTCGAGATGTTGATGAAGGTCGCGAACCGGAATCGATCGAGGCCGAAGCTGTTCTGAAAGCTGTCGGCGGTCTCCCGGCGCGTGAGCAGGAAATTGACGTCGACCTGGGGCAGCAGCTGGTTGCGCGTGTACTTCAAGCGGTCCTCCGCTTCGCTGCCGCTCGCGACCAGGCTCTTCAGATCGAGCCGATTCGAAACGGCCATGCCGACGGCAGCATCGACGTCGATTTGATCGCTGGTTCGCGGAATGTCGGACGGCACGACGAACGGTTCCACGGTGGTTCGGCCCATGGCGAACATCAGCCGATCGCGGGCATCGTCGGCCGCCGACTGCGCGTCGAACAGCTGAATCTCCGCCTGGGAGACGAGCTGCTGGGCGCGCAGCACGTCGAGCTGCGAGACCAGACCGGCATCGAGCTTCGCCTCAGAGGCATCGCGCAGCCTTCGCGCGCGATCGAGGCTCGTCCTGGCGACGTCGACAATCGCCTGCTGCGCCACGACGCGGTAGTACGCCGACGCGACTTCGAGGGCGACCTGCTGCTCGGTGAGGATCTGCTGGCGATTGGCGTCATCGCGGCGGAGCTCGGCGCTCGTCAGCGAGTAGCGCGCGACGCTCGACCCGAACCCGCGCAGCAGCGGCTGGCTCAGAGCCAGCGTCGTGTCGGCGTTGTAGAAGTGAATGTCGTCGGGGCCCGACGCGCCGGGCAGGCCCGGAATCTGCGACGTCGACGTGCCGATCCCGAAGCGCGCCTCGGTGCCGGTGGTGAATTTCTGGGTCACGTCCACGCGATAGGTCTGGCTGTTGATGTCGGTGCGTCCGAACGAGCCGAGCACGTTGGGCACGACCTTCGGCTGAAACGTATTGCGCGCGAGGCGCACGCCGAGCGCGGACTGCTCGAGGTTGTCGTGCTGATTGAGCATCCGCTCGTTCTTCACGAGCGCTTCGCTCACCGCCTGCTCGAGAGTCAGGAGCGGCGGGCTCTGAGCGCCGAGCGTGGCCAGGGTCGCGTACAGAAGAACAACCAACGGTGCGACGGTCGTGCGGATGCGCATCATGAGTGTCACGCCTCGATGTGTGCTATTGCCTCGTCAGCGTCATCGCCGTGCCGACGAACGAACCGCCGTTCACGACGCCGTTGAGCGCGTTGACGTCGCCGGTCGGATCGGCGGTGTAGATGAGTGTGGGGAACGCGGACGGCGTCATGTTCACGCGGACGCGCGGCGGCGTTGTCGTCACGGTCCCGGACAGCGTGCCCCCGCCGAACATGTCGGAAAACGTTCCGCCGAGAGTGCCGCTCGACTGAGTGAAGACGAACGTTTCGGCGGTGCCGCCCAATGTGCCGCGCCACGTGCCGGCGAGAGTCTTGATGGTGACAGACGTCGTGCCGCTGACGTCCTTCTTGCCGTCGCTCACGGTCACCTTCGCCGTGAAGGCATTCGCCGTGGTGTAGACATGCGTCGCCGACGCGCCGGTGGAGGAACTGCTGCCGTCGCCGAAGTCCCAGGTGTAGGTCAACGAATCGCCATCGTCGTCGCTGGCGGAAGCGGTGAACGTGATGACGGTGCCGGCCATCAATCCGGTGGCGGGTGTGGCGCTGACGGCGCTCACCGTCGGAGCACGATTCCTGTTCGACAGGATCACCGCAGTCGCCGCGGCGCCGCCGGCCGCAAGACCGAGCCACAGCCATTTCCTGCCGCCGCCGGTGTTGGTGCTGCTGGTCTGCCCGTCTGAACCGACCGGGTTGGCGGTCAACTGCACGTGAACGCTGCGCGTTCGTCCGGCGCCGACCGTCACCACGCGCTGGTTTTCGAGATAACCGTCTTTGGTCAGACGCACGCGATGATCGCCAGCCGGCACGTTCTTCACTTCGAAAGGTGTTTGTCCGACACGTTTTCCGTCCACGTAAACCGTCGCGCCGACGGGATCCGACGAAACGAACAGCTTCGCGGTCGACGCGGCGGCAAGCAGCAGCGTCGCCGACAGCATCACCGTCGAACACCGGCTGGTCATTGCCGCGTGATCGTCAACGGATCGTTGTTGAATCCCGATTGGTTCAGGACGCCGACGATGGTGTTGATGTCGGCTGACGGTTCGCCCGTGAAGGTGAACGGATCAAAGCCCGTCTGACGGATCTGAATCGTCACCCGCGGCGATGTCGTTCGCACCTGCGATTGGCCAGTGATCGTGCCCGGACCAAACACTGGATCAGAGAAGGTGCCGCTGATGGCCGTGTCGGTCTGGGTCAGCACGAGCGTGCCGACAACGGGCGTCGTCCCTGGAACGTTGCCGCGCCAGGTTCCGGTGAGGCTCTTGACTGTGACCGTCGTGGTCGCGCTGGAACCGCTCACGGTGCATTTTGCGGTGAACGTGCCCGAGGTTCGGTAAATGTGCGTGGGATTGCGTTCGGTCGACGTACTGCCGTCGCCGAAGTCCCACATCAATGAAGCGTCGCTGCTGACGCCGGTGGCCGTGAACGCGATCGACGTCGATGATTGGAGTCCGGTCGCCGGCGACGCGGTGATGCTGTCGATGTGGCTTCGTAGAAGCCAGGCGGTGAGAGCGGCCCCTCCTCCCGCGGCCGCGCCAATCCAGATCCACTTCTTCGAAATGCCGCCGCCGCCTCCTCCACTGCTGATGCCGCCGCCGGGTTGTCCCTGAGGAAGCGCATCGGATTCGCTGCGCGCAGTGAGCCGGACCTGCAGGGTAGCGGTTTTTCCGGCCGCGACGTTCACGATGCGTCCGTTTTCGAGAAAGCCGTCCTTGACGAGGCGGATGCGATGATCGCCGGGAAGCAGATTCTTCACGTCGGTCGGCGTGCGTCCCACGTACTGTCCGTCGACGTAGACGGCGGCCCCGGCAGGTTCTGACGCGACCGACAGCGTGCCAGGCGAGTCGGCGCCCACGATCAGGAAGGCGATCAACACAGCGCTCGAGCACACTCTCGCCATCAACAGCCTCCGTCCGTCGCGGATTCGGGCGCGAGTATAAGCTATACGCGCGTTCATGAAGTTCACGCGATCGATCGGTCTCGTGCAGGCCATCGCGATGGTCGTTGGCACGATCGTCGGCAGCTCGATCTTCGTGCAGCCGTCGGAAGTGAGCCGCGCGGTGCCGAGCTTCGGCGGGATGGTTCTCGTGTGGATCGCGGCCGGCGCGCTGACGTGGTTCGGCGCGAGCATCTGCGCCGAGCTCGCCTCGGCGTATCCGCGAACCGGCGGCGTCTACGTGTTCCTGCGCG
Organism: Vicinamibacterales bacterium; assembly: GCA_036848175.1. GTDB lineage: Bacteria > Acidobacteriota > Vicinamibacteria > Vicinamibacterales > CAVVIG01 > QHWF01. The sequence continues at coordinate 5,666 of DAIUKO010000203.1, read as the reverse complement.
AGATGTTTTCGCCGGCCGCGGGATTTCTCTGGGGCTGGGCGATGTTCTGGAGCATGCACTCCGGGATCATCGCGGCGATTGCGATGGTGTTCGCGCGCTACGTCGCGACGATCGTGGCGATGGGCGATCTCGGGATTCGGCTGACTGCGGTCGGCGGGATTGTCCTGCTCTCCGCGATCAACTACGTCGGAGTGCGTCCGGGCAGCGCGGTGCAGACGGGACTGACGATCACCAAGATTGCCGCGATCGGCGTGCTGCTCGCCCTGCTCCTCGGCTTGGGGACTCTGCATGCGCCGGCGGCGGCGGGCGCGATCACCGCGTCGGGATTCTTCCGCGGTCTCGTCGCCGGGTTGTTTGCATTCGGCGGCTGGCACATGGTGACGTACGCTGCCGAGGAAACGCGCGACGCCGAACGAACGATTCCACGCGCGCTGATGGTTGGGACGGCGATCGTCGTCGTCGTCTACTTGCTGCTCAACGGCGCCTACCTGCTCGTGCTGCCGTTCGATCGCGTCCTGGCCTCGACCCACATCGCATTCGATGCGACGGCGGCCACCGCGGGCCCTGCCGCGGCGTCGGCGATTTCGGTTCTGGTGATCGTGTCGTCGCTCGGCGCGACCAGCGGCATCATCCTCGCCGGACCGCGCGTCTACTACGCGATGGCCGACGATGGGCTGCTGTTCACGTGGATGGGCGCGGTGCACCCGCGCTTCCGCACGCCGTATCTCGCCATCGTCGCGCAGGGCGCCTGGTCGTCGGTGCTGGTACTGACCGGCACGTACGGGACGATCGTTTCTCGCGTGATTTACACCGAGTGGATTTTCTTCGCCGCGCTCGCGCTCGGCACCATCGCCTTGCGCCGCCGGCGCGGCTACGCGGCGGCGTTTCGCGCGTGGGGATTTCCGATCGCCCCGGCGCTGTTCGCGCTGATCTGCCTGGCGATGGTCATCAATCAGATCGCCTCCGACCCGCGCAACGCGATCTCGGGTCTCGGCCTCGTCGTCGCGGGACTTCCCGTCTACTACCTCTGGAGATCGTCCAATGGCCGTCGTCGATTTTCACAATCACTACTATCCGCCGAAATACATGCAGGCGCTGCAGTCGGGGCAGAGCAGCATCAGGGTGACGATCGATAGCGACGGCAACCCGAACCTCCACTATCCGGGGGACTACAACGTCGCGGTGCGCGGGCATCGCGATCTCGCGTATCGCGAAGAGGTCCTCGACGAACACGGCGTCGCCATGCAGCTCCTCACGCTGACCACGCCCGGGACGCACGTGGAGTCGCCGGCAACAGCCGCGCGCCTGGCGTCGCTGGTCAACGACGAGTTCCGGGAAGCGATCGAGCTGCGCGGCGATCGCTTCACCGCGCTCGCGACGCTGCCGCTCAACGATCCGCCGGCATCGCTGCGCGAGTTCGAGCGCGCCACGAACGAGCTCGGTCTGCGCGGTGCGATGCTCTTCAGCAACATCAACGGCGTCGCGTTGAGCGACGCGCGCTACTGGCCGATCTACGAAGCGGCAAACGATCGCGAGGCCGTGCTCTACATTCACCCCGCGCATCCGGTCAACGTCGACATGATGCAGGAGTACTGGTTGATGCCGCTCGTCGGGTTTCTCTTTGACACCACGCTGGCCGCCGCCTCGCTCGTGTTCAGCGGCGTCGCCGAGCGCTATCCGCGGATCCGGTGGGCGCTCTGTCATCTCGGCGGCGCGATTCCGTATCTCGCCGAGCGGCTCGATCGCGGCTTTCACGCCTTCAAGGATTGCCGCGCCCACATCGACCGTCCGCCGAGCACGTACCTGAAGCGCTTCTACTACGACACGGTGAATTTCAATCAGGGCGCGCTGAAGCTGGCGATCGACTTCGCCGGCGCCGATCACATCCTCGCCGGCAGCGACTATCCGCATCAGATCGGCAGCATCCCGTCGATGCTCGACGCGATCGGGAAGCTGCCGGTCACCGACCAGCAGCGCGCCGGCATTTACGGTCTGAACGCGGCGCGGCTGCTCGGGCTTCAGCTCGTGTGACCAACGACTATTCTGATTGCAGCGCGCGCGTCGGATCGACTGCGGCCGCGCGCCGCGCCGGGACGGCGCTCGCCACGAGCGCCACGCCGATGAGTGTCGCGACGACCGCGGCCATCGTCAAGGGATCGGTGCGCGTGACACCGAAGAGCTGTCCGGAGAGCGCGCGACCGGCGATGGCCGCGCTGCCGATGCCGATCGCCGTTCCGAGCGCGACCGGCCGCAGCGCCTGGACGAGCACCAGGCGGACAACCATACCCGGTGATGCCCCGAGCGCGATCCGCACGCCAATCTCCTGCCGCCGCGCGGTGACGAAGTAGGCGATCACGCCGTAAATCCCCGAGGCCGCGAGCAGGAGACCGATCCCGCCGAGAATCGACAGGAGCAGGGTGTTGAAGCGCGCCACGGCGAGCGATCCCGCGAGCCGTTGATTCATCGTGCGGACGTCGAACAGGGGCACGTCGGGATCGACGGACGCCATCGCCGCGCGCAGCGGCTCGATGCTCGCCAACGGATCGCCGCTCGACTTCACGACGACATAGAAGGTTCGGAACCAGCGCCACGCATCGTCAGGCGCCTGAGCCATCGGCAGATAGAATTCCGGCCGCGGTTCGACGGCCGGACCGCGCGACCGGATATCGCCTGCGACGCCGATCACGATTTTCCAGTCTGGCCCGCCGTTCGGGCCGGGCTCGCAGCACGCGATGCGCCTGCCGATCGGATCCTGTCCCGGAAACGCGCGTGCCGCGAGCGCCGCGCTGACGATCATCACCTTCTGCCCGCCGGCGCGATCGTGTTCCGAGAATCCGCGCCCCTTCACGATCGGCGTCTGCATGACGGCGAAGAAGCCGGGCGTCGTGAGCCGCAGCACGCTCGGGATCGCGCTTCTGATGTCGAACGAGGCGCCTTCCGGAACGAGACCGTTCGTGCCGCCGCCACCGCCCATCGCCGCGAACGACGTGACCGCCGCGGCCGACGCGCCGCGAATCTGCGACGCCGCCTCATTGATTCGCCGCAGCGCTTCCGACTCGCGCCGCGGATCGCCGTAGGTCGTTTCGGGCAGCGTGAAGCGTGCGGTGAGGACGCCGGTCGGATCGATGCCGAGATTGACCCGTTGCAGGGCGACGGCGCTGCGAATCAACAGGCCGGCGCCGAAGAGCAGCAGCAACGACAACGCGACTTCGGCGACGATGAGGCCGCTTCGCAGCCGGTCGCGGAGACCGCCGCCGGTCACGCCGCGGCCGCCGTCGCGCAGCCCCGACTGGATGTCTCGGCCCGGCGCGCGCGCCAGCCGCAGCGCCGGTGCGATGCCGCACAACACGCTGCTTGCGAGTGCAAGGACGATCGCAAAGGCGAGCACCACCGGATCGATGTGTGCCTGCTCGAGCCGCGGCACGCCGGGTGGACTGAAGGCGACGACGGTGGCAATCGCCCATCGCGCCAACAGCAGACCGGCAGCAGCCGCGATCAGCGCAAGGACCACGCTCTCGGTGAGCAGCTGGCGGACGATGCGCCATTGTCCGGCGCCGAGCGCGGTCCGCACGGCGATTTCGCGCCCGCGGGTCGAGCCGCGGGCCAGGAGCAGGTTGGCGACGTTGCCGCAGGCGATGAGCAGCACGACGCTGACCGCGGCCAGGAGCACGAGCAGCCGCGTGCGGTAGTCGCCGACGAACTGATCGCGGAACGGTACGATCATGAACGTCAGATCGATCGCATCGCGCGGGAACTCGCGGCGCACGCGCATCGCGATCGCGTTCAGCTCGGAGAGCGCCTGCTCGCGCGCTGCGCCGGGCCGCAGCCGTCCGTAGACGTTCAGGAAGTGCTCGTCGTGCATCGCCCGCTGCGCCGGCGTGAAGGCGATCGGCACCCACAGCTCGTCGCTGTCGGCGGTGAGATCGAACGACGCGGGCATGACGCCGACGATCGAGTAGGTCGCGCCGTTCATGCGTACTGTCTGCCCGATGACCTGCGGGCTCGCGCCGAAGCGGCGCGTCCAGAACCGGTGGCTGAGGACGACGACGGTTTCGCTGCCGGGACGATCTTCAGCGGGCGTGAAGGTACGGCCGATCTCCGGCGCGGCGCCGAGGACATCGAAGTAATTGGCGGAGACGCGGGCGCCGACAATCCGCTCCGGCGTCACGCCGTCCGACAGGTTGAAGCTCGCGTTCTGCTCGGCGGCCAGGCCCGCGAAGGTCCGTGTCGCGGCGGTCGCGTCGACATAGTTGCCGACCGAGACGCCGCCGGGCGCTCCTTGAAACGTCTCGGCCACGAGCACCAGCCGCTCCGGATCGCGGAGCGCAATCGGCTGCAGCACGACGGCGTAGAGCGCGCTGAAGATCGCCGTCGTCCCGCCGATGCCGAGGGCGAGCGTCAGGATGGCAATGGCGGCGAAGCTGCGGTTCTTGAGCAGCTGCCGCGCCGTGAACGTCAGGTCCTGCCACAGCTCTGCGACGTACTGAGTCCGTTTCATGTGTTCATCTCTTCGATGCCCGAGCGTACGAAGCGTGGATCGCATGCGCCGCAGATCGCCGAATCGCCGCTCGGCTTCACCTCGCGCCGCCGCCGGATCGAGTCCGCGTTCGATGTACTCGCGCGTCCGCATCTCGAGATGGAAGGCGATCTCCTCGTCGACTTCGTCGTCGAGGCGCGGCTTGAACGGCCATCGCGAGAACCGGCTAGGCACTCAGAAGCACCTTCGAGATCGCGGCGGAGAAGCGCGCCCATTCGGCGGTTTGCGCCGTCAGTTCTTTCCGTCCGCGCGGCGTGAGCCGATAGAACTTGGCACGGCGGCCGAGCTCCGAGACGCCCCATTCGGCTTCAATGCGCCCTTTGCGCTCCATGCGATACAGCGCGGGATACAACGACCCTTCTTCCACGGCGACAACGCCCTCCGTCGCGTCCTCGATCGCCCGGGCAATTCCGTAGCCGTGCAACCGTCCGCCTGCCAGCGTCTTGAGAACCAGCGCTTCGAGCGTCCCGTGGAGGAGTTCGGACGTGCTCTCAGCCATTCGGCGATACCATGATTATCTAGGTAACCTTAGACGAGAGTATCGCGGAGAAAGTTGATCGGCCCGGGCGGCCCTGAAAGCCACCCCGGACGGATGCTAGCCGACGAATTTATAGCCGGCGCCGTGGACGGTGAGAATGTGCTCGGGTTCGTGCGGCGATCGCTCGATCTTCTGCCGCAGCTTCGCGACGAAGTTATCGATCGTCCGCGTGGTGGGTGATTCCTCGTAGCCCCAGACCTGATTGAGGATCTGCTCGCGCGTGACGACCTGGCCGGTATGCGCGACGAAGTAGCGGAGGAGATCGAATTCACGCGCCGTGAAATCGATGCGCTGGCCGGCGCGGTGCGCCTGGTGCGTCCGGAAGTCGATCTCGACGTCGCCGATCCGGCAAGTTTCGAGTCCGGAGGGCCGGCCGCCGGCGCGGCGCAGGACGGCGCGGACCCGCGCGAGGACTTCGGTGATGCTGAACGGCTTGGTGATGTAGTCGTCGGCGCCGAGCTCGAGGCCAAGGACCTTCTCGGTTTCCTGCGAGCGCGCGGTGAGCATGACGACCGGCGTCGGGTTGGCGCGCGCGCGCAGCTCGCGGCACACCTCGAAGCCGTTCTTGCGCGGCAGCGTGACGTCGAGGAT
>DAIUKO010000202.1:6898-13746 GCA_036848175.1 Vicinamibacterales bacterium | reverse complement strand
ACCGGCGGCAACCTCGCCGAGATTCTCGACAACCTCGCGCACGTCGTCCGCGAGCGCTTCAAGATCCGCCGGCAGATTCGCGTCCACACCGCTCACGGGCGGTTCACGGGATACGTCCTGCTGGCGCTGCCGGCGGCGCTCGGCATCGCGCTCTCGTTCATCAACCCCGACCACATGAATCTGCTCTTCCGCGAGCGCATGGGTCAGATGATGCTCGTCGGCGCGATCGTGATGCAGACGGTCGGATTCATCTGGATCCGCCAAGTGATCAAGATCGAGGTGTAGCCGTGACGATGCTGATTGTTCTCGCGTTTGCGTTTGCGTCGCTCGTCGTCGTCGCGGCCTCGCTCGCGCTGGCGCCGGGCGATGCCGGGGCGATCGGCCGGCGCCTCGGCGAAGTCACCGGCGCGCCCGAGAAGCCGGTCGAGGTGGATCGCGGCTACGAACAGGCCATCGTCGCCGCGTTGAAGCGCATGGGTGCGATGGCGCCGAAGTCGGTGTCCGAGATGGGCAAGCTGCAGCAAAAGCTCATCTACGCCGGATACCGCAGCCGCGAAGCGCTCGTCGCGTTCTTCGGTTTGCGTCTGGCCGTCGCCGCCGGCGTGTTCTTCGTGCTGACGACCGGCGTGATCATCCGTCCGAACGTGATGATTGCGCTGGCGGGATGCGCGGTCGGCTACATCGCGCCGTCGATGGTCCTCGGACGGCTGGCCGCGAAGCGGCAGCATCGCATTCGGCTCGGTCTGCCTGACGTGCTCGACCTGCTCGTGGTCAGCGTCGAAGCGGGCCTCGGCCTCGACCAGGCGATTCAACGCGTCGGCGAGGAGCTCGCCTTTGCGCATCCGGACCTCTCTGATGAGCTCCGGCTGATCAACCTCGAGCTGCGCGCCGGCAAGGCCCGCGTCGAAGCCTTGCGCAATCTCGCCGATCGCACCGGCGTCGACGACGTCTCGTCGCTGGTCGCGATGCTCGTCCAGACCGATAAGTTCGGCACCAGCGTCGCACAGTCGCTGCGCGTGCACTCGGACACGGTGCGGACCAAGCGCCGCCAGCGTGCAGAAGAAGCGGCGGCGAAGACCGGCGTCAAGATGGTGTTCCCGCTGGTGTTCTGTATTTTCCCCGCGATCTGGGTCGTCTCGATCGGCCCGGCCGCGATCAAGTTCATGCAGGTTCTCGTACCGATGGCGCAGAAATGACACCCATGGCTACAGCAAGCGCGTCGGTCTTCGACATGGCGAAGGTCTCCGGGACCCCCGTGGTCCCGCGGACCGTCGAGGAAACCGGCCTCGCGGTCGATCACATCGAGCAGCTGATCATCAAGACGCTGTTCACCGGCGAGTCGAGCGGGCACAACCTGGCCGAGCGGATGCGCCTGCCCTACACGATTCTGGAGCCGCTCATCGAGCGCCTGCGCGCGGAGCGGCTCATCGAAGTCCGCGGCGCCTCCGGATCGGGCACCGCGGCGTTTCGCTATGCGCTGACTGACCTCGGACGCGATCGCGCGCTGCAGTACCACGAGGTCAATCAGTACGCGGGTCCCGCGCCGGTCACGCTGGCGGCGTATGTCCGCTACATGCGTGAGCTGCGCGAGGCCCGCGGCTATATCGATCACGACCGCCTCAGCCAGGGATTCCAGCATCTGATCGTCGGCGACGAGGTGCTCGAGCAGCTCGGCCCGGCGGTCAACATGGGCAAAGGCGTGTTCCTCTACGGACCGCCTGGAAACGGCAAGACGGTGCTCGCCGAAGGCATGGGCCGCACGCTCGGCGGCGACATGTTCATCCCGCACGCCATCGACATCGAAGGCCACGTGATGACGATGTTCGATCCGATCAACCACGAATCGCTGGAAGTGGAATCGGACACGCCAAGCCTGCTCGCGGCGGCTCCGCGCGACCGCCGGTGGGTGCGCATCAAGCGTCCCGTGGTGATGGTGGGCGGCGAGCTGACGCTCGACATGCTCGACCTCACGTTCAACCCGTTGTCGAAGTTCTACGAAGCGCCGATCCAGTTGAAGGCGAACGGCGGCGTGTTCCTGGTCGACGACTTCGGCCGTCAGCGGATGCGGCCGCAGGATCTCCTGAACCGCTGGATCGTGCCGCTCGAGAGCCGCGTCGACTACCTGACGCTGCACACCGGCAAGAAGATTCAGGTGCCGTTCGACGTGTTGACGGTGTTCGCGACCAACCTGCCGCCGGCGTCGCTCGCCGACGAAGCGTTCCTGCGCCGCATCGCCTACAAGATTCCGATCGAGGATCCGAGCGTCGAGCAGTTCACGCGGATCTTCGAGATGAACTGCAAACGGCACCAGATTCCGTTCCACAAGGTGATGGTGGCCTATCTGCAGCGGCGGCATTATCGGCCGGCCGGCCGGTCGCTGCGCGCCTGCCACCCGCGCGATCTCCTCGACCAGGTCATCGCGCTCTGCCGCTACCGCGGCATCACGCCGACGATCACGCGGGAGCTGCTCGACCGCGCCTGCGCATCGTATTTCGTCGCGGCCGATTCGGCCGAAGACGGACTCCATCAGGGAAAGAAGGGTGGGCATGTCGCGTGAGACGGTGCGCGATCTGGCGGCGCGCGCGCTCGTCGGCGGGCTGTTCGTCCTGTTGTCGATCAACCTGCTCGGCGATTTCATGCGCACCGGCCATATCACCGGTCTGCTCCTGCTGGTCAGCGAATCGCTGATCGTGGTGCTGACCGTGATTCGGCGCCGGGCGCGGATCATCGATCGATCGACGGCCGCCGCCGTCGCGACGACGGTGTCGATCGCCGGGCCGCCGCTCCTGCGGGCGGCACACGTGCCTGGCCTGCTCCCCGACATGGTCACCGCGATCGTGTCGGCGATCGGGCTGCTGATCGTCATCGGCGGCAAGATGACGCTCGGCCGCAGCTTCGGCATCGTTCCGGCCAACCGCGGCGTCGTCATGCGCGGGCCGTATCTGTTCGTCCGCCATCCGATCTACGCGGGCTATCTCATCACCCACATCGCCTTCCTCGTCGCGCAGCCGACGGCGTACAACCTGGTCATCGTCGCGATCGCCGATTGTGCGCTGATCGTGCGCGCGCTCATCGAAGAGCGTGTGCTGAGCACCGACGTCGCGTATCAGACGTACTGCCAGCGCGTCGCCTGGCATCTGGTGCCCGGCGTTTTCTAATCGATGCTCATCAACGAACGGACCAAGGCGGTGGTCGCACGCGACGTCGAGATTGCCGATACGCGCGCGACCCGCAACCGCGGCCTGCTCGGCCGCGACCACCTCGATTCGGGCTCCGCGCTGCTGATTTCGCCGTGCCTCGCCGTGCACACGGCCTTCATGCGATTCGCGATCGACGTGGTGTTCGTGGATCGGAACGGGTGCGTCGTCCGGATGGTGCGCGACCTGGGGCCGTGGCGGATGGCCGCCGCGTGGCGCGCGCGGCGGGTGATCGAATTGCCGGCGGGCGAGCTGCGCGCGCACGATGTTCGCGTCGGCGATCGTCTCTATCTCAAACCCGCAACCAATTAGGGTCTTTTCGTCAACGGTGCGAATCGACTCGCAGCGTGGCGAGCGTCGCGCCCAGGTGCGACGCCGTGTCGTCGGCGAACGCCACGACCAGCGGATGACGCTCGAGCGCAGCCTGGACGATGCCGCGCTGCACCCCTCGACCGCGCCCGTGAATCAGCCTCACCTCGCGCAACCCCGCCTCGGCGGCCGCCGTGATGTATTCCTCGACCACCGATCGAATGTCGGCCGGCGCGAACGCATGCAGATCGATCTCGGCTTCGATCGGGATTCGGATCGGATCGGGCGTCACGGTTTGGCGTAGGCGGCGGTCACGCTCGTCTTGATCCCGCCGCGCACGGAAAAATCGCCGACCACCGTCATGCGGCGCGGGTGAATGGCGCCGACGAGGTCGTCGAGGATCTGATTGGTGACGTGCTCGTAGAAGATGCCGCGATTGCGGAACTCGATGATGTAATACTTGAGCGACTTCAGCTCGATGCACAGCTCGTCGGGCACGTAGGTGATGCGGATCTCGCCGAAATCGGGCAGACCGGTCTTCGGGCAGAGCGACGTGAACTCGGGACAGTGAATCGCGATCTCGTAGTCGCGCTCCGGTCGCGGATTGGGAAACGTCTCGATCGTCGAGCTTGACATGGCCGTGAAAATTCTAGCATTCCCGCCCAAAAACGCTGGTTTCGCGCTGAGCGCGGTTTGACACTGGCGAGAAGGGCGCGCTAGGATACGGCGTTTTTCGCAAGCGAAACCGCGGTCAGCGCTGCGCGCGCGAGGATCCGCGGTGACGAATGACGCGCGTCACGTGAGGGAGAACGCCGATGGCAGACGCCCGCAGGATGGGCAAATCCGAGCTCTTTTCGCACTTCGCCGAGCGCTTCGAAGTGAAGCGGACCCAGGCCCGCGAGTACTTCGACGAGCTGACGGCGCTGGCCGAAAAAGAGCTGAAGCGCTCGGGCGAGTTCGTATTGCCCGGGATGGTGAAGCTGGTGGTGCAGAAGCGCAAGGCGCGCATGGGCAGGAACCCGGCGACCGGCGAAGCGATCAAGATTCCGGCGAAGACCGTCGTGAAGGCGAGAATCGCCAAGCAGCTCAAAGACGCGGTGCTGCCGCGGAAGTAAGCTCCCTCCGCGTTCCCCACACCCCGTGACGCCGACATTGCTGGTCGAGAGTGGCGCGGCGGCGACTTCCGTCGCCCACCCTCCCGTGGGGCCACTTCCCGAATCGAGTTCCTGACCGTCGACTAGGCCGCGGTGGCGCGCGCGGCGAGCAGCCGGCTGTACAGCGTCGCCGGAACCAGGCGCGTCGCCCGCGTCTCGAGGTTCGTCACCGAGTCGTCGTCGATGATGATCCGATCGTTCGGGGCGAGCAGAATCTCCGCGCTGTAGCGCCGTGCGCCGCGCAGCGTGCGCACCTCGAAATACCGCACCGCGACTGTCTGATCCTCGACGGCCAGTGCGTCGGTCTTGACGAGCGTTCGGAACATTCCAGCCTCCTCACTTTCAGTCGCCGCTCCGGTCATGCCGGCCTCAGCTCGCTGCGGCCTGCGCGGACAGATCGTCGCGCGCCGGGAACCGCAGGGTGAATGATGTGCCTCGCCCGACCTCGCTCTGCACGGTGATCGTGCCGTTGAGCTGTTCGACGATCCGCTTGGAGATCGCCAGGCCGAGGCCGAGGCCACGGGTTTTCGTGGTCACGAAGTCGTCGAAGATCGCGTTCAGCCGCTCCGACGGAATGCCCGAGCCGGTGTCGGCGAACGTCAGCTCGACGCGATTGCCGACGCGGGCCGTCGAGATGCTGACGCGGCCGCCGGGTTGGGTCGCCTGAATCGCGTTGGTGATCAGATTGCGGTAGACGCGGCCGAGCGCGAAGCGATCGCCTTCGATGGTCAGCGGCGCGTCGGTATAGGCCGCTTCGATGGCGATGCCGTTGCGCTCCGCTTCGGTGCGCATCGAGTCGACGATCTCCTGCACCGATCCGTTGACTTCCATCGCGAAGCGCTCGATCGGCTTCGGCTTGACGACGTGCCGCAGATCGTCCATGAAGCGCTTGAGCGTCGCGAGCTCGCGCTCGATGGTCTTCTTGAACATGTCGCGCGTCTCGGGATCGACGTCGTCGCGCAGCAGCAGCCGGGTGCTGTTGCCGATGTTCTGGACCGGGTGCGCGAGGTCGTGGACCAGGCCGGCGGCGACGCGGCCGAACATCGCCTGGCGCTCCTTGCGCTTGACGTCTTCCTGCAGTTCGATCAGCCGATCGGCCATCGTGTTGAACGACTCGCCGAGCTCGGCGAACTCGTCCGCGGTGCGGATGTCGACGCGCGTCTCGAGCCGGCCTTCCGCCGCGACGTCGTGCGTCGCGCGGCGCAGCGCGTGGATCGGCTTGATGAAGTAGCGGCGGCTGAAGATGAAGCCGACGACGACCATGCCGAAGAGCGCGAGGGCGATGGCGACGGTCAGCTGCCGCTGCAGCTGTTTGGCGCTGGCGAACGCTTCGTCGGTCGGCTGCTCGACGACGACGGTCCAGCCGAGCGTGGGGATGTTGGCGGCGACGCCGAGCTGCCGCCGGCCATCCTCGTCGTTGTATTCGCGGAACAGCGGGCCTGGCTCGTTCGGGCCGCGAACCACGCCGAGGAGCGGATTGTCGGACATGTTCCGCGTCTGGGCGACGAGCGCCTTCTTGTCGGGATTGCCGTGGGCGATGAGGTCGCCGCCCGGCGCGATGACCATCGCGTAGCCGCTCTCGCCGATGCGGATCTGATCGACCATGCGCCACATCTCTTCGAGGCTGAACTCGCCGGCCAGCCAGCCGGCGGGCTGATTCAGTTTCAGAAGATGGATGCCGAACGTGGCGGTGGGCAGCAGGTCGTCGTCGACGCGGATCGGCGACATCAGCACGCCTTGGAGCGACAGCTTCGCATCCTTGGGGATGGCGACGCGCGCCTGGCCGACGCGGCTCGAGGCGATGGTCGCGCCCGATTCGTCGAAGAGCGTGATTTCGCGGAATTCGCGGAACTGCAGGACGTAGTTCTTGAGGATCCGATCTTTCTGCGACGTCTCGAGACCGGTGTCCTGGAGGTCGGCGGCGAGCGCCTTGAGCACGTCGGCGTGGGAGGCGACGTAGCGGTGGATTTCCTCGGCGGCGCGCGTGGCGACGTTCTGGTTGCCGACGATGACCGAATCCCGAGTGCCGCGCTGCAGCGACCAGATGGAAACCACACCGTAGGCGAGGAGCGGCACGACCGCCGCCAGCGCCAGGAGGAGCGCGAACCGGAACGCGATGCGGCGAACTCTCATCGGCATGGGATCGTCAGTTCCGGCTGGCAACCCTCTCATCGGTCCGCGGAGTCCA
>DAIUKO010000202.1:0-6798 GCA_036848175.1 Vicinamibacterales bacterium | reverse complement strand
CGGCATGGGATCGTCAGTTCCGGCTGGCAACCCTCTCATCGGTCCGCGGAGTCCACAGGCGAACCGTCGCCAGCACATCGCGCCCGGGCGGCGGCGTTGGCACGACGAACCGCTTGCTGATCGCGCGGAGCCGTTCGCTCCAGGCCAGGAAGATCGCCGGTGGATCGTCGACGAACGCCTGCTGGAGTGCGCCCACGCGCTGGCGGAAATCGGTTTCGGTCTCCGCGTAGCGAACGCGTTCGAGCGCCTTGTCGACCGAGGCGTTGCCGAACCCACCGAGGTTCAGTTCACTCTTCGAGTTCCACACCTGATACAAGCGCAGGACGGAAGGGCCGCTGATACCTTCGGTGAGGACCGCATCGTACTTTCGCGCGCGTTCGGCCTCGAACAGCTCATCTTGAGTCACGGATCGCACCGTCATCTCGACGCCCACCGCACTCAGCTGTCGCTTCACATGAAGCGCGATGCGCTCGTAGATCTGGTCCGTCGGCACGAGACAGGTGAATCGAACCCGCGCTCCGCCCAACGCCGCCGCGGCCTGCTGCGGATCGAACGGAAAGGCGGCGGCGTCGCTGGCAAGCGCCCAGTATTGCCCGTTGATGGGAGTCGATGACGCGACACCGTGTCCGCCAAGCGCCTGCCGGACGAGATCCTGCCGGTCGATCGCCAGGTTGAGCGCGCGCCGCAGTTTGCTCGAACGGAACACCGGCTGCTCGGTGTTGAACGCTATCAGGAACTGATAGTGGCGGATGTAGGTGAACACGGCGACGTTCGTCGAGTTCTGCAGCGAATCGAACGCATCGAGCCCGACTTCGTACAGCATGTCGATGCGATTGCGCAGCAGCTCGGCCCACGCGGTTCGCACCGACGGGAACGTCACGATCTGCACCTCGCGGATGTTGGCCGGACCGAGGTAGTAGTCCGCGTTCGCCCGCAGTTCGGTCGGCTTGTCGACCGCGACAATGAACGGGCCGGTTGCGACTATCGCCTGCCCCGGTTTCTTGACGACGACTTCGAGCGACTCGAGCAGCAGCGGCGACGGCCGCTTGAAGCCGATTTCGACGGCGTCGGCGCCGGCGACGCGAATGTGATCGATGTCCTCGAACAGCGGGCCAGTCGTGCCGCGAAGCGCATCGCGCAGCACGTCGCTCAGCGTCTGCGGGTTCACCGGCGAGCCGTCGTGGAACTTGACGCCGCTCTTCAGCGTCACGACGACGGATCGGCCGCCGTCGGTAAGCGCCCACCGATCAGCCAGTTGCGGCAGCAGGCGTCCGTCGTTGTCGAGTCGCACGAGGCTTTCCACGGTGAGCAGCTGAATCAACTGGCGGAGGCCCGCCAGCGGATTGTTCAAGGACGATTGGACCTGGCTGACGCCGAGACGCAACGTGGCCGAGGACAAGTTCTCCGTCCTCGGCGGTGCATCACGCCCGCACGAAGCGATGCACGCGAGCGCGGCAACAACAGCGCCGACGGCGTATGCCGCTTGGATCGAGCCGTGCCGGCGCCGATGCCAGCGCCCCTGAATCATCCACTTACTTCTTGGTCGTCGCGGCGGACCGCTTGGCGATAGGCGGATCGTCGACGAACTGGACGCAGTAGCCGGTCGGTTTCACGTTCGAGGCAGTCTTGATCACTTTGATGGTCATGGGGCTCTCCTTTTTTCCTAGGCCGCACTGGCTGCGGTATGCGCCAGCGACACGAGCGCCGAGTCGAAGCTGCGCTTGTGACATGTCGGCAAGTTCATGTCGCCGAGCTGCGAATAGGAGGCCGCCACGCATCCGCCGGCACACACCGGGATGTAGGGGCAGTCTCCACACTCTTTCCACGGACTGAGTCGCATGAAACGTTCGGAGGCGGACTCGCGCCACGAGTCGCGGCGGTCGTCGATGTGCCCGGTCGACATCGCGAGCTGCCCGGTGAAGCCGGGGCACGCGTAGAGCGATCCGTCGGGTCCGATCGTGTGCGCGTGCTGTTTGTGCACGTGGCACGGACCGTTGTGCACGCCGTCGTGCGTCGGGAAGCCGAGGCGCTTGGTTTCCTGGCGCAGGAAGGTGAGCTTGTCGTCGAGCACGTTGCACGAATCGCACGCCTTGCCGGCGCCCGAGCCGACCGAGGTCATGCACGTGCCGTTCAACGTGTCCTTGGCCGCGATCGGCCTGAGCGGGATGATGCCCTTGGCCGAGACCGGTTCGGCGCGGACGATCGGCTTGAAGAACACCTTCGAGAGCTTGTCCGCGAAGTCCTGCTGTTTGATGAATTCGAGCAGCGCCGGATAGCTGTCGACCGAGCTCTCGTCGAAGTTGCCGCCGACCGCGATGCGGCAGCGGCCCGCGACCTGGCGGATGTTCTCGATGATGCGATCGAAGGTGCCCTGGCCGCCGCGCAGCGGCCGCATGCGGTTGTGGGTGTCGCGATCGCCGTCGAGTGTGATCTTCACGCCGTTCAGTCCGAACGGCAGCATCCGATCGACGACCGCAGGCGTGAGGAGAAGGCCGTTGGTGATGATGTTGACGTACATCGGGACGTGCCGCGCCTGGGTGGCCTCCCACATGCGCTCCGCCATTTCGTACATGACGGGCAGATTCAGCAGCGGCTCGCCGCCGAAGAACGTCAGCACGAACTTCTCGGGCCTGACCCGATCAAGCTCGCGCGTCATCCACGCAATCGTGCGCTGCGCGGTGTCGAGCGACATCTTCTCGGCGCGCTCATTGTAGTCGCCGTGATCGCCCTGAAAGCAGTAGTCGCACGCGAAATTGCACTGAAGTGTGGTGAGCAGCGTGACGTTGAGCTCGGCCGTATCGCTCTTGACTTCGCCGAGATAACGGTCGAGCGCGTCGCGATCGGCCGCGCGATCCTGAACGAGGAAGCCGTTGTCCCACAGCAGGTCGAAGGCCTCACGAGCTTCGCCCTCGAGCGATTCGACGCGGCAGGCGCCGATACCGTCGAGCAGCGCCGCCACATCCGATGACACGACGAGCTGCGCGTCGGTCAAGGTGTTCATGAGGAAGACTTCATCGCGCGCCGGAAGAGGCACACGAAGATTGAACATCGAGGGTTGCATCTGGTGGTTTTCGTTCAGGGCCGGGTTGTTGGTAGTCAGATCGTTATTCGTACGTCGGCGAATTGACCTAAGTGCAACGGGGCTGCCACCGCGCCTGAGTGACCGTACCGCTCGTTTTTGTTCGAAAAACGGCCACGTTTCGGCCCTCGTTGGCGCACGAAGAAGACGGACATAAAGTACGCAAAGACAACGAGTTGACCGCCGGACCGTTACCCCTTCACGGTCCCTATACGGTTAGCAGAGGGGAATCAGGTGATTAAGGCAGGGAGGCAACGACTTAGCCGGGGTGGCCAATTTCTTAGCTGGTCTATGCCCCGCGCAGTCGTTTCGCAAGTTGTCGGACGTCGAGCTTGTCCATCTTATATTTCAAAGTACTCAGCGGTATTCCAAGGTATTCGGAAGTTCCTGTAACATTCCAGCCGCATTTCTCGAGCGCGCGCAGGATGAAGTTGCGTTCGAACGTATTCGTGGCATCCTCGAAAAGACTGTCAGTACGCGCGCCGTGCGGCTCGAGCTGCGCGAAGTGGAACTCGAGGGGTAAATCCTCTTCCGAGATGTAGTCCTTGTCGCTGACCGCGACCAGGCGTTCGATCAGATTCTCCAGCTCGCGAATGTTCCCCGGCCACCAGTACTTCTTCAGCACGTTCATCGTCGAATCGGTCACGCCCTGGATCTTCTTCCGGAAGCGCGCGTTGTAGCGCCGCAGGAAGAACTCGGCCAGCTGCGGGATGTCTTCCGTCCGTTCGCGGAGGGGCGGGAGCTTGATGGGGATGACGTTGATTCGGTAGAAGAGATCCTCGCGAAACCGGCCGTCCTTCACCGCTTTTTCGAGATCGATGTTGGTGGCGGCGATCAGGCGAAATTCGGTCTTGATCGGCTTGGTTCCGCCGACGCGCTCGATCTCGCCCTCCTGGATGGCGCGCAGCAGTTTGGCCTGCAGGTCGAGCCGGAGATCACCGATCTCGTCGAGAAAAAGTGTGCCGTTCGATGCAAGCTCGAACTTCCCGAGCTGCTGCCGGTGCGCGCCGGTGAAGGCGCCGCGCTCGTGGCCGAACAGCGCGCTCTCGGCGAGCTCGCGAGGGATGGCGGCGAGGTTGACGGCGATGAACGGCGCGTCCGCATCGCCGGCCTCGCGATGGATGAGACGCGCCAGCAGCTCCTTGCCGGTGCCGCTCTCGCCGAGGATCAACACCGTCGCCGACAGCTTCGCCACCTTGTGGACCAGATCGACGATGTCGCGGGTGATCTTGCTCGGACCGACGATGAACTCGCGCTCGGTCTGATCGGCGACCTGCGCCGACAGCGTCAGCACCTGCCGGTTCAGATCCTGCCGCTCGCTCGCGTTGCGCACGAGCGAGCGCAGCTGGTCGTAGTCGAAGTCCTTGGTGATGTAGTGATACGCGCCGTGCTTCATCGCCTGCACCGCCGTCTCGATCTCGTTGATCGCCGAGATCATGACGACCTCGATGAGGCTGTAGTTCTCCTTGACGATCCGCAGCACCTCGAAGCCGCTGATGCCCGGCAGCCGGACGTCGAGCAGCATCAGATCGATGTCTTCGCGATTGAGAATCGGGAGGGCGGCCTCGCCGCTCGAGACGCGCAGGACGCGGTACTCGCGCTTGAGAATCGCGGTCAGCGTGTCGCGCATCCCTTCGTCGTCGTCGACGATCAGCACGGACTTCGGCTTGTTACTCATGCCGGCAAAACGCGAGTAATTGTGTCAGGCGGTTGACACCGTTGCAAGCCGTTCGATAAGGTACGAGTTTTGTTGACCTTCCAGTGGGTGCTCACCGGCGCAGCCGTTCTCGTCGCTGTGGCGTCGCTCGCCAAAGCGCGCCGCCTCGCCAAGCGCCTCGAACGATTGACCGAGTCGTACTGGGAACTGCGCTACGAGCACGGTCAGCTGCGCGCCCGCGTCAATCGACTCGATCCCGAGACGAGTGCACCCGCCGGCAGCGGTGCCGATGTGCCGCCGATCGCCGGAGGTGCGACCGCATTCGTACCACTCTCGTCGTTGAAGCGATGAGCGCGCCCGGCGACGCCGTCGGCACGTCCCGAATCCCGTTCGGCGTCACGTCCTGACATGGCTGGCGAGTACGACGTCATCGTCATCGGCGCCGGCACCGGTGGCTACGTCGCCGCGATCCGCGCCGCGCAGCTCGGTTTGAAAACCGCCGTCGTCGAGAAACAGAAGGCGCTCGGCGGGACGTGTCTGTTGGTGGGATGCATCCCGACCAAGGCGCTCCTCGAGCATGCGCACGCGTTGAAGATCGTGCAGCACGCAAAGGACTGGGGTCTTGTCGTCGGACCAGCGGCCGTCGCGATCGACATGAACCAGGTGCAGACGCGCAAGGATCGCATCGTCAACGGCCTGACCAAGGGCGTCGAGTTTCTCTTCAAGAAGAACAAGATCGATTGGATCAAAGGAACGGCGCGCCTCACCTCCAACGGCGGCGGTCCGGTAAAGGTTGACGTGTTCGAAGGGGACAAACAGACGCTCAGCGCGCGTCGCGAGATCGTCGTCGCCACCGGCTCGGCGCCGCGCAGCGTTCCCGGCATCGAGATCGATCGCCGGCGGATCATCACCAGCGACGAAGCGATGAGCCTGCGCGAAGTACCGAAGCGCATCGTCATCCTGGGCGGCGGCGCCGTCGGCGTCGAGTTCGCGTCGATCTTCAGCCGATTCGGCAGCGACGTGACCATCCTCGAATTGCTGCCGCGGCTCGTGCCGATTGAAGACGAAGCCGTGTCCGCCGAGCTCGAGAAGTCGTTCAGGAAGCAGGGCATCACGAGTCACACCGGCGCGAAGGCGACCGCCGCGCGCGCGAGCGCAGACGGCGTCGACATCGACGTCGAGCTCGCCGGCGGCAACCGCCAGACGCTGCACGCGGATTACCTGCTCGTCGCGACCGGCCGCGGGCCGGTGACCACCGGTCTGAACGCCGAAGGCGTCGGCCTGCAGATGGAGAAGGGCTACATCAAGGTCGACGCGCAGTACAAAACCAACGTGCCTGGCATTTCGGCGATCGGCGACGTCATCACGCTGGGCGGCCCTGGACACCCGCAGCTCGCGCACGTGTCGTCGGCCGAAGGAATCATCACCGCGGAGCGGATCGCCGGTCAGGAGACGCGGCCCTTGAACTACGACCATGTTCCGGGCTGCACCTATTGCGATCCGGAAATCGGCAGCGTCGGGCTGACCGAGCGCGAAGCGAACGAGCGCGGCTACGACGTGCGCGTCGGCACGTTCCCGTTCGGCGTCCTCGGCCGCGCGAAGATGGCCGGCGAAACCGACGGCTTCGTGAAGATCGTCGCCGGCAAGAAGTACGACGAGCTGCTCGGCGTCCACATGATCGGGCTCCGCTCCACGGAGCTCGTCGCCGAAGCGACCGTGGCGCTGCGGCTCGAATCGACGGTTGAAGAATTGATCCGCACGATCCACGCGCACCCGACGATGGCGGAAGCGGTGGGAGAGGCCGCGCATGCCGTACACGGCGCGGCCATACATTTGTGATTGCGGATTGCGGATTGCGGATTGATTGTCGATCGTCGATATGGGGATTGCGGATTGATTGTGGATCGTTGATAGGTGGATTGCGGATTGATTGTGGATCGTTGATGTATGGCTACTGATGTCGTCATGCCGCAGATGGGCGAGTCGATCGCCGAGGGGACGATCGTTCGCTGGATCAAGAAAGTCGGCGACAAGGTCGATCGCGACGAGCCGCTCTTCGAGA
>DAIUKO010000201.1:0-13751 GCA_036848175.1 Vicinamibacterales bacterium | reverse complement strand
GCGTGTTCACCTTCTCGATGCACCAGCAGCACAACTATCCGATGTGGAAGCCGCGCGGGTCGCTGGACATCGGCCTGAACGACGGTGTCCGCGACGACACATATCTCCACGCGCTCGCGGGCGCATTGCCTCACGTCATCGACCATCGACCGCAGTGCGTGTTCTACCTTGCTGGTGCCGATCCCTACGAAGACGATCAACTTGGCGGGCTGCGGTTGACGAAAGAAGGGCTGCGCCGCCGCGATCGCGCGGTCATCGCCGCGGTGCGCGAGGCCGGTGTGCCGCTCGTCGTCCTCCTCGCTGGCGGCTACGCGCGGCGCGTCGAGGATACGGTTGCCATCCACACGGCGACCATCGAAGAAGCCGCTTCCTCGGACGCCAGGCGTTCTTCGGCCTCTTGACAGACCGGTAGAGGTCGGAGCAACCTCGCGCCGAAGGCGTCGCAGTCTCGACGAGAAGCGAGTGGACACGATCGTTCAGGACATTGGCTATGCGTTGCGGGTGTTCCGGCGAGCGCCGGGATTCACCGCCGTGGCCGTCGTGACGCTGGCGCTGGGCATCGGCGCCAACGCGGCCATCTTCGGCGTGGTGAAGTCGGTGCTCCTCGATGCCCTCCCCTACGCGCACGCGGACCGCCTCGTGCGCATGTACTGGCGCCTCTCAGGCGGCACGAACGAACGTGGCCTGCTGAGAGCCGCCACGGTCCACACGCTCGTCGAGCGACAGCGCTCGTTCGAGAGCCTCGCCGCATTCGATTCAGCGCGCGACGCCGTTCTTGGAGGCGAGGACTTCGCGCGCATCGTCCGGATCGCGTGGGTCGAGCCTGGCTTGTTCAGGACGCTTGGCGTGCAGGCGGCGCTCGGGCGCACCTTCGACGACGACGACCGCGCGCAAGGTCACGTGCCTGCCAGTGGCGCCGAGGTCGGTCCAGATACCGCTCGCGTCGTGGTCGTGACCCATGCGGCCTGGCAGCGGCTGCTCGGTGGGGATCCGGCTGTGATCGGAGGGGATGTCCGCATCAACGGGATCACACGTTCGGTGATCGGCGTTCTGCCGCGCGACTTCGTCGGCCTCAGAGGCGAGGCTGACTTCTATCTTGCTTTCGATCTCATCCCGGCTGTTCCCGTCGGCGCGGGTTGGCTCGGCCTCGTCGGCCGGTTGAGACCCGGCACGAGTTACGAAGCCGCTCAGCGCGACCTCGCCGCGATCGGCGCCGACCTGGCGCGCGAGAATCCAGCGGACAACGCCAGCTTCGGAGTCATCGCAGTTCCACTACGCGACGCGATGGTCGGCGACACACAGACACCGCTGCTCGCGTTGTGGGCCAGCGCCGCGCTGGTGTTGTCGATCACCTGTGCGAACCTCGCGGGTGCCCTGCTGTCGCGCAGTTTGTCCCGACGCAAGGAGCTTGCGGTCCGCGCCGCACTCGGCGCGGGACGCCGGCGGCTCGTCCGCCAACTCCTCACCGAGAGCATGGTGCTGGCCATCGCTGGCGGCGCAGCGGGCTTGCTGCTCGCCCGGTTCATGCTGGAACTTCTGCGCGGGCTCGCTCAACCGGTACTGCCGTCTCACGCAAACTTGTCGCTCGATGCGGGCGCCGTGCTCGTCACCGCGGCACTGGCGTTGTGCACCGGCCTGGCGTTCGGTCTCGTGCCGGCGCTCTCCATGGGTCGTTCGAACGCGTTCGGCTCGACGCGGCTGCAGGAGTCGCTGGTTGACAACGCGCGCGGCTCCAGCGAGAGCCGCCGCTCGCGGCGCCTGCGCGGCGCGCTGGTGGCCGGGCAAATGGCTCTCTGTGCCAGCCTCCTCGCCGGCGCCATGCTGCTGGCGCGCAGCCTGTGGCAAATGGCAACTTCGCCGCTCGGCTTCGATCGGGACGGCGTGCTGGTGGCGACGCTGCGTCTCCTGCCGCGCGACTACCCAACACTGGACGTACGCGCTCGTTTCCACGAGCAGCTCGCCGATCGCCTGCGCCTCGTCCCCGGCGTCGACGGCGTCGCGATCGCGAACAAGGCCCCCACAGTCGACCCGCGGCGAGATCCGTTCATCATCGAAGGGGCGCCGCGCGACACCGAGCAGCCGGTCGTGTATGCGAGCGTGACCGACGATTATTTTCGCGTCCTGCGGATACCACTCCGCCAGGGACGCACGTTCGATGCGTCGGACCGCGCCGGATCGGCGCCGACGGCGATCGTCAGCGAGAGCATGGCGCGCCGTTTCTGGCCGGGAGGCGGCGCGCTCGGTTCGCGCGTTCGCCTGGGCGGCGTTCTCGTCACGGTCATCGGCATCGTCGGCGACGTGCGCAACGATCTGGTCCGGCCGGATGCCGAACCGATGGCGTACCGATCGCACCGGCAGGAATCAACCGGCCGAGTCGCCGTTCTGCTGCGCACGCGCGGCGACCCGCTCGCGCTGGTCCGAGCCGTCCAGCGAGAGGTGGCGGCGATCGACCCGTTACTGCCGGTGCAGCAGGCGATGACGCTGCGGGACATGGCCGGCGCCGGGCTCGACTCGCGACGGCTTCCCGCCATGCTGATGATCGGGTTCGGCGTCCTCGCGCTCGTGCTCGCCTCCGTCGGCGTCTATGCGATGTTTGGCAGCCTGGCGGTCGCGCGCGAGCGCGAGTTCGGCGTTCGACTCGCGCTTGGCGCGCGACGGAGCGCGATCGCGATCCTCGTACTGCGCCAAGGCGCTGGTTGGATGGCCGCCGGTCTGGCCGGCGGTGCATTCGGTACCGTCGTGGTGGTGCACCTCCTCCGCAACCTGTTCGATGCGATACCGCGGTTCGATCCGATCGCGCTCGGCCTCGGAGTGGCGATCATGATTGGCTGCGCGACCTTCGCGCTGCTGATCCCGGTCCGCCGGGCGACGCGCGTGGATCCGATCGTCGCGCTCCGCGCGGAATGAGACGTGCTCTGCCGATCAAAGCCGCTTCTTGAAGATGAGGCCGTGCTGCATCGGCAGGAAGTCGAGCATCTGGTCCAGCTCGAATCCCAGCGGCTCGATCTCACGGCGCATCTCCTCGAGACTCATCTTGTGCGTGCTCGATGCCGGCGCCAACCGGCTCTCCTTCGCGAATTCGAGAACGAAGACACGCCCACCCGGCTTCAGCGATCGCTTCACGGCCGCCATCGTCTTCTCGGGCTCCGAGAATTCGTGGTACGAGTAGGCGATGAACACGAGATCGAGGGAGCCTTCGGGCAGCCGTGGATCGGTTTCGGTCGCCAGCACGTAGGCGACGTTCGTGAGCCCATACTGCTTGACGGCTTCCTCGGTCAACTCGAGCATCCTCTTCTGAATGTCGACGGCGATGACCTTGCCATGCGTGCCGACTTTTCGCGCGAGCCGCCACGTGAAGTAGCCCGTTCCCGCGCCGAGGTCTGCGACCGTCGCGCCTTCAGGAATCTCCAGCGCTTCAATCACGTCGTCCGATCGCTCTTCGGCGTTGCGGTCGGGTCTGTTGAAGAAGTCGATGTTCTCGGTGACGGAGCCAATCGTCCGTGTGCGCTCTCCGTCGTCCACCGGCGGCATCGCGCGGAGCGTGCGGAGATAGGCGACCAGGTCGTCGATCTGTTCATCTGAGAACCTCGATCGATACGACGGCATCAGCGAGCGCTCTTCCCGCTTCAGGCTTTGCAGATCCGATTTGAGGAAGGACCGCGACTGCGCGCTGATCTCGCGGATCTCAATGGAACGGTCGTCTTCCGACTGCGCCAGGCCTTCGAACCGTTGCCCTGCTTTCGTCTCGACGACGACGGTGTAGTACCTCCTGAACACCTGATCGTCCGGATCGATCAGCGACCGCCGCAATGCGGCCGGCGTGCGGAGGATGCCAATCCAACTCAGGTCCGGACCGAAGCGGCGCGCGGGATCCTCGATTGAATGGCAGTTGGCGCAGCCGCCGGGGCCTTCGAACAGCGCCTTGCCGGCGGCCGCGTTGCCTGCGGCGTTTGTCGCCGGAGCCTGCGCGAGCACCAGGAACTGGATCAACGCGAGGGTTGCGACGTTCATAGCGTCAACGCGAACGCCGTCTTCAAATCGACGATCTCGCCGCGGCGGACCATCGCACGGGCCTCGTCGAGCGTGACGACTCGCGGCTCGATGAGCTCGTCCTCATCGGGCTTGTGCGGCGAGTCGGCGGGCGGCTGACGCAGATCGGAGACGCGACAGAAGATCATCAGCTCGTCGCAGAAGCCAGGCGTCGAGTACCACTCGCCGAGGCGCTCGATGTTGTGAGGCACTCGGCCGATTTCCTCTTCACACTCGCGCCGGGCCGCCGCATCGGCATCTTCGCCGGGCTCGATGCCTCCGGCCGGCAACTCCCACGTCTCGCGTTCGATCGCGGCCCGATACTGCTTGATCAATACGACGCGGCCATCGCGCTCGATCGGAATCAAGACGACGACCGCCGGATGCCGCACGACTTCGACCTCGTGCTCGCGGCCATCCGGATAGCGCCGTTTCGCGACTTCGACCTGAAATTTCCGGCCGCTAAAGACGATCGCCATGGATCTGCTCCGTCAGCTCGTCGAGCACACGCTGCAAATCGCGCGGCAGCTCGCTCGAGAATTCCATCCGCCGGCCGTCGATCGGATGCGTGAACGCCAACCGTGCGGCATGAAGGAACGGCCGATCGAGATGCGTCACGGCGCGCAGATCGCCGGGGACGCGGCGATGCACGCCGCCGTAGAGGGGATCGGCGACGATCGGATGGCCGATGGCGCTCAGGTGGACGCGAATCTGGTGCGTGCGGCCGGTGTGGATCGCGACGTGGACGAGCGTCAGCGTGCGCCCGAAATGTTGGGCGCGCACGATCCGCGTCACTGCCTCGCGGCTGCGCCGCAATCTTGCTCCATCCGGGGCCCCTGCTCCGGAGGCGCTGTCGCGGGCGCGCGCCCCGACGGCCGACATCTTCTTCCGGTTGACCGGGTCGCGGCCGATCGGCGCGTCGATCCTTCGGCCGGCCATCACCTCTCCCCAGACGAGCGCGATGTATTCCTTCTCGACCTCGCGATCGTGAAACTGCCGCGCGAGCTCCTCGTGCGCCTTGTCGTGCTTGGCGACGACCATCACGCCAGAGGTGCCGCGATCCAGACGATGCACGATGCCGGGGCGCTTCTCGCCGCCGATGCCGCTCAAATCGTCGACGTGGTGGAGCAGCGCGTTCACCAGCGTCCCGCTGTCATGACCGGCGGCGGGATGCACCACCATGCCCGCCGGCTTGTCGACGACGATGAGGTCGGCGTCCTGGTAGAGGATCGGCAGCGGCAGCGCTTCCGGCGCCGGCGCGGCGTCGATCGGTTCCGGCACGTCGACGCTGATCGCCTGGCCGCGCTTCACCGGCTGATTCGATTTCGCCGCGCGCCCGGCGACCTGGATGTGGCCCTCTTTGATGAGCCGCTGAATTTGCGACCGTGACCGATCGGCGAGCACCGAGGCGAGGAACCGATCGAGGCGAACGCCGTCGCTGTCCTCGGGGACGGTGAGGGTGTGAATCAAGCCGCTTTCTTGGCGCGTTTCGGCTCCGGCGTCTTCGCGCGGGAGAGATAGACCAGCATGGCGACCGCGAGCGGCGCCAGCAGCAGCGAGATGAACTGCGAGGTCGAGAACATGAAGACGGTGCCGCGCTCGTCGCCGCGGTAGAACTCGATGATGAAGCGCGAGATCGCGTAGAGCAGCATGTAGAGCCAGAAGGTGCGGCCGGCGAAGGGCCGCCCTTTGCGCTCACTGACGAGCAGCAGGATCAGAATCAGCAGTTCGGCGCCCGCCTCGTAGAGCTGCGTCGGGTGCAGCGGCACGCCGAGCGGCGTTCCGACGTTGCTCTGTGCGAATGGATCCGTAAACGTGATCCCCCACGGCCTGGTCGTCGGCTTGCCGTAGCAGCAGCCCGCGAAGAAACAGCCGAACCGGCCGACGACGTGGCCGAGCGCGATGCCCGGCGCGAACACGTCGCATGTCGTCCACAACGGCAGGCCGACGCGGCGGATGTACCACAGCGCGACGCTGACCGCGAGGATGAGGCCGCCGTAAAAGACTCCGCCCGATCGCGCGAGCGTCAGCAGCTCGCGCGGATCCCCCCGGAACGTCCGGAAGTCGGTGACGAGCAGCAGCAGCTTGGCGCCGACCAGCGCGCTGATGATGATGTAGATGCCGAGGTCGAGGACGCGGCTGGAATCAAGGCCGCGCGCTTTCGCGCGCACCATCGCCAGCTTCAGGCCGACCAGATATGCGGCGGCGAGCAGGACGCCGTACGTATACAGCGTGATGGGGCCGAGCTCAAACAGTCTTGGATACATGCTTATCGGTACCGAGCATGTCGAGAATCATGATCCCGACGCCGACGGTAATCGCCGAATCGGCGACGTTGAACGCCCAGAAGTGATACGAGTTCCAGTAGACGTCGACGAAGTCGACCACCGATCCGGCGGCGATTCGATCGAGCAGGTTGCCGGCTGCGCCGCCGATGATCAGCGCGAGCCCGATGCGCGCCACCAGCTGATGGTGCGCGAGGCTCGCCGCGTACATCCCGACGCCGATCAGGGCGGCAGTGGCGATCACGGCGATCACCACCGTCTTGAACGGGAACTCGGCATAGTTGAGGATGCCGAACGCGGCGCCGGTGTTCCGGACATGCGTGAAGTCGACAAACCCCGGGATGACCGTGACGCTGTTGTGCAGCGGCAGCGTGGCACGAACGATCGCCTTCGTCAGCTGGTCGAGCGCGACAATCACAATCGGCAGCCAGATTTCGAGTCGGCGGACCGGTTCCTCGGCGGCTCGCGGAGTGTCGCCTCCGCGAGCGCCGGCTTCCCCGGCGGTCACGGCGTCGTTGAGCGCTTCATCCATTGACGGGTTCAGCCAGTGCCTCCTGACACCGGTCGCAGAGGCCGGCCCACGCCGGATCGCTCGACACCGCGGGCACGTACCGCCAGCAGCGCTCGCACTTGATCCCCGACGCACGCTCGATGGTCACGCGCGGCCGCGCTTCGGTGTGCGCCTCCACGTCGCTCGGGGCGGGCCGGAGCTCGACCTCGGAGACGATGAACAGCATCGGCAAGTGACTAGCATAGCGCTCGAGGAACGCAAGCTCGGCTGCCGTGGCTGAGATGACGACTTTTGCCTGGAGCGAGCTGCCGATTCGCTTTTCTTTACGAAGCGGCTCGATCTCGGCGAGAACCTGCTCGCGTAGATCGATGAGACGCGCCCAGCGGTCCAGGAGGTTCCTGTCGACGAGCGCCTCGAGATCGGCAGCGAGCGGGAACACCGCGATGTGGACCGACTCCTCGCGGCGGCCCGGGAGGAACCGCCACAGCTCGTCCGCCGTGAACGAGAGAATCGGCGCCAGCAGACGCGTCAGGCCGTCGGCCATCAGGTACAGCGCCGATTGCGCCGATCGACGCTCGCGCGATCGCGCGGCGAACGTATACAACCGGTCCTTCGAGATGTCGCCGTAGAACGCGCTCAGATCGACCGTCGTGAAGGTGTTCAGCAGCTGGAAGATGGTGCTGAAATCGTACGCGTCGTAGGCGCGAAGGATCCGCAGGCTGACCTCGCCGTAGCGTGCCAGGATGTAGCGATCGACCTCTTCGAGCTTGCCGGGATCCACCAGATCAACGTACGGATCGAAGTCGTACAAGTTCGCGAGGAGATACCGCATCGTGTTGCGCATCTTGCGGTACGCCTCGACGCATCGCGACAGGATCTCCTTGCTGAGCCGCACGTCCTCCGTGTAGTCGCTCATCGACACCCAGAGCCGGATGATGTCGGCGCCGCTCTCCTTGATCACGTCCATCGGCTGCATCGCGTTGCCGACCGACTTCGACATCTTCTGGCCGTCGACGTCGATCAGAAATCCGTTCGTCACGACTTCGTGGAACGGCGGCCGGCCGCGCGTGCCGAGCCCGACGAGCAGCGAGCTCTGGAACCAGCCGCGATGCTGATCGCTGCCTTCGAGATAGATGTCAGCCGGCCACGTCAGCTCCGGCCACACCGACAAGACCGCCTCGTGGCTCGATCCCGAATCGAACCAGACGTCGAGAATGTTCATCTCGCGTTCGAACACGCTCCCGCCGCACTCGGGACAGATCAACCCGTCGGGCAGAAAATCTTCCGTCGGCCGCTCGTACCACGAATCGGCGCCGTACTTCTCGAACACGGCGGCCGTCTTCTCGACGAGCGCCGGCGTCGTGAGCGCCGCGCCGCACTTCACGCAGTCGACAGCGGGAATCGGCACGCCCCACGCGCGCTGCCGCGAGATGCACCAGTCGGGCCGGTTCGCGACCATGTTGTAGATGCGGTCGTGTCCCCAGCGCGGCACCCATTTCACCTGGTGATCGATCGCATCGAGGGCCGCCTGGCGGAGCGACTTGCTTTGGTCCGGCTTCAGCCGGACCTGACCATCGATGGTGTCCAACTTCAGCCGGACCTCGTCGAGCGAGATGAACCACTGCGATGTCGCGAGAAAGATCACCGGGTTGTGGCACCGCCAGCAGTGCGGGTACTGATGCGAGAATGCTTCTTTGTGCCAGAGACGCGATCGCTGCTTCAGGGCTTCGACGATGTCGGGATTCGCGTCGAAGACGCGCTTCCCGCCGAAGAGCTCCACGGTCTCGAGAAAATGACCGGCGGCGCCGACCGGCGCGTAGATGTCGAGGCCGTACTTCACACCGGTGGCGAAGTCGTCTGCGCCGTGACCGGGCGCCGTGTGAACCGCGCCGGTGCCGGCTTCGAGCGTCACGTAGTCCCCGAGCACACCAACCGACGGCCGCGCGTACAGTGGATGCTGGAAGCGAATGTGTTCCAGCAACTCGCCTTTCATCCGCGCGACGGGCGGCCCGAACGTTTTACCGACGACGGCGGCGACCCTCGAGGCGAGCGCCTCGGCGACGATGACGACACGACCTCCGACGTCGTACGCGGCGTAGTCGAACTGCGGGTGAAAGGCGATCGCCAGGTTCGATGGAATCGTCCACGGCGTCGTCGTCCAGATCAGCACGGAGACCTGACGCCCGGCCAGCGCGGGAACCCGTGTCGCGAGCTCACCGGCGCTCGACGGATCGAGCAGGAACTCGACGTAGATCGATGGCGACTCGTGCGGCTTGTATTCGACTTCTGCTTCGGCCAACGCCGTACGGCAGTGGATGCACCAGTGCACCGGCTTCTTGCCTTTGTAGACGAGGCCGTGCTGCACGAACCGGCCGAACGCCCGCGCGATCGCCGCCTGGTACCTGAAGTCCATCGTCAGGTACGGATTGTCCCAGGTGCCGAGGATGCCGAGGCGCTGGAACTGCTCGCTCATCGTGCCGACGAAGCGTTCGGCGTAGGCGCGGCAGGCGCGGCAGAACTCGGCGACCGACATGTCGCGCTTCTTCGCGCCGAGCTCACGGTCGACGCGCAGCTCGATCGGCAAGCCGTGGCAGTCGTATCCGACGACGTAGGGCGCGTCGAATCCGGCCATCGAGCGCGCTTTGACGACGAACTCCTTGAGAATCTTGTTCATCGCCGTGCCCATGTGGATGTTGCCGTTGGCGTAGGGCGGGCCGTCGTGCAGCACGAACTTGGGCGCGCCGGCGCGCGCTTCGCGAATCTTCCGGTAGAGGTTGATCGCCTGCCAGCGCGCGAGCGTTTCCGGCTCGCTTTTCGGCAGACTGGCCTTCATCGGGAAATCGGTGCGCGGCAGGTTGACGGTGTCCTTCCACTCGGGCATGGGTATCCTTAAATAATATAAGAGGATGCGCGCAACTACACTCGACAACGGATTGAAGGTGCTTATCCAGGAAGAGCACACCGCGCCGCTCGCGTCGGTGTGGTGCTGGTACAAGGTCGGCTCGAAGGACGAGCGTCCCGGCCTGACCGGCGTGTCGCACTGGGTCGAGCACATGAATTTCAAAGGGACGAAAAACATCCCGCGGGATCAGGTGAAGGGCATCATCGAGCAGTACGGCGGCAGCTGGAACGGCTACACCTGGATCGATCAGACGACGTATCTCGAGACGGCGACCCGCGACGCGCTCGATCGCATGCTGTTCATCGAGTCAGAGCGGATGGCGAACTCGCTCTACCATCCGGACGATTGCGAGTCCGAGCGCACGGTGATCATCTCGGAGCTGCAAGGCGGTGAAAACGATCCGGATCAGCTCCTCGATCAGGAAGTGACCGCGACGGCGTTCAAGGCGCATCCCTATCAGCACCCGACGATCGGCTGGCTTCCCGATCTCCAGGCGATGACGCGCGACGATCTCTACGGTTATTACCGGCGCTACTACGTCCCGAACAACGCGACGCTCGTGATCGTCGGCGACGTCGATCCCGACGACGCCTTGCGCCGTGCCGATCAGTATTTCGGCAGCATCGAGCCCGGCGGCGACCTCGCGCGGCTGCGCACCATGGAACCGGAACAGACGGGCGAGCGCCGCGTCACGATTCGCAAGGAGGGGACGACCGCCTACCTCAAGGTCGCGTATCACGCGCCGTCGGCAACCGATGCTCAATTCGTCCCGGTGGTGATCCTCGATGCGGTGCTTACCGGCGCCAAGGGCTTGAATCTGTGGTCGAGTTTCCGGACCGCGCCGCCGCAGCGAAGCGCGCGCCTGTATCGCGCGCTCGTCGAGCGCGGCCTGGCGTCGTCGGTGTCAGGCTCGATCGTGCCGACCGAACAGCCGTTCCTCTTCACGTTGTCGGCGACGGCGACCGAAGGCACGTCGCTCGCGGGCGTCGAGGCGGCGATGCTCGAGGCGCTCGATCGGGTGCGCGAGCAGGGCATTACGCCCGCGGAGCTGACGAAAGCCAAAGCGCAACTCAAAGCGCGGCTCGTGTTCGACAACGACAGCGTGACCAACATCGCGCATCAGCTCGGATACTTCGAGACGATTGCGAGCGTGGACGTCTTCACCACACTTCCGTCGCGAATCGCGGCGGTGACGATCGCGGAAGTCGCCGACGCCGCGCGGTCGGTTCTCGCGCCGTCGAATCGCACCGTCGGCTGGTACGAGCCGCTTCCGGTGGCGTGATGCCTCAAGTCACCCACGCCGGCCTTGCCCCCACGCGAACGACGCTGGACAACGGCGTCGTGGTCCTCGCCAAACAGACGACGACGACGCCGGCGGTGGCGATCAATCTGGCAATCCGCGCCGGATCGACGTCCGATCCGCGGGGGGCGGCCGGCACGACCTGGCTTCTGTCACGCGCCATCGATCGCGGGACGCTCAACCGCGACGCGGCCGACATCGCCGAGGCGCTCGACAGCCGCGGCATCACGATCACCATCAGCGTCACACGGCATCTGTTCTCCCTCGTCACCACGTGTCTCACCGAGGACTTCGAGGCGGTGCTCGCGCTCCTCGGCGAAATCGTGATGACGCCGTCGCTGCCCCCGCGAGAGATCGAGACGCGCAGGGGTCAGGTGATCACGGCGATTCGGCAGGACGAGGACAATCCGGCGGTTCGAGCGACCGAATCGCTGATGGCGCTGCTGTATCCCGACGAGCATCCGTACGGCCGCAGGACCAAGGGGTCGATCGAATTGGTCGAAGCGCTGACGCGGGATCAGCTGCTGTCCCTGCACCGCCAACGGTTTGCGCCAGGAACGTTGTCCGCAGCCCTCGTCGGCGACGTGAATCCGTCCCACGCGCACGAGGTGACGGCGGACGTCTTCGGAAGCTGGCAGACCCCGCCGCCGCCGCCCATTTCGCTGCCGCCAGTCGGGCGGGCGACGCGCCGCACGCGGCTCGTCATTCCGATGATGAACAAGGCGCAGGCGGACATCGCCTACGGCTTCACGACGATCACGCGGCGCGACCCCGACTACTACGCGTTCTGGCTGATGAACAACGTGCTCGGCCAGTACTCGCTCGGCGGGCGGCTGGGCGACAGCATCCGCGAGCGGCAGGGCATGGCCTATTACGTCTCGAGCGCGCTCGACGCCAACGTCGCCGAGGGGCCGCTCGTGATCCGCGCCGGCGTCAGCCCCGCCAACGTCGATCGCGCGATCGGGTCGATCGACGAGGAGATCGCCAAGGTGGTCGGCGACGGGATCACCCCGAAAGAACTCGACGAGTCGCGCCGATATCTGATCGGGTCGATTCCCCGCGCCCTCGAAACAAACGCGGCGATCGCCACTTTTGTGCAGATTGCGGAGTTCTTCGGCCTCGGCCTCGACTACGACGTCCGCCTGCCGGAGCTGCTCGGCGCCGTCACGCTGGAGCAGGCGAACGCCGCCGCCCGGCGCGCGCTCGATCCGGAACGCGCCACCGTCGTCATCGCCGGGCCGTACGAAGAGCGGTGACGAAAGCCGTTTTGTTCGACGTCGACTTCACGCTCATCTATCCGGGGCCGATGTTCCACGGCGAGGGATATCAGGCGTTTTGCGCGCGCTACGGCATCGAGGTCGATCCGTCGAAGTTCACCGAGGCGGTGGCCAGCGCCTCGCCGCTGCTCAACAATCCCGAAGACACGCCGTACAACGCCGACATCTTCATCGCCTACACGAACCAGATCATCCGTGAGATGGGCGGCAGCGGCCCCAACGTCGACGCCTGCTCGCGCGAGATCTACGACGAGTGGGCCGCCTGTCATCATTTCGAGATGTACGACGACGTGCCGGCGGTGCTGGAGACGCTCGCCAAGTCGGGCATCCGCATCGGTCTCATCTCGAACACGCAGCGCTGTCTGACGTCGTTCCAGTCTCACTTCGAGCTGGAGGGCCTGATCGCGGCGACGATCTCGTCGTTCGAGCACGGCTACATGAAGCCGCATCCGAGCATCTTCTCGGCGGTGCTCGAACGTCTCGGCGCGCGTCCGGACGAAACGGTGATGGTCGGCGACAGCATCCGTCAGGACATCGAAGGCGCGCTGCGCGTCGGCATGCGCGCGGTGCTCGTTCATCGCGGCGATGCGCCGCCGCCACGCGCCAGCGAGCTCGGCGTTCCCGTCATAAAATCACTGAGCGAGCTCCCGCCGCTGCTGTGATCACCTACCGCGACCTCCAGACCCTCGACGAATTCGCCGCCGTCGTCGAGCTCGAACGTGAGATCTGGGGACCGGGCTACGTCGAGGTGGTACCGGTGCCGATCCTCGCGGTCACGACGCATCGCGGAGGAATTCTGATCGGCGCGTTCGACGGCGATCGGATGATCGGCTTCGTGTACTCGATGCCGGGCATCAAGAACAACCGTCCGACGCAGTGGTCGCACATGCTCGGTGTCCTCGATCCGTTTCGGAGCGATGGCGTCGGTCACCGGCTCAAGCTCCTGCAGCGCGAGCGGGCGCTGGCCATGGGCATCGACCTCATCGAGTGGACCTACGACCCGATGCAGGCGATGAACGCTCACCTGAATTTCGCGAAGCTTGGCGTGATCGTCGAAGAGTACGGCGAGAACGTGTACGGGCTGTCGGGGAGTCCGTTGCACGGCGGCAACCCCACGGATCGATTCGTCGCCGAATGGTGGATCGAGAGGGCACGCGTTCCGCACGATCCGGCGGGCGCGCAGCGCGTCAACCGGCTCGCGGCGGCGGGCGAGTGGCGCGTCTGCGCCGGCGTCGACCTGGATCTCGATGCGCGGCGGCTGATTGTCGAGATTCCGATGGGCTTCACCGAGATGCTGGCCGGCGCGCCAGAGCTCGCGCTGGAGTGGCGCATGGCGACGCGGCGGATCTTCACGACCTATTTCGGCCGCGGCTACCGCGCCGTCGAGTTCTTCCTGAATCGCGACGCCGGCTCCGGCGCCTACCTGCTCGAGGTCTGAAACTAGTGG
>DAIUKO010000200.1:3636-13754 GCA_036848175.1 Vicinamibacterales bacterium | reverse complement strand
TTCATGAGCATCAAGTGGGGCAAGGTGGTCGACAAGAATCCATGGGAAGCGACCACGCTCGAGTGGTCGGCGCCGTCGCCGCCCGGGCACGGGAACTTCCTCACGGAACCGATCGTGTACCGCGGCCCCTACGAGTACAGCGTTCCGGGTGCACCGAGAGACTTCACCCCGCAGTTCGAGCCGGAGAAGGCGTAGCCATAATGAATATTCCGTACACCGTCGAAGAACGGCCCGATTCCGGGCTCGCCAATGGAAAGCTCGGCATCTGGTTGTTCCTCGCGTCGGAAGTCATGCTGTTCGGCGCGTTGTTCTCGACCTACATCATCCTCCGCACCGGCGCGACCGAGTGGCCGCATGGCGAACTGAACGTCCCGCTCGGTGCGTTCAATACCGTCCTGCTCATCTCGTCGTCGGTCACGATGGTGATGGCGTGGGCGATGCTGAAGCTGCACAACTGGAGCCGGCACCGGCTGTACTTGGCGGCGACGTTCGTGCTGGCCGGCCTATTCCTCGTCAACAAGTACTTCGAATACTCGGATCACCTCGTGAAGGGCGAGGGTCCGTGGCACAGCACGTTTCTCGCGATCTACTTCACGCTCACCGGTCTGCACGGCCTTCACATCGTCGGCGGCATGGTGGTGATGGCGTATTTGCTCGGCCCCGGCGCGAAGCTGTGGAAGACCAATCCGGATCAGTTCACGAACCGCATCGAGTACACAGGGTTGTACTGGCACTTTGTGGACCTCGTGTGGATCTTCCTGTTTCCGGTTTTGTATCTGTTGTAGGGGGACGCGGACATGCATTCGGATCCGGCGAGCGTTCAGGCAAGCCTTCGCAAGTACGTCATGATCGGCGGGGCGCTGCTCGTCTTCACCGCCATCACCGTCGCGGTCAACCTCGTTCACTTGTCGTCGATCGCCCTGGCGGTTACGGTGGCGTTGATCATCGCGATCATGAAGGGGTCGATGGTCGCGACAGTGTTCATGCACCTCAGCAATGAGAAGAAGTGGATCTACGGCGCGTTGCTGCTGACGGTGATTTTCTTCGTGGTGCTGATGTCCGTTCCTCTTTTCACGCTGATGGACACGATTGGCACGCCGCAGCCGGCCATCGGCGGCGGTGAACACGCGGGCGGACATTAGATGTCGCTTCGCGCCTTTCATCTGTTGTTCATCGCGATCTCGGTCGTCCTGACCGCGTTCGTCGCGGCGTGGGCAGCAGGGCAGTATCGAGTGGCGCATGACGTGACGTATGCCGTGGCCAGCGCCGCCTCGCTTGCCAGCGGCGTCGGC
This sequence comes from Vicinamibacterales bacterium, assembly GCA_036848175.1. Lineage (GTDB taxonomy): Bacteria > Acidobacteriota > Vicinamibacteria > Vicinamibacterales > CAVVIG01 > QHWF01. The sequence goes on along the minus strand of DAIUKO010000200.1, from coordinate 12,462 downwards.
CTCGCCGTCTATGGCGCGGCGTTTCAGCGAAAGACCCGGGGATTGTGATGCGTCAGACGTTGATGACTCTCGTCGCCGTTGCCGCGCCGCGAGCCGCGCTCGCATGTCCCGTCTGCTTCGGCAACAGCGATTCGCCGATGGCCATCGCCATGAACCTGGGCATCCTCGCGATGCTCATTGTCGTGGCCGGCGTCCTCGGCGGGTTTGCGTCGTTCTTCATCTACTTGATGCGGCGGGCGAAGATCGCCGCCGCCAGTGAGTCAGAGGAAACCGCTTCATGATGAGCAGCCTCCTCGGAATGCCGGTGCAGGCGTCGCAGCACGCGGCCGACATCGATCAGATGACGATTCTCGTGCACTGGCTGATGCTGGTCCTATTCATTGGCTGGGGCGCCTTCTTCATATTCGTGCTGTTCCGTTTCCGGAAGGGCGCCAACCCCAGAGCCAGTTACACCGGCGCGAAGGGCAAATTGGCGAAGAGTACGGAAGTGGGCGTCGCCATCATCGAAATCGTGCTCCTCGTCGGCTACGCGATTCCGGCGTGGGCCACGCGCGTCAAAGCGTTCCCCTCCGAGAGCGAAGCCCTGGTGGTGCGCATCGTGGGCGAGCAGTTCGCGTGGAACATCCACTACCCAGGGCCGGATGGGCGATTTGGCCGCACCGATATCAGCAAGGTGACCGCCGACAATCCGCTCGGCCTCGATCGGACCGATCCCGCCGCGAAAGACGACGTGACGACGATCAATCAGCTCTATCTGCAAATCAATCGGCCCGTGCTCGTCTACCTGTCCAGCAAGGACGTCATCCACAGCTTCGGGTTGATTGAGATGCGCGTGAAGCAGGATGCCATTCCGGGGATGACGATGCCTGTCTGGTTCGTTCCCAACCGTCTGGGCGAATACGAAATCTCCTGCTCCCAGTTGTGCGGCCTCGGCCACTTCCGCATGCGCGGCTTCATCACCGTTCAGAACGAGGCCGACTTCCGCAAGTGGTTCGACGATCAGGAGCGTCAGCTGACTGCGCCTTAGAGTTCCAGCTCTTTCCCGATTCCTCGCTCGACGGCGCGGCGATACGCGAGGTCGGCCGCGGTCACGTCTTCCACTGCGAGTCCGAGCGACTTGAAGATCGTCACGTCGCGTTCGGTCTGGCGTCCGCTTCCGCCGTTCACGAGCTCGCCAATCTCCGCGACGATGTGGTCGGCTGTGAACCGGCCTTCGCGCATCCCCATGACGACATCGCCGGATTCGACGAGCGCCGCGGCGCGTGAGTCGACGAACAATCTCGCCCGCTGCACGAGCTCGGGATCCATTTCGCGCTGGTTCGGCCGGCAGGCGCCGACCGACATCACGTGAGCGCCGGGCTTCACCCAGTTGTTCTCGATGACCGGCGTCGGCGACGAAGTCGCGAGGACGATGAGGTCGGCGCCGACGACGGCTTCGCCGGCGTGATCCACCGCCGTCGCAGCGGTCAGACCGTGGTCTGACCGCGGTCTGACCGCGGTCTGACACCAGTCGACGAAGCGGTCGCGATGCTCCTTGTTCGGGCTCCAGATTGTCACCTGACGCAGCCGGTGAACCCGTGACAACGCCTCGAGGTGACTGCGCGCCTGCACCCCGGATCCGATGATGGCGAGCGCCGACGCGTTCTTTCGGGCGAGCAGGCGTGACGTGACCGCCGAGACCGCCGCCGTCCGCGACTCGGTGATGTAGCGTCCGTCGAGCAGCGCGCGCAACCCGCCGGTCTCCGGATCCAGCAGTGCAATCGACGCCAGGTGCGTCGGCAGGCCGCGCGCCGTATTGCTCTCGAAGACGGTGACCAGCTTCGCGCCGAGCGAAGCGTCGCTTCGCTCGCCCGAAGTCGTCGCGCGCCGGACGTAGGCGGGCATGACGCCGAAAAATGCGTGCTCGTTGACAGTCACGACCGACCGGACAGGCTGAACGACGCCTCCCGTCGAAAAGCGCTGCAACGCCGACGTCATCGTCTCGATCAAGTCGTCCATCGTCAGGACGGCCTTGACGTCGTCTTCGGTCAGCAGACGAAAGCGGATTGGCATGAGCGCACGGCTTCTCGAATCGTGTTGCAGTGGATGGTGACGATCGCATCGACGTCGGGTGCGTAGCCGCCGCTCATCGTGACGGCGATCGGAATGCCGCGGACGCGGCAGGCGTCGAACACGACCCGATCGCGGGCTCGCAGCCCCTCGATCGACAGCTTCAGCCGGCCGAGCCGATCGCCTTCGAACGGATCGGCGCCGGCGAGATAGAAGACGACATCGGGACGATGTGAGTCGAGCACGGGCGGAAGATGCGCGGCCAGCGCAGCCAGGTACTCGTCGTCACCGGCGCCGTCCGCGAACGTGACGTCGAGGTCGCTGACTTCCTTCCGGAACGGGAAGTTGTTCTCGCCGTGGAGCGAGAAAGTGAAGATCGCCGGCTCGTCGCGGAAGATCGCGGCGGTCCCGTTTCCCTGATGGACGTCGCAATCGACGACGGCGGCGCGGGCAATCGCACCGTCGCGAAGGAGGACGGCGGCGGCGACGGCGACGTCGTTGAACACGCAGAACCCTTCACCGCGATCGCGGAATGCGTGATGCGTACCGCCGGCGAGGTTTGCGGCGACCGCACATGATCCGATGGCGTGGCGCGCGGCCGCCAAGGTGGCGCCGACAGAGCGCCGCGATCGCTCGACCATCATCGGCGACCAGGGAAAGCCGATGCGGCGCTGGATCTCGGGCGCGAGACTTCCGGTCGCGACGGCGTCGACGTATGCCGCGTCGTGGACGAGGCGCAGATCGTCCCAGTCGATCGGGTCGGGCAGGTGCAGATCGTCCGCCGACAGCACGCGGTCGGCGAGCAAACGCTCGCGGACGAGGCGGTACTTCGCCATTGGAAATCGATGATGCTCTGGCAGCGGCAGAACGAACGTGTCCGAGTAGAACGCCTTCACGATGCTAAAGTTCTACCGCATGGTGCGTGTGAACACAATCGACGCGCACGCGGCGGGCGAGCCGCTGCGTCTCGTCGTCAGCGGATTTCCGGCGCCGCGCGGCAAGACGATGCTCGACAAGCGAGCGTGGGTGAGCGAGCATGCGGATCATCTGCGCCGCGCGCTGATGCTCGAGCCGCGCGGTCATGCCGACATGTACGGCGCCATCCTCACCGAACCGGTGATGCCCGGCTCGCATGCCGGCGTCCTCTTCATGCACAACGAGGGCTACAGCACGATGTGCGGGCACGGCGTGATCGCCGTGACGACGATCGCGCTCGAGCGCGGACTGCTGATGCCCGGCGGCGACGGCGCGACGATCATCTACGATTCGCCCGCCGGCACGATTCGGGCGCGGGCGAATCTGCGCTCTTCCGTCGAGCGGCTCACGACGAGCGAGTCGCCGGATCCACCGCCCGCCCTGAGCTCGTCGAAGGGCGAGCTTCGGGTCGAAAGCGTGTCGTTCGTCAACGTTCCATCGTTCGTGCTGCACGGTGGATTGCTGGTCAAGCTCGCGTCGCGTCAGATTCGCGCTGACGTGGCGTTCGGCGGCGCCTTCTACGCGATCGTCGACAGCGAGACGGTCGGCTTGCCGATCGATATTGCGCACCTGCCAGAGCTGCGGCGCGTCGGCATGGACATCAAGCGCGCGATCGAAGCCTCGGTCACGATCGAGCATCCGCTCGAGCCGGGACTGCGCGGCATCTACGGCACGATCTTCACCGGGCCCGCCAGCGACGATCGCGCCGATCTCAGGAACGTCACCATCTTCGCGGACGCCGAAGTCGATCGATCGCCATGCGGAACCGGCACCTGCGCGGTGATGGCGGTGATCGACGCGATGGGTCTGTTGGCGGACGACAAGCCGTTCGTGCACGAGAGCGTGATCGGCACGCGCTTCACAGGACGCGTCGTTTCGCGGACGCTCGCCGGCGAGCATCAGGCGATCGTGCCGGCGATCGAAGGCTCGGCCTGGATCACCGGCGAGCACACCTTCATCATCGACGATGATGATCCGTTGAAGAACGGATTCCGGATCTAACTCTCCAGAAACGTGCGGGCGAGGCGTTCGAGCAGCTGCGAGAGCGTTTCACCGTCGAGCGCGAACGTATTGCGGTCCGGCGACCACGAGAGCTTGTAGCTCCTCGCCATCGCGGACACCCAGATCTGCCGCACCGGCGCGTTCGGCGACACGACGAATTTCATCTCGGAGGGCTCTTCGAAGACGAGGTTCAGCACGCCGTTCTGGAGCTCGACTTCGAAGCCTTCGCTGTCCGAGAGCGGCAGCAGCGCACGGCGTGCGGATTCGAGCGCTTCATCGCTTTTCACGCGAAATTCCTGGTCGGTCAACGCACTCATGCGCCTATTAAACCTTTGCCGGGGGTGCGCCGTCTAACCCAAGGAAGACGGGAGATTGGAAAATGCGTGAATGGAGCTTTTCGGCGTCGGCGGAATGGGTAGTCGGTGCGCTGCTGCTCGTAGCGATCGTCGCGACCCTGCTCGTCTAGGCGCGGGCCGATCGGGCCCGCGTCACATCATCTTTCACTGCGCTGTGGATTTATCGGCGACCGCGAGGTAGCTGCGACGTGCTCGCGCCGTCATCCCGGCCTGCTTCATCTTCACGGCCAGCTTGTGGACGCGGCCATCGAGCTGCATCGGCGTAAAGCCGATGACGTACTGGCTGTGGAGCTCCTGCGCGACGCGCGTGAAGGTCGGTTCGAGATCGGCGGTCTTCTCGAGCTCGAAATATCCGCCGCCGGTTTCGTCCGCGACTTTTCGCAGGCCCCGATCGGGTTTGCTGCGCACCATGCGCTGTCCGTTGAAATAGTTGGACTCGAGCCCGATCGCGTAGACCATCACTTCTTCCGCGCGCGCGCGTTCGATGATCGTGCCCAGGCCGATCTTGCTCTCGGTGTCGTCGCCATCGGTGAACACCAGGATCACGCGGCGCCCGTCGATCCCCTTCAACTCGTCGAGGCTCAGGCCGAGGGCATCCCACAATCGCGTGCCGTTGCCGAAATCGAGATCCTTCGCGGCGCCAATCAGCTCGTCACGGTTGTTGGTGTAGCGCGCGCTGATCTGCACCTTGTCGTTGAACGCGCCGACCTTGGCCTTGTCGTCCGGCAGGAGACGCAGCAGAAACTGCTCCGCCGCCTTCTTCAACAGATCGATCGTCAGCGTCATGCTGCCGCTGGTATCGAGCATGACGACGACGGTGATGGGGTGGATCGAGTTGTCGAAGTAGGTGATCGGCTGCGGCTTCTCGTTGTCGAACACCTCGAAATCCCCCTGCGTGAGATCCGGAACGAGGCGCTTCTGGACATCGGCCACCGTCACGAACAGCGACACGACCTGCGTGCCGCTCTTGAACGTCGGCGTTGGCTGTTGCGGCGGTTGCTGCGCGAGGGCGGCGATCGAGGCGCCGGCCGCGAACAGCAGGCCAGCGAGAAGCGGCTTGCGAGGGATCATGCGTTGAGCTTATCGCAACGCATGTGGCTTCCGAAGCGCGATGCGTGCGACACGGGCGTCCGCCCGCGTCACCAGCCCGTCCACAACACCGACTTGACCGGTCGGATATAGCAGGGTAGACTGCAGCATTCTGAGATTGGATCTCACTTCTGACGAGTCGGGATTCCACCCATGCTGCAGGCGTTCGTCATCACTCTCCGCGAAGGGCTCGAAGCCTTCCTCATCGTTGCCATCAGCCTCGCCTATCTTCGGAAAAGCGGGCGCCGCGAGCTCGTGCCCGCGGTCCACTGGGGCATCGCGCTCTCCGTCTTGATCAGCATCGGCGCGGCGTTCCTGTTCCGCAGCGCCGCGAGTCATTCGCTGTGGGAGGGCGTGCTCGCGGTCATCGCCGCCGTGTCGGTCGCATCACTGACGGTCCACATGTGGCGGACGGCGCGACGCATCAAGAGCGAAATCGAAGGGCATCTCTCGTCGTCGGCGAGGAAAACGGGCACGGCGGCGTTCGTCGGCGTGTTTCTGTTCACGCTGCTGATGATCACGCGCGAGGGCATGGAGACGGCGCTGCTGATGGGGACGCTGCTGTTTCAGCAGATGCCGATGTCGATCGTCAGCGGTGCAGTCGTCGGCACGCTATCGGCGGCCGTGGTCGCGTGGCTGTGGTCGCGATACGGACATCGGGTCAACCTCGGCCTCTTCTTTCAAGTCACCGCCGTCTTTCTTCTCGTGTTCGTCGTTCAATTGCTGATCTACGGATTCCACGAGCTCACTGAAGCCAACGTCTTCCCCTACAGCGAACCGCTCCATTGGGCGACCGAACCGTACGGCCCCGACGGACGTTACGGCCAGTACCTGACGTACTTGCTCGTCATGCTCCCGCTCGGCTGGCTCGCGATCAGTACGATGCTGCCCAGGCGCGCCGTGAATCGGAGTCCCGCCGCCCGATAATAGCGTGATGCCCGGCAAGCCCGATCGGGCGGCCGCCCGTCCCGGTCGACGTCCGTACATCGACTGGGCGCGGGGAATCGCCGTCCTGCTGATGATCGAGGCGCACACCGCCGACGCGTGGACGCGCGCCGACGCCAAACAGACTCTTGCGTTTCGCAACGCCACCATCCTCGGCGGCTTTGCCGCGCCGATGTTTCTCTTTCTCGCCGGGCTCGTGCTGGTCCTGTCGGCGACGCGCACCGCGGAGCGGAGCGGCCGCCGCACCGACGCCGTCGAAGCGATCTCGCGCCGCGGTCTCGAGATTTTCGTGCTCGCGTTTCTCTTTCGCGTCCAGGCGCTCGTCGTGAGTCCGGGCGGTCCGATCGTGTCGCTCTTCCGGGTCGACATCCTGAACATCATGGGACCAGCGATGGTGGTCGCCGGTGTGGTGTGGGGTCTCGCGAAGACGACGACAGTCCGTGTGTTGTTGTACGCGATATTCGCCGCGGCAATCGCGATGATCACGCCGCTCGTTCGCGCGGCGGAGTGGGTCGCTGCGATGCCGGTCTGGCTGCAGTGGTACGTGCGCCCCGCCGGCGACTACACGACGTTCACGCTGCTTCCGTGGGCCGGCTTCGTGTTCGCCGGCGGCGCCGTTGGCGCGGCGTTGGCCGCCGCGCGTCATGTGGATGCGGAGCGGCGTGTTCACATGATCCTGCCGACCATCGGCGCCGCATTGGTTGTCATCGGGTTCATCACGGCGTCGCGGCCTACCATCTATCACGCGTCCGCGTATTACTCGCCGTCGTTCTGGACCAGTTCGCCGACGTGGTTCGCGATCCGCGTCGGGATCCTCGTCGTCGCGCTCAGCGCGATCTACGTCCTGGCTGCGTTCGCGGCGCGGGCCGATGTCACACTGCGGCCGCTTACGCTAATCGGCCAGCATTCGTTGTTCGTGTACTGGATTCACGTCGACCTGGTCTACGGCTACGCGAGCCGGTGGTGGATCGGACGGCTGCCGCTCTGGGGAACCGCGGCGGCGTGCGCGGTGTTCACTGTGCTGATCTACGGCGTCGTGCTGCTCTGGCACCGCGCCGATCTCCACGTTTTCACACGGGAAAAGCGTACGCCCGGCTATCGCCTGGCGTAGAATCTGCGCGGAGGCATCTATGAATCGCCGCGATTTCGCTCGCCTGCTCGCCATTGGCGGGGCCGCCCCGTTCATTACCCCGGGCAAAGCCTGGGCCGTGCCGGCAGATCTTCCGCCGACGCCGGCATCGCCGGACGAGCGGTTCTGGACGGCGGTCCGCGAACAGTTCGTGATGCCGCCAGATCTCACGATGCTCAATGCCGCGAACTTGTGTCCCTCATCCGCGCCGGTGCTCGAGACGCTCTACAAGACGACGAAGGATATGGATCAGGATCCGTCGTTCGACAACCGCGTCAAGCTCGGCGAAGGCCGCGAGAACACGCGGAGGCTGCTGGCGGAGTTTCTCCACGTGACGCCGGACGAGATCGTCATCACGCGCAACACCAGCGAGTCGAACAACCTGGTATCGAACGGCGTCGATCTGAAAGCCGGCGACGAGGTCATCATCACCGCCGACAACCATCCGTGCAACAACACGGCGTGGAAGCAGAAGGCGAAGCGGTACGGGTTCACGGTCAAGGAAATCGCGACGCCGAACCCGCACCCCGGCGCTGACTACTATGTCGATGCGTTCACGAAAGCGATCACGCCGAACACCAAGCTGATTGGGTTCACACATCTCACCAGCACGGTCGGCGACCTGTTTCCGGCCAAGGAGATCTGCCGGCTGGCGCGCGAGCGCAGCATCCTGACGCTTGTCGACGGCGCACAGTCGTTCGGCCTGTTCGACGTCGACCTGAGCGACATCCAGCCCGACTTCTACAGCGGCAGCGCGCACAAGTGGCCGTGCGGGCCGAAAGAGAACGGCGTGCTGTTCATCAACAAGAACGCGCAGTCGAAGATCTGGGCGACCATCTACAGCGCCTATCCCGGCAGCGTCGGCATCTCGAAGACGTTCGAAGCGTTCGGCCAGCGCGACGAGCCGGCGATGATCGCGTTCGGCGAGGCACTCAAGCTGCAGACCAAGATCGGACGTGCCGTCATCGAGAAACGATCGCGCGAGCTCACGACGGCGCTGATCGATGGGCTCAAGAAGATCGACGGCGTGAAGATCTGGACCAGCCCGGATCCGGCGCGTCGCGCCGCAGTCCTCTCGTTCCTGCCGGGGAACCTGGACATCCGCAAGCTGTCGACTGCGCTCTATCAGAAGGACCGGATCGGCTGCGCGACGCGCGGCGGCCAGGATCGGGGCGGCCTGCGCTTCTCGCCCCACTTCTATAACACGCACGCCGAGGTCGAGAAGAGCCTCGCCGCGGTCAAGAAGTACATGGCCACCGGCGTCTAAGGCCGAGTTTCACA
>DAIUKO010000200.1:0-3536 GCA_036848175.1 Vicinamibacterales bacterium | reverse complement strand
CGCGCACGGCAGAAGCAGCTCCTCCGCCAGCAGATTCTCGACGCCGCCCGCGAGCTGCTGATTCGCGACGGCTACGACCAGCTGTCGATGCGTCGCGTCGCCGATCGAATCGACTACTCGCCGACCGCCATCTACCTGCACTTCAAAGACAAACAGGAGCTGGTCTCCAGCCTGTGCGACGAGAGCTTCGGCAAGCTGGTGCACGAGCTCGAAACGCTGGCCGACGAGTATTCCGATCCGCTGGTGCGGCTGCGCAAGGGCATGGAGCGGTACGTCGCGTTCGGCCTGAAGAATCCCAATCATTACCTCCCCGCGTTCGTGCTGCCGCCGCCGTCAGATCTCGATCCGAAACGGCAGCAGGCGATGGTCTCGCCGGATTCGGCGGGTATGCGCGCCCTGGCGACGCTCCGCGACACGATCGCCGAGGGTGTCAAAGCGAAGAAGCTGCGGAAAGTCGATCCGGAGGTGGCGGCCCGCTCGACGTGGGCCGCGCTCCATGGCATCACCTCTCTGCTCATCGTCCACGATCACTTTCCGTGGGGCGATCGCGCGCGTGTGATTCAGACCCTGATCGACTCGGTGATCGACGGGCTCCGCCCGCGGTGAAAATTTTTTTGAACACGACTTAACGGTGTTACGTCATATCACGGTGTAAACACGATGCGACCGAGAATCTCCGAGCTCGCCTGGCGCAATCTCGTCCACGACAAGGTCCGCCTTCTCGTCACCGTGACCGGCGTCGTCTTCGCCGTCGTGCTCATCGTCGTCCAGCTCGGACTGTTCCTGGGGTTCACGACGACGACGTCAGGCCTGATCGATCACTCACGCGCGGACCTCTGGATCATGACGTCGCGCGTCCCTTACATCGAGATGGGCGTGCCCTTCTCGGAGCGGAAGCTGTCGACGGTGCTGGCCACGCCCGGCGTCGCCCACGCGACCAAGTACATCGTCCGCTTCTCGCAGTGGCAGCGGCGCGACGGCCAGCAGGAGAGCGTGCAGGTGGTCGGGTTCGATCCCGAACAGCGGCTCGGCGGGCCGTGGAACGTCGTCGAAGGACGGATCGGCGATCTCAAGCTCGCCGACAACGTCTTCGTGGACGAGCTCTACAAAGAGAAGCTCGGCGTGTCGCGCGTCGGAGACGTCTTCGAAATACGCGGGCGGCGGGCCCGCGTCGCCGGCTTCACGCGCGGCATTCGGTCGTTCACGACGTCGCCGTACGTTTTCACGTCGTTCAAGAGCGCGCAGGACTACGCGACGGTTCCGGAGGACCAGACCGTTTTCATTCTCGCCACGCTGGACCCCTCCGCACGCGTCGCCGACGTGCGGCGCGCCCTGCTCACCAACGTTCGCGACATCGACGTGGTCACGACCGGCGAATTCAGCCGCATGACGCGGGTCTACTGGATGTTCACCACCGGCGCCGGCGTTGCGGTGCTGCTCGCCGCGCTGCTCGGGCTCGTCGTCGGCGTCGTGGTCGTCGCGCAGACGATCTATGCGACGACGATGGACCACTTGCGGGAGTACGGGACGCTGAAGGCGATGGGTGCGACCAACGGCTATCTCTATCGCGTGATCATCCAGCAAGCCATCATCAGCGCGCTGTTCGGATACACGCTTGCGATGGCCGTCAGCTGGTTCGTCGTCCGCGGCAGCGTCAAGGGCGGCGCGGCGATTCTGCTGCCGCTGCCGATGGCGATTGGAATGCTCGGCCTGACCATCGTCATGTGCACCGGCGCGGCGCTGGTCTCGATCAACAAGGTCACGCGGCTGGATCCGGCGACCGTGTTCAAGGGGTGACGACGAGATGGACGCGATCATTCAGGCGAACGGCCTCACGAAAACCTATGCGCAGGGCGAAGCCGCCATGCGCGCGCTCGACCAGGTGACGCTCGACGTCCGGCAAGGCGAGCTGATGCTGCTCGTGGGTCCGTCGGGCAGCGGCAAGACGACGTTGCTGTCGATCCTCGGATGCATTCTGCGGCCGACCTCCGGGACGCTGCGCGTGATGGGGCACGAGGTGACGCGGATGGCGGAGCGCGATCTGCCCGCAGTCCGCCGCGAGCGCATCGGTTTCATCTTTCAGGCCTTCAATCTGTTTCCCACGTTGACGGCCGCGCAGAACGTGGCGCTCGCGCTCGATCTGAAAGGGATCAGCGGTCGCGCCGCGCACACGCGAGCGGCCGCGCTGCTCGAACAGGTCGGCCTCGCGAGCAAGCTCGACGCGTATCCGGCCGATCTGAGCGGCGGGCAGAAACAGCGTGTCGCCATCGCGCGGGCACTGGCGGGCGATCCGCCGGTCATTCTCGCCGACGAACCGACGGCCGCGCTCGATTCCCACAGCGGGCGCGCCGTGATGGATCTGCTGAAGACGCTCGCGCACGACCGCGGCCGCGCGGTGGCCATCGTCACGCACGACAACCGGATGCTCGGCTACGCCGATCGCACCGTTCGGATGGAAGACGGTCGGATCGTCGCCGACACGCGGCGCGAGTCCGGATTTGGGATTCAGGATTTGGCTGAAGGAGCGGTCGCATGAAACGCACAGCGATGTTCACGGTCGTCGCGCTGGTCGCGATCGGCGCGATCAATTACACGATGCTGACCGCGCGGCCGACGTCCGCGCCACCGCGGCAGGGCGACGATTCGAGCGGCGACATCGCCGCCGCCGGTCCAGGCCTGGTCGAGGCACTGTCCGAAGAGATTCGCGTGGCGTCACAGGTCGGCGGTCGCCTGCAGCGCGTGCTCGTGGACGAAGGCGACACCGTGAAAGCCGGCCAGGTTCTGGCGGTGATCGAGAACGACGACTACCGCGCGCGCGTCGCCTCGGCGGAAGCCACGCTGCGCCTTCGCGAGGCGGACGCCCGCCGCGTCCACAACGGCGCGCGCGATCAGGAGCGTCGTGACGCCGCGGCGGCGGTGCGTGAAGCCGACTCCGTGCTCGCCAGCATGACGGCTGACGTCGAGCGGAAACGCGGCCTCCTGCGGGAAACGGTCATCTCGCAGGCGGAGCTCGACAAGGCCGAGGAGGCGTACGGGGTGGCGCGCGCGAAAGCGGACTCGGCCCGCGAGCGGCTGTCGCTCGTCGAGGCTGGTGCACGCGAAGAGGATCGCGCGCGTGCGGACGCGGATGTCGCGCTCGCACGAGCCTCGCTCGACGAGGCGCGGGCGATGTTCGAGAAGACCTACCTGCGCGCGCCGATCGATGGCGTGGTGTTCCGGCGTCACCGCCGGGCGGGCGAGAGCGTCTCGACCCAGTTCGATTCACCCATCGTCACGCTGGCCGACCGATCGCGCGTGCGCGTGCGTGTCGACGTCGACGAGACCGACATCGCGAAGCTCCACGTCGGTCAGGCCGCGTACGTCACCGCTGACGCGTTTGGCGATCGGCGCTTCGCGGGCCGGATCGTCCGCGTGGGATCGATGCTCGGCCGGAAGAACGTGCGGACCGACGAGCCGTCGGAACGAGTCGACAAGAAGATCCTCGAGACGCTCGTCGAGCTCGAGGACGGCCGCGACCTTCCGCTCGGCCTGCGCGT
>DAIUKO010000199.1:3541-13783 GCA_036848175.1 Vicinamibacterales bacterium | reverse complement strand
TCCGGCGGTTGTTCATCACCCACTCGCCGTCGCCGAGGACGCTGTAGACGCCCCAATGCACGAACAGGCCGACGCGCGCATCCTGGAACCATTCGCGCGCGGCGAGGTTCGCAGCGCTGGGGCGGTAGGTCGTCTGCGCGCGGCCCGTCGCCACGATCGACCATGCCGCGACGCAGGTCGCGATGGCGGTTGCCGCCGGTTTGATGCTGGAGATGCGAGCCATCGAGTCCTCACTCTTCTGAGCGCAGGTGCACCATCGTCCAGGGCCGGCTCGACGCCGGCAGGAAGAAGAACACTTCTATTTGCGTGAGCCGCTTCAGATCGGCGCGGCTTCTCTCCGGCCTCGATGGCGTAGACGCATGCCATCGACATCCGCGTGGCTTCGTGATGATAGAGCCGCTGGCCGGGGCCGACTCGTGTGTCGGCCCCGAGCAACGGGATTTGAACGACGAGCGCCGCAACCGCCAGTTTCGAACGCGTCGCGTGACGCACAGTCGACTGCGCGCATCAGGCGCGTGGGGAAGTGGCAGCCGGCTTTCGTTCGAGCACCTGCCGGAGGCGCCGCGCGACGATCTTGTCTTCACCGGACCGCATCATCCAGACGCCGACAACGAGGGCATCCCCTTCCGAGCGGGCGCCGATCGACGGCTCGCCGTCGCGGAGGGCCTTCACGGCGTCGGCAGCACTGAGACCGGCTGCGGCGGCGTCCCACGACACGCGAACGTGCGGCACGTGATTGGCGACTTCCGGCACGAAGACTTCAGCCTTCACGCCGGGCACCGCGGCCGCGCTCTTGCGGATCTCTTCGGCGCGCTTCTCGAACTCGCGGTTCTCCGCGTCGTGATCGGTGTCGAGATACAACTCGATCGCCGCCAGCATGCCGAGCATTTCTTCCTTGTTCACCTTGAGGCCGCGGCCGATCGTGTTGCCGTTGGGCGGCGCGTTCAGACGGGCCGCCGCGATCAGGGTCTTGCGGCCGAGCAAGAGTCCGGCGCTCTGCGGTCCGCGAAGGCCTTTGCCCCCGGAGAACGCCACCAGATCGAAGCCCATGCCGGTGTACTTCCACAGATTCTCAACTGGCGGCACGTCGGCTGCCGCGTCGTTGAGCGTCGGGACGTTGTGCTTCTTGCCGAGGCGGACGAACTCCTCGTCGCGAATGCGCCCTTCCTTGTTGTTGTTGTTGTAGAAGAGCATCATCGCGGTCTTGTCGCTGACGGCGCGGTCCAGGTCATCTGCCGTCTCGACTTCCACGAGCCGCACACCGCAGTTGCGGACGGCGTGGTCATATCCGAAGCGGTGTGATTTCTGGATGATGACCTCGCTCTTCATGCCCGCCGATACGTTGGGGAGATCGACGATCTTCCGCGTGTCGGTGCCGGTGAGCACGGCCGCAGTGCCGAGCGTCAACGCCGATGCCGCGCCTGAGGTGACCATCGCCGCCTCGCATTTGAGCAGCGTCGCGATGCGCTCGCCGACTTTGTCGTGAAGCTCGTCGAGCATCACGTAGTGTTTCGAGGCGTAGGTGATCGCGTCGATCACTTCAGGAGGCATGAGCGAGGCGGTCATCGCCGTGTACGTGCCCGCCGCGTTGATGAACGGACGGACGCCTATCTCGCGGAAATAGTCACGCGGCCCTTTCCGGCTCGGCGCCGCCACCGCCGTCGCCGTACCGACCAGGCCACCCACGATCGGCAGCGTCGAGATGGACTCCAGAAACCGTCGTCGGCTCCACATGCTGCCACTCCTTCTTTTTACGTTCTCGCGGCGCCCATCCTACTCCTGTGTGCGAAGCGGTGGAAGATCTGGTCGGAAAGACGGCGCAAAACCGTGGTCCGCTGGTTTAGACTCACCGGCAGTGGAGCAGCCCATGCGCAACAGAACGGGGATCGCGTGTTTCGTGCTCGGCGCGTGCGTGATGTGCGCGGCCGCGGCGTCGGCGCAGGCGACGTTGGAGGTCGAGGACTTTCTCGTGATGCCGCTGACCGGCGTCCTCGACGGCAAGGGATCGAACGAAGTCCTCCTCTCGCGAGTCAACACGCTGCGCGAGGAGGCGGGCGGCGCGAGGCGTCTGTTCATCAGCGATCTCAACGGCCCGCTGTACATCTACGACAAGGAAACGAAGCGGCTGTCGTTGTATCTCGACTTCAACGGCAACGAGGGACAGAAGGGCCTCTTCCGCCGCCTGACCATCCAGCAGGGCTACGGCAACGGCTTGAACGGCTTCTACCTCGATCCGGACTACACGCGAAACGGCAAGTTCTACACCGTGCACATCGAAGATCCTGCGATCCGCGGTTCGAACCTTCCGAACAACTCCGCGTTCCCGGCGCTCAACGTCACCGGCTATACCACGACGCCCGTCGTCAAGACGCCGGGGCCGGTGCAGAACGAAGGCGTCCTGGTCGAATGGACCGATTCGAACCCGTCGAACTCCACCTTCGAGGGAACGGCACGCGAGCTGTTGCGCGTGCAGCTCAACACGCGCAGCCACCCGATGGGCGATTTGATCTTCAATCCGGCGGCGCGTCCCGGAGATCCAGACTGGCGCGTGCTCTACATGGAATGCGGCGACGGCGCGTCAGGGGAATCGACGAACAAGGAGATCCGATCGAACCCGCAGCGGCTCGACAACCTCGAAGGCAAGATCCTTCGCATCATTCCCGACCTCAACGAGCACGTCGCGACGAGTACCGTGAGCGACAACGGCCGCTATCGCATTCCCAACGACAACCCATTCGTCTCCACGCCGGGCGCGCGGAAGGAAATCTTCGCGTATGGCTTCCGCAATCCGCACCGGTTGAACTGGGCGATCGATCCGGAGAATCCCGCCAACAATCATCTGATCGCCAACTCGGTCGGGCTGCACACGTGGGAAACGGTCTACATCGTTCGCAAAGGCGTGAACTACGGCTACGGCCAGCGCGAGGGCAACGAGCTGCTGAAGCCGGACAACACGACCGGACCGCTGCCGTCAGTCGACAAGATTCCGCTGCAGGTCGGCGAGAAGCCCACCGAAGAGATGCTGGTCCCCACCTATCCCGTGATTCAGTACGGACACGATTCGAACGGCGGCGATTCAATCGGCAGCGGATTCGTCTACAACGGGCAGGCGATTCCGTCGCTGCGCGGGAAGTACATCTTCACGGATCTCACGACCGGGCGGATCTGGTGGGCGAGCTACAAGGACATGCTCGCCGCCGACGATGGCAAACCGGGCACGCTCGCGCCGATTCATGAAGTGAAGGTCCGCTGGAAGTCGAAGACGTACGACTCGATGTTTCCGGTCGTGGAGGCCGCCTATCACGAGCGCGGCGGCAAGAGTCCGCGGCTCCCGGGCCGATCGGAGCTCGTCTTCGGCGGCCGCTCCGACGTGCGCTTCTCGATCGATGCCGCCGGCGAGCTGTACGTGTACAGCAAGGGCGACGGGATGATTCGAAAGGTCGTGGGAGCAACCGGGTTCTAAGCGTTGCTCGTGAACGCGGGCCACGAACGCACGAACAACACGAAGAATCTCTCGACGCCAAACTCTCTTCAGGCGGGGCGGTGATCCGCGCGCTGAATCAGTGCGCGGATCACACTCGTGCGGAGACGGCTAAGGTCTCACCTGGACCATGATGAAATGGAACGTCGTATCGATGAGCGCCCCCGTTTCGTCGATAAACGCAACTGTCGCCGTGGTCACGGTATTCGATGTCGTCCCGCCCACATGGATTCGGCCAATCGGCATGAACATCGGGATTGCCACTGACGTGAAGATCCCCGGCGCGATGGCGATCGAATACTGACCGACGCCTGTTCTGGTGACGACGACGCCCTGCGATGCGAACTGAACGGTTCCGTTCCCGTTGACTACGGCGGTCACCGTCAGGCCCGCACCTGTCGCGCCTGTTGTACCGGTCGCGCCCGTCGCACCTGCCGCTCCAGTTGGACCGGTCGCGCCCGTCGCACCTGTCACGCCCGTTGCGCCAGTCGCGCCAGTTGCTCCTGTTGCGCCGGCCGCTCCGGTTGGGCCAGTCGCGCCGGTTGCACCCGCCGCTCCAGTCGGACCTGTTGCGCCCGTCGCGCCTGGTGCACCGGTTGCACCCGTTGCGCCCGCTGCACCTGTCGCGCCTGTGGCGCCGGTCGCACCGGTTGCGCCGGTTGCGCCTCGGGGGCCGGTTGGACCCGTCGGTCCGGTCGGCCCACGTCTGCGCTCGCGGTCGCGATCGTCATCGTCTCGGTCGCGATTCGCCTGGTTCTGATTCTGACCGCGATTGATGTTTTGCGCGCGCGCCGGCGCGGCGGTGAAGAGGGCGCACAGGACCAAGGCTATCGTGAGGATGCCCAACAGCCGCTTCATGGTGCTCCTTTCGGTCGATTCACGCGTCGCGCGTGGAGGGCGGGGGTTCGCGGCGGGATTGTGGCACGAGCGTGTGACGTCTCAACGACCGATCGCGTCAGCGAGACACGATCTGTGCAAGACGGGGGTGCCGCGCGTCAGCACGACGCATCGACGAGAAAACGCCTGATCGTGGAGATTCTGGCCGCGGCGTCCGCCTCGCCCATCTGGATGAGACGCCTGATGTAGTTGCTCTGGAACATGAGGAGGCTGAGGAGGTCGTTCGAGCGCGCCTCGCGCGTGCCGAGGCCGCGCGTCAGGAAGCGGAACGCGCGCGGCAGCTCGGGCTCGTACTCGTTCGCCAGCCGGCCGAGATCCTCGGACGGCCGCAAGACGAGGAGTTCGATGTGCCGCAGGCCGTTGCGCTGACTTTCCGGCAGGCGTCCGACGAGGTCGTTGATCATCTGCATGTTCAGCGCGTCGCTGTCGAGCAGGTCGAGGAAGATCGCGTTGAGCAGGATGCCGGCTACCTGTGCCGGCGGCGGGTAGCCGGCGACCTTGGGCCGATCCGCTTCCTCGCGCGTGCCCGCGTAGCGCGTCGAGACGGCGATGATCTTCCGCGCGCCCAGATGCACGGCCGGCGAGAGCGGCGCGGTCAGCCGGATGCCGCCGTCGCCGTACCACTGGCCGTCGACATGGATCGCCGGAAAGAAAAACGGCAGCGCCGCGGACGCCATCACGTGATCGATGCGCAAGGCGCACGTCTGGCTCTTGCGCTGCGGGCGCTCCCACGTCTGGATGCCGCAGTCCTCGCGCGCCTGCACCCACGTGATCGACTGGCCGGTGGTGTAGTTCGACGCGGTCAGCGCGATCGCGCGCAGCCAGCCGGCGTGCAGGCTGGAGGAGATTCCATCGAGCACACCGCCTCCGGCCTGGAGTACGCGCTCGAGCAGCACGCGGAGCGGCGCCGTGTCGACGAGACTCTTCGCCGCCGGCAGCGGTGTCACGCCGCCGCCGGTCAGCCGTCCGCCCCACCGCAGCGTGCGGCCGGCGAGATCGCGGAGATCGACGCGGAAGACGTCGTCGATGCTCAAACCGGCCCAGATGCTGGCGAGATTGGCGACCTTGTCGGCGAATGATTCCTGCTGCGCCGCCAGGTAGGCCGCGTTGATCCCGCCGGCCGACACACCGGTGAGAATGCCGGGGACGACGTCCGAAAACTCGCGTGCGAGCAGACGCAGGAAGCCGACCTGATAGGCGGCGCGTGCGCCGCCGCCGCTGAGGACGAGCGCCAGATCCGGGCGGGGAATCGGTTCGGGCATGCGAATCAAAGAGTTGGTGATTTGGCGACTTGGTGACTTAATTCTAATTTGTCATTAACTCACCAATTCACCAACTCACCAATTCACCAACTGGTCGAGCTCTGACGTGTCCAGCCTGCAACATTCTCCACGCTACGACCTCGCCGAGGCTCAGCATTTGGCGCGCGCGCTGTACGCGATCGAGGCGACCGCCTCGACCTTGCCGAGCGAACGCGATCAGAACTTCCTGCTGACGACGGCGGCCGGCGATCGCTACGTGCTCAAGATCGCGAACGCGGCCGAGGATCGCTCGATGCTCGACGCGCAAAACGCGGCGATGGCTCACGTCGCCGGGCATGTGACGTTCTGCCCGCGCGTGCTCCCGACCATCGGCGGCGACGCGATCGGCGAATCGCCTGGGCACCATTTCATCCGCCTCGTCACGTACCTGCCTGGTGTTCCACTGGCCGAAGCGCACGTGCGGAGCGCCGCTCTGATGGAGAATCTCGGCCGCAGCGTCGGCCAGCTCGACGCGGCGCTCGCCGACTTCGATCATCCTGCGACGCACCGCGATTTTCACTGGGATCTCGTGCAGGCGTCACGTGTCATCCGCGAGCACCTGCCGCGGATCCGTGATGAGCAGAACCGTGCACTCGTCGCACGCGTGAGCGAGTCCGCGCTGTCGATCGTCGGCGCGCATCGGGCGGGATTCCGGCGAAGCGTCATCCACAACGACGCGAACGATTGGAACGTGTTGATCGAGGGGGACCGTGTCGCCGGCATCATCGACTTCGGCGACATGGTTCACAGCTGGACCGTCGCGGATCTCGCCGTGGCCGTCGCCTACGCGCTCCTCGACGATCCGGATCCGCTGGCGATCGCGTCGGCGATCGCCCGCGGCTGTCACGCGGCGCATCCGCTGCGCGACGAGGAGCGTGCGGCGCTGATGCCGCTCGTGATGCTCCGCCTGTGCATGAGCGCGTGCATCGCGGCATGGCAGCAGGAGCAGCGTCCAGACGACGAATACCTGGCCGTCAGTCAGGAACCGATCCGCCGCACGCTGCCGCGGCTGGCGGCCATTTCTCCTGAAACCGCCGAACGGGCGCTGCGATCGATCGCTTACTGAAACCGCTTCGCGAACTCGGATGTGCTTCGCGCCGCGTAGGTCTCGGGATCGGCGGCGAAGCGTGCGCGATTGGGCTCGCTGACGAACTGATATCGAAGCGCTCGGTGCGTCTCCACGATCTCCGGTTTGCCCATTTCCTCTCGTCCGGCGGCGAGCATGACCGGATCGAGTCCCTTGAGCGCCAGCGTGGCGCCCCCCTGCTCGGCTGCGCTCACCTTGATGTGCGCCGCTTCCGCCAGGAGGCCGTAGAACTGCAGAAAGACGTTGTCACGCTTGGCGTGCTGCACGTGGCAGCTGTAGCACGACTCTTTCGGCATCGCCTTCGCCGACGTCCGAATCCCGCCCATCCCGCCGAAGTTGTAGTACGCCCAGCCTTCGGCGCGATGCGACGTGTCCTTCACCGCCATCTCGACGCCGTGCACGTCGGTCGCGAACTTCCCCTGCCGCGCGGGCATGACTTTTTCTCCGGTGCCGTGGAGCAGGAGCGCCAGCATCGTGCCCTCTCTGAAGGTGCCGGTGTCCACGAAATGTCTGTAGGCGGTCGGCTCCATCAGCGTCTCGTGGAACATCTCCATGTTCATGCTCGCCGGTCCGCCCTGCGAGTAGCTCAAGCCGAGCGATGACCCGATGAAGATCCATTGCCGGTAGTCGCCGGGCAGCTGTAGCTCACCGTCGCTCGTGTACTGCGGCATCACCTGCCGCGGCCTCGCCTCGGCGGTCTGCGCCGGCTTCGCGGCGTTCTGCGCTGCCAGGGCGATCGAAAACGCGGCGACGGCCGTCGCCAGGATCAGCGCCGCGCTCGTGAACTGTCGCTTGCTCATGAAGACCTCCCTCGCGAGACCGCCGACCATGCCTGGCACGTGCCTCGCGCATGCCCATCGTGCCCTCGAGGCATCGGATCGCGAAGCCGTTTGCAGCGAACGGATCGACGATGCAGCGAACGGTTCGCGGCAGGAGCGCGCCGCTCACAGCCGGCAGCGAACCGTTCCCTGCAGAGTGGGTTGGCGAGCCACGCGTATCTCTATACTAGTATCGTGAACGACACCGACGAGCACGTGATTCCGACGCGCTGGGCGATGGCGATCGGCATCGGAACGGCCGCGATTCTCGCGCTGGCGGTGTCGACGCAAACCTATCTGTCGATGCTCGGCCACGGTCACGCGTTTCACCGGATTCTAATCTGGCAACTGAGCACGTGGAGCTACTGGGGATTCGTGGCGCCTCTGGTGCTGCGGCGTGGCGCAGCCGTTGCTGCCGGCGGCGGATCCGGATGGCGCGTGACGCTCCGCCTCGTGCTGATGGGGACGGCGTTGATGGCGGCGCACATCGCGATCGCGTCGCAGCTGGCGGTCTGGTTGCAGCCGTTCACACCGGTCGCAACCTACAGCTTCACACGGGCGGTCGTCACACAGTTGCCCGCGTACCTCGCCATCGATCCGCTCGCCTACGTCCTCCTGCTCGTCGCCGGCAGCGCGCTGGCGACGCGTCATCGGGCGCAGCGGCTTGCGCTGCGCGAATCGCGGCTGGAGGCGGAGCTGACGCGCGCGCAGCTCCACGCGCTGCGGCTGGAGATCGAGCCGCATTTCCTCTTCAATACGTTGAACTCGATTGCGGCGCTCGTCCGTCTCAAAGACAGCCGCCGCGCGCTCGAGATGCTCGTCAACCTGAGCGAGTTCATGCGTGCGACTCTCGATCAATCCCGCGATCAGCTGGTGGCGTTGTCGACCGAAATGGAGTGGGTCAAGCGTTACGTGAACCTTCAGCAGACGCGGTTTGGCGATCGGCTCGACGTGCGCTACGACATCGACGCTGATTGCCTCGATCTCGCCGTCCCGACGCTGGTGCTCCAGCCGCTCGTCGAGAACGCGCTGCGGCACGGCGCCGCGCGGCAGACCCAACCGTGCTCGGTCGTCATCGGCGCCGCTCGGGACCATCGCGGCCTCGAGCTCTGGGTCCGCGATGACGGCGTCGGGCTGCAGCCGGATTTCGACATCGACCGGCATGCCGGCACCGGGCTGCGAAACACGCGGTCGCGGCTCGAGCAACTCTACGGCGGCGCGGCGACGCTCGATCTCCGGCGCCTCGATCCCGGAACGATCGTCGAAGTCACGCTGCCGCTTCCCGTGGCCTTCGCGCGCAAGGCGAGCGCATGACGCGCTTTCGTGTCCTCGTCGCCGACGATGAGCCGCTGGCGCGCAGCATGGTCGCCTCGCTCGTCCGCGACGATGAGGAGGTGGACAGTGTCATCGAGTGCGGCGACGCGAAGGCCGCGCGCGCGCTCATCGCGCAGCACCGCCCCGACATCGTCTTTCTCGATATCGAGATGCCCGAAGTGACAGGACTCGACCTGGCCGAGGATCTTTCCGATGAAGGCCCCGTCATCGTCTTCGTGACCGCGTTCAGCCGCTACGCGACCGACGCCTTCGAAGTCGAGGCGAGCGACTACGTCCTCAAGCCGTTCACCGACGAACGCTTCTGTGACGCGCTGCAGCGCGCGAAACGGCGCGTGCGCGAGCGCCGGCTCGGCGAGCTGGCCGGCCAGCTCGCCACGTTGTCGTCGGAGTTGCGGCCAGGCGATGGCGAGCTGTCGAAGAGCGCCGAGAGCGGATACCTGAAGCGGCTCGCGTTCAAGCACAACGACCGGACGATCGTGCTCAAGGTGTCGGAGATCGTGTGGATCGAGGCCGAGGACTACTACGTCCGGGTCCACTCGAAGCCGGGCTGCCATCTGGTTCGAGCCTCGCTCGCGTCGCTGGAGGAGCGGCTCGATCCGCAGAGTTTCATCCGCGTCCACCGTGCGGCGCTCGTGAACGTCGACGAGGTGCGCGAGCTTCAGGACGCCGGCGCGTTGTCGCTCGTGCTGTCCGATGGAACCACCGTGCTGGTGAGCCGCTCGCGGAAGTCATCGGTTGAATCGGTCCTGGTCCCGCGACTGCGTCCGCGTTGAATCAGCGTTGCCCATGACCCGGCAGATGACCAACGCCGAGATCCTCGATGCACGCCGGCGTGCGATCGGCGGCAACGTCAGCGTCGGCTATCGACGGCCGGTGCAGATCGTCCGCGGGTCGATGCAGTATCTCTACGACGAGACCGGGCGCCGCTACATCGACGGCTACAACAACGTCCCACACGTCGGCCACTGCCATCCGCGGATCGTCGAAGCGGGGGAACGGCAGATGCGCCTCGTCAACACCAACACGCGCTATCTGCACGAGTATCTCGTGCGGTATGCCGAGCGGCTGACGGCGACGCTGCCGGAGCCGCTGCGCGTCTGCTATTTCGTCAACTCGGGCAGCGAGGCGAACGAGCTCGCGCTTCGTCTCGCGCGCGCGCACACGGGCCAGCGCGACGTCATCGTGCTCGACGCGGCGTACCACGGGAACACGACCACGCTCATCGAGATCAGCCCGTACAAGTTCAATGGACCCGGCGGGGGAGGGCCGCCGCCGTGGGTCCACGTCGTGCCGGTGCCCGACGTGTACCGAGGCTTATATATA
>DAIUKO010000199.1:0-3441 GCA_036848175.1 Vicinamibacterales bacterium | reverse complement strand
CGAGGCTTATATATAAAGGTAGCGGCCGGGGCAGGCGAAGCGTATGCGAAGACCGTCGGAGAGGCCATCGACCGCATCCATGCGTCGGGCACCGGCCTGTCCGCGTTCATCGCGGAAAGCTGTCCCAGCGTTGCCGGCCAGATCATGTTTCCGCCTGGATATCTGGCGGCCGTTTACGAGCAGGTGCGCCACGCGCGCGGCGTGTGCATCGCGGACGACGTGCAGACCGCCTACGGGCGGATCGGTTCGCACTTCTACGGGTTTCAACAACAAGCGGTCGTGCCCGACATCGTCGTACTCGGCAAGCCGATCGGGAACGGTCATCCGATTGGCGCCGTCGTCACGACGCCAGAAATCGCCGCGTCATTCGACAACGGGATGGAGTTCTTCAGCACGTTCGGCGGGAACACGGTGTCATGCGCGATCGGACTGGCCGTGCTCGACGTCGTCGAGGGCGACCAGCTTCAGGCGCATGCGGAGCGGGTTGGCTCGCATCTCGTCGCGCGACTGCGTGCGCTCGTCGATCGAAGTCCGCTGGTCGGCGACGTTCGCGGCTCGGGTTTGTTCATCGGCGTCGAGCTGGTGCGAAATCGGAAGACGCTCGAGCCGGCCGCGACGGAAGCCTCCGACGTCGTCAACCGCCTGCGCGACGAAGGGATTCTGATCGGGACGGACGGTCCTCATCACAATGTGCTGAAGATCCGCCCGCCGATGCCGTTCACGATCGACGACGCCGACGTCCTGGCATCGGCGCTCGAGTCGATCCTTGAAACGACGTTGGCGGATTAGCTCTCCACCACGGGCCTCTGTGTCCTCCGTGTCCTCTGTGGTGGAGAGTTTTTTACGTCGTCGTCTTCAGATTCGCATGCAGCGTTTCGAGCAGGTACTTCTTGTGGGAGTTCATGTCCTGCTCGACGGTGCCTTCGCCGGGTCTGGGGGCGTCGAAGTCGAGCGTGACCCAGCCGTCGTAGTTGCGCTCGCGCAGAATCTTGAAGAACGCGGGGAAGTCCACGCCGCCGGCTCCCAGCCGTTTGTAGAGATTCACACGGTTGTGTTCCTCTTCGCTCGGCGCAGGACCCTTCCAGCCGTTGGCCTGGTTGTATTTCGCTTCCGCGTCCTTGAGATGGATCGCGGCGATCCGCGAGTAGTAGGTGGTGAGCGCCTTCACCGGGTCGATCCCGCCGAGCGCCGCGTGACCGGTGTCGAGCACGAGATAGACGAGCCGTGGATCGGTCAGCTCCATCATCATGTCCAGTTCCGGCTGACGTTCGACGAGCGTCCACGCGTGCGGATGGAAGGCGAACTTGATCCCCGCGTCAGCGGTTCGCTTGCCGACTTCGTTCAGATTCTTCGCGAGGATCTTTCCGTTCGCCGCGCTGAGGTTCTCCGGGCCGATACGTTTGCTCAGATTGACCTTGAGGTGCTTGCAGCCGAAGTGCGCGATGAATCGCGCGCGCGCCGCGTTGCTGTCGATCGTCTCCTGAAGCTTCGCGGGATCGAGATACTGACCGCCGCTGCCGATGGAACAGAGCGCGAGGCCGGCATCGTCCAGGAGCTTCTTGAACACCTCGGGCGGCTGCTTCAGGTACTGCGGCATGTCGTCCTGGAACGGCTCCAGTCCGTGATAGCCGTAGCGAGCCGCCATCTTGATGCCGGTCTCCGGATGCGGCGGCGTCGTGCGGAATTGATGACCGCTCATCGCGTAGCGCATCTTGTCGCCCGGAAGCGCGTCGGCGTGAGCCGCGAAGGCCGCGCCGAGACTCGCACCGAGGAATTCGCGTCGAGTCAACATGTCACTTCCTCCTGAACCACGCTATTCAACCACGAAGCTTCCGATCGACGATGAGGAAATACGGCAGCGCGATCGCCGAAATCGCCGCGGCAGTTCCGAAGGCGACCGCGAAGCCGAACCGCTGAATCAGCCAGCCGGAGGTGGTCGATCCGGTCCCGATCCCGGTGTCGAACGCGGCGAGGATCGCCCCGAACGCGGCGCCGCGGCGGCGTGCGTCGACGTCGCGAAGCACGTACGCGACGAACACGGGATACGCGGTGCCGAACCCGAGGCCGAAGACGATCGCCGAGGCGACGAGCGTGCCGCGCGTCACCGGCCCGGCCAGGAGGGCGAGCCCCGCGGCGATGAACACGAGGCACGGCACGAAGACACGACGGTGGCCGACCCGATCGGCGAGCGCGCCGGACAGCGGGCGCGTGCACAGCACGGTGATCGCGAGGGTGGTCAGGTAGATGCTCTTCGGCGTGACACCGATCGCGTCGGCATACACGGCGGTGAAGCTCGTGATGGCGCCGTATCCGAACGTGTACAGGAACAGCGAGACCGACAGAATCAACACCCGCCATTCGAGAACGGGACTGCGCGTCTGATCGCGGCGTTCCACGGGCGGCTCGTCCAACGTCCACGCGATCGCGCCCATCAGCAGATTGAGCGCGATGCACGAGAAGCACATCCATCGCCAGCCGCCCCGCTCCAGAATCCAGAAGGCGATGGGCGGCGCGACGGCGACCGCGGCGATGCTGGACAGACCCCAGTATCCGATCCCTTCGGCGCGCCGGCGTTCGGGAACGAGGCTGGTGAGATAGGCTGAAGACGCCGAGAGGAGGCCCGACCAGAAGAAGCCGTGCACGATCACGAGCGCGAGCATGACGCGGACGCTCGAGGTGACGGCATACGCGATCGAGCAGGCGCACACGACCGCGCTGGCGATGAGCAGCATCGAGCGGCGTCCGATGTGATCGGCGATTCGGCCCGTCACCGGCGCAGACGAGGCGGACGCGTAGGTGAGGAAGCCGAGGAAGAGTCCCGACGCCGACGTGCTGCCGCCGAGCTCGCGGATGCGGAACGGGGCGGTCGGAAAGAGCTGGAACGCCGACAAAAAGACGGTGAAGCTGAAGCCGCACATGACGAAAAAGCGCGGTGTGAACAATCGATCGTCGTCCGACATGAGTCGTGAAGTATAACGAGGGGAGGAGACAACCACGATGCGCACCTGGCTGATTCTCGCGGCCGCTGTCGTGGCCGGCGCGCTGCCCGCCTACGGTCATCACTCGTTCGCGGCCTCGTACCTCGAGGATCAAACGGTCTCGATCTCAGGTGAGTTGATCGAGTTCGACTACCGCAACCCGCACGCCTGGCTCCACGTGTCGGCCGTGGACACCGGCGGCCAGGCGCGGAAGATCGGCGCCGAATGGGCCAGCGCCAGCCGACTCAAGCTCCAGGGGATCACCACCGAGACGCTGAAGATCGGCGACCGGTTGATTCTCACCGGCAGCCCCTCGCGCGATCCGCAGGAATACCGGATGCACCTCAAGAAGCTGGAACGCCCCGCCGACGGATGGTCGTGGGTCGGCCGGAATCAACCGAGATAGTGTCGATCGTCGAGGCACGAAGAAAAGCCAGCCACGAAGGCACGAAGGCACGAAGAA
>DAIUKO010000198.1:4752-13785 GCA_036848175.1 Vicinamibacterales bacterium | reverse complement strand
CGCAGGCGCAGCAATGAAGATATCAGACGTGGGACCGGTGTTCGCGGTTCGTCTTTGCCGCGGCGGAAGGCGGCCCTTTCAGGGCCGCCGTTGATGCTTCAGGTCGATGGGCGCTCGAAGACGAACAATTCGAGCATGTCGGCCCGCGCCTTCTCGTCGCGGGCGATCACTCTCAAGAGGTCGCTGACCGACAGCATCCCGCGATACGTGCCGCCGGGATCGATGACCAGCAGATGGTAAATGGCGTTGGCTTCCATCAGGCGCAGGCAGTCGTGGAGCGATCGGTCGGACGTGACGGTGACCAGATCGGTGCTCATGATCTCGCTGACGTGCATCCACGCCGGACACTTGTTCTCGGCCGCCACCTTGTCGGAGATGTCGCTCTGCGACACGACGCCGACCAGCCGCTGGTTCGCATCGAGGACGCCGACCGACCGGACTTGCCGTTCCCGCAGATACCGCGCCGCGTCGTGCACCGTCACATCGTCGCGAACCGAGTAGACGTCCGATCGGGAGCCGATGAGATCCATGACCGTCATGGCACGCCCCTTTTGTTAAGTCGATGCGAATCTACCAGCCTACCTGCTTCCCTTTCAACTGATCCTCGAGCCATGCCGACAGCGGCGCGAAGTAGTCGAGAATCGCCGTCGCGTCCATCTGCCGGGACCCGGTGAGCGCTTCGAGCGCGTCGGGCCACGGGCGCGACTGTCCCATCGACAGCATCGCGTTCAGACGCCGCCCGGCTTCCTGACTCTCGTACGTGGAGCAGCGGTTGAGCGGCAGCGTGCAGCCGGCAATCTTCGACAGCGCGCGATGGAACTGGAACTGCAGGATCGCGGCGAGGAAGTAGCGCGTGTACGGCGTGTTGTCCGGAACGTGGTACTTCGCGCCGGGATCGAAGAAGTCTTCGCCGCGAGCCGACGGCGGCGCCACGCCCTGGTATTTCAGTCGAAGGTCCCACCACGCCTTGTTGTAGCCGTCAGGCTTCACGTCGCCGGAGAAGACCTTCCAGCGCCATTGATCGACGAGCAGGCCGAAGGGCAGGAAGGCGATCTTCTCGAGCGCCTTGTTCATCAGCAGCCCGAGATCGCGCGACGTGTCGGGCGCCTTGTCGAGCAGCTTGATCTTGACGAGATATTCCGGCGTGACCGAGAGCGCGATGGTGTCGCCGACCGCCTCGTGGAAGCCGTCGTTCGCGCTGTCGCGAAAGATGACCGGCTGATCCTTGTAGGCCCGCTGATAGAAGTTGTGGCCGAGCTCGTGGTGAATCGTGCTGAAGTCCTCGGCCGTCTGCTCGATGCACATCTTGATGCGGAGGTCTTCCACGAAGTCGACGTCCCACGCGCTGGCGTGGCAGACGACTTCGCGATCTTTCGGACGCACGAACAACGATCGTTCCCAGAACGGTTTCGGCAGCGGCGCGAAGCCGAGCGAGGTATAGAAATGCTCGCCGGTGCGGACCATGTCGAGCGCCGGCATCTTGCGTTTCTTGAGGATGTCGGTGAGGTTGAATCCGGGATCGGCGTTGGGCGGGGCGACGAGCGGGTAGATGTTCGTCCAGTCCTGCGCCCAGATGTTGCCGACGAGGTGCGCGGGAATCGGACCGGTGGCCGGCACGACGTCGCCGTACTTCTCGTGCAGCTTGATGCGCGTGTAGGCGTGCAGCTTGAGATACAGCGGCCGCACCTGATCCCACAGCCGATCGAGCTCCTTCGTGAACTCGTCGGGCGGCATGTCGTACTTCGAACGCCACATCGCGCCGGTATCGGCGAATCCGAGCTCGCGCGCGCCCTTGTTCGAGAGCTCGACGAACCGCTGGTAGTCCTTCTTCATCGGCGGCGAGATCGTGTGCCACCCTTCCCACGTCTCCCGCAGCACCTTCTCCTGGCCGGGCACTGCGAGAATGCGCGTCACGTCGTCGATGTTCTTGCACGCGTCGGGCTTGGACGGATCGGGGCACCACTTGCCCTTGCCGTAAGCCGACTCGAGGCGCGCCATGATCTTCGCGAGCTCGTCGGATTCCTTCGCATCCGACGGCGGCGACAGCACCAGCGACGTTTTCAACACCGTCAGCATCCGGCGCTGGTCCGCCGGTACGTTCACCTTGTCGAACTTCGTCGCTTCTTTCGCGAAGCGCGCGCCGGCGTCGTTCGCCGCCTGGCTCGCGCGCGCGGCGATCGCTTCAGTGTCGTCGGTGATGAAGTTCTGCTGCACCCAGCCGGCCTGGCTCGCCGCGACGCCGAGCTTCAGCGTCGTGTCGTTGGCCGTGTCGAGGAATGCTTTCGCGTCGGCCGCCGAGGGGGCCGCGCCGGATGACGAGGTTTGCGCGCATCCAACCGACAGCACGCCGAGGCAGACGGCCAATCCCAGGTATCGCATCCCTTGAGGCAAATCTCTGCTCCTTACGGAAAGGCCGCGTCGCGCACCAGTGCGGCGAGCGCGGCATCGAATTCCGTTCTTCCGTCGAGGTACGGCTGCCAATCCTTCTCCAGCGCATCGCGCAGGTTCTGCCAGCGGCGGTTGTAGACGCCGTAGCGATAGGCGAACGGCTCGTAGCTGGCGTCGCCGGCCTTCCCGAGCTCGCGGCGCGCGAGCTCGCCGGCCGTGTAGAAGATGAGGGTGTGCCACAGATCCCGGTGCGGCGTCACCTGCTGCGTCTTCGCGGCGGCGTCGATCATCGCGATGATCCGGCCGCCGATGGCGGTGGCGTGAGAGGCTTCATGAAACACCATTTCGAAGGCCATGTCGCCCTGGTAGCCCGAATTGCCGGCCTCGATCACGGTGTGCGCAGCGGTGCCGGGCGGCCCGTTGATGGTGTAGCCCCCGTCGACTCCGGCCTCCGCCGCCGCGTCGACGATGATCGGACGGTCGGGCCACTCGACGTGATACGCCTTCGCGAGCGCAGCCGCCATCTGCGACGCGTGACGATCCATGTACGGCCGGATGGCGGCGATCCAGTCGTCGTTGATCTTCTTCTGCCGCGTCCAGCCGTGCGCCCGGTAGACTGGCGCGGCGCGCGTCAGCGCCGCGGCAATGTGCGGATCGAGTGACGGCGCCGCCAGCGTTTCGTTGTCCGCCGCCAGCGCCAGCGCGCTGTTGATTTTCTCGAGATCGGCGTCGAAGAGCAGATTGCGGTTCGCGAGCGGCGCATACGTTTCGAGTGCCGCGGCCCATGCCGCTCGCTCCTGATCGCTGAGCGCCTCAGGGTTCACCGCGAGCGGCAGCTTCAACGGCCCGCGGCGCGCATCGCCGCGCAGCACGTGATGGAGGTTCACCCAGAAATTGTTCTGAAACCGGAATTGCGGTTCGGCGGCGTAGACGGCTGGCGCAACGAGGACGATGACGGCGACGACCACGGGCGTCATCCGGCGCATGGCATCGTAGATTATAAGAGGCCATGCGGATCGGCATCGACCTTGGCGGCACCAAAATCGAAGCCGTTGCCATCGACAACGACGGCGCCGTGCGCCTGCGGTGGCGCGTGCCGGCGCCGCGCGACAGCTACCCGGATACGCTCGCGGCCATCGTCGAGTTGGTTCGCAGCGTCGAGGACGAGGTTGGAGCGCGGGGCACGGTGGGGATCGGAATCCCGGGGACGATCTCATCCGCCACGGGCCTCGTGAAAAACGCGAACTCGACGTGGCTGATCGGACAACCGCTCGGCGACGATCTGCCGCGGCTGCTCGATCGGCCGGTTCGCTTTGCCAACGATGCGAACTGTTTCGCGCTGTCCGAGGCGGTCGACGGCGCCGCGGCGGGCGCTGACGTCGTGTTCGGCGTGATCGCCGGAACCGGCGTCGGCGGGGGCGTCGTCGTGCACCGCCGCGTGCTCGTCGGCGTGAACGGGATTGCCGGTGAGTGGGGCCACAATCCGATGCCGGCGCCGCGCGACGGCGAACGGCCCGGACCGCCGTGCTATTGCGGCCGGACCGGCTGCATCGAGCAGTTTCTCTGCGGTCCCGCGTTGGCGCGCGACTACATCGCCAACGGCGGCCGGGCGCTTACGGCGCAGGACATCGCGAGGTCGGCGTGCGCGGGAGATTCGCTCGCCGAGGCGGTGCTGGCGCGATATGAAGAACGGATGGCGCGCGCCCTGGGCAGCGTGATCAACGTGCTCGATCCGGACGTCGTCGTGCTCGGCGGAGGACTTTCGAACATCGATCGATTGTACGAATCGGTCCCGAAGCTCTGGGCGCCTTACGTGTTTTCCGACACCGTCACCACCCGGCTCGTGCGTGCAGCGCATGGCGATTCGAGCGGCGTACGCGGCGCAGCCTGGCTGTGGGACTAGTGGAGTGAGTCTCGCTTGCTCAACTCATACGGTCCACTCGCCGGGCTCCTGATCGGATTCATCGTGACCGCTTCGCTGGTGTTCGCGGCGTTGACGGTGAGCAGCCAGGCGCTCTGGGGATTTCCGATCGTCGTCTCGATCTGGATCGCGTTTGTCTGGGCGTTCATCGGCCGGGGCATTGCCACGTGGTCGACGCCGCCGCACCGGCCGCGCCGCGTCGCCGGCGTCGTCGTCGCCTGTTCGCTCGTCGCGATCGTGGCGCTCGCGGTGTCGATTTTGATCGCGCTGTTGTTGATCGGTCCGCGCGCCGCCGATTTGTGATGCTTCCGTTCCCGGTCACTGAGGCCGCAGACCTTGTCCCAGCGGCACCGCTTCGTGCTGGTAGTAGCGTTCGAGGTCGGATGTCGCCGCCGCGAGGCGCGGATCGTTGGTGGCCTGATAGCAATCGCGGCGAATCGACAGCGCGAACGCCTCCCACGGCGGAAACGGTTCCAGCGCGCCGATCGGCACGCGGCACAAGCCAGGAAAATCGATGCGACGGCTGAGAGCCGCCGCCGCGATCAGACGGTTGACGTCGATCGCGCGCACCGAGAACGGCTCGCGAAGCGCGTCGAACAGAAGCCGCGCGGCGGCCGGATCGCTTTCTGCGATCGGGCCGGCGAGCTCGACCGCTTTCTGCTTCAGATTTTCGGCCGGCCACGGATCGGTGCGCAGACGGATCAGCGCCGCGTTGAGCGCGGCGGCGGCTTCCGGACCGCGTTTCTGGCGCAGTCTCAGCGCCGCGAGGATGGTATCGGCTTCGGCAGGCTGATACGTGCGCAGGGCCTCGATGTAATCCAGCGCGCGCTCGTTCCCACTCTCGGCTTCGATGTCCGCGAGCATCGCCAGCTCGATCACGTCGCGCGGCGGATCCGATTGCTGCGCCCAGGACTCACGTGCACCGGCTCGATCGTTGAACTGATAGAAGCGAACCAGCGCACGCTGCCTGGCCAGCTCCGCGGCCGGCGCGTCGATCGGCCTGTCGTCGAAGATCAACTCGCTCGCGTTGAAGCCGACGCGCGAGGTTTCGACGACCGGCCACGAGATGCCCGACGGATCGTCCAGCGGCGGCCGTCCGGCGTCGAGCGCCAGCGCGAGCTGGCGGATCTCGCGCGTCATGACCACGGTGGATCGGCCCACGGACCGCGCCAGCCCGAACTCGACGCTGTTGCGATCGTCGGTGTTGACCTCGACGCCCGGCGCGGCGGCGATCGCGCGCGCCACGCCGTCGCTCGCCAGGTAGTGGGCCAGAACGCTGGACACGCCCACACCGCGCCAGGCGTTGACGACCGCCGACCTGAACGGCTCCTCTCCGACCATCGCCGTCATCGCGCGCGCGTCGTACGGACCGCGCCGCTTCGACGCCAGCAGCACGATGTCGCTGCCGCGCGTCTGCCACGTGTCGACCTGTGGAAACACCGAGGCCAGCGTGGCGTAGATGGTTCGCAGCGTTGGCGCGTCGATCTCGTACGCCTGCACCCATTGCACGAAGACGCCGTCGTCGGCGAGGCGGCCGCTGGCCGCGTCATAGAACTCCCGCGTGAAGAGGCTCGCGATCCCCGCGCGAAACGGGTTCGACGGCTCCGAGGCGATGATGTCGTATCGCTCCGAGCTGGTGAGCAGCGCCTCGCGCGCGTCGCCGATGATCAGCCGCACCTTCGGATTGCGCATCGCGTTCGCGTTGGTCGGCTCGGAGGCCTTTGCGACTTCGAGCACGAGCGGTTCGAGCTCCACGGTGTCGACGCGTTCGATGCTCGGCAGCGCCGCGAGCCAGCCCGCGCTGCTGCCGGTGCCGAGGCCGACGACCATCGCCGTGCGCGGGCGCGGATGGCGCGTCGCCCCGATGAGACCGAGCATGACCTGCGTGCCGGCGTCCACCCGCGCGTTCCCGTCCGACTTGCCGTTGACGAGAAACGCATAGCCGCCGTGGTCGAACACGAGCGCCACGCTGCTCTCCACGCCGTCGCCCTCCCACACGATCCATTGCCGTGCGTTCTGGCGCCATCGCTCGAGCTGATTCGGCGAGCTGAACACGGTGGCGGGGACGCGGCCGGCGCCGACGCCGGCGTGTCGCCAGATCGCCGTCGGTCCCGGCATCGCCAGCAGCGCGATCACGAGCGCCGCGGCGGCAAGATGCGGAACGAGCGGCCGGAACCGGCCCAGCGACCGCGGCGGGTGTGCGGCTGATTCCGTGTACTCGGCGAGCTCCGCGGTCGCGTTTCGCGCGGCGACCACCGCGCCGGCGACGCCAAGCACGGCGAGAAGGATGGCGACGAGCCGCCAGGTACCCGGCGCTGACAGCCACGGCAGGAGGCCGAATCCACCGGCGAGCGAACCGGCGATGGCGCCAACCGTGTTGGCCGCGTACGTCACCCCGACCTGGCGGCCGACGCGCTCGCGGCCGCGGCCGAGCAGCGCGATCAGCATCGGAAACTGGTATCCGGCGACCACGGCCGCCGGCAACACGACGATCGTGGTCACGACCGCCCAGGCGCCGACGCGCGCGGCGAATCCGGCCGCCTGCAGCGGCAGCAGCGCGAGCGTCAGGATGGCGACGCGATCGCCAATCGCGAACGTACCGGCGACGGCGAGCGCTTCGAGCAGACACGACGTCGCGAATCCGGTGAGGGTGGCTGGACGATCGCGTGCGGTCAGCGTGTAGAGGAGGCCGCCAACACCGATGCCGATCAGCGCGACGGCCAGAACGAGTCCGAACGTGAACACGGATCCGCCGAGGAGCGGCGCCAGCAGCCGGTACCACACGAGCTCCATCAGAAAGAACGCAAACCCTACAAGTGCTGACGCCGCCAGGACGAACCCAGGCGGCGCGGGGGATTGCGGATTGAGGATTGCGGATTGCGGATTTATTGTCGATTCATTTTTCAATAAATCCGCATTCCGCAATCCGCAATCCGCAATCCGGCGCTCGACCTGCCTTGCCAGGACTGCGATCAACAGATTGATCGCGGCCGCGAGCCAGATGGTTTGGCGCGTGCCGAAGCGTTCCAGAAACAGGAACGTCGCGATGAGGCATCCGGCCACGGCGCCGAGGGTGTTGACGCCGTACAGGACCGCAACATCGTGACGGCGCACGTCGCCCGCGCGCGTGATCGCCCGTGCTGCCGCGGGCAGCGTGCCGCCCATCGCGGTCGTCGGCACTGCAAGCACGACGACGCTCAGGATCAGCCGTTCGATTGTCGACATCGTCAGGCCGAGCCGCATCGTGCCGCCGCTGGCGAGATATAGATACCGAACGAGCGTCAGCAGCAGGGGGCTGGCAGCCGCCGAGATCGCGATAATCGTTTCGAGGTGTGAGTAAAAGAGGAGTGGCCGCGGATGGCGATCGGCCTTTGGTCCGAGCCACAGGCTGCCGACGCCGAGACCGCCGATGAAAATCGCCAGGACCGCTGCCGACGCCGCCGTCGAGGCGCCGAAGATGAGACGGAAGTTGCGCAGCCAGCCGACTTGATAGACCAGGGCACAGAACCCCGATCCGAAAAGGAGCGCGGCGACGCGTGTCGTGGACGGTTGCATTCGATCAGCGCGTCAACACCCACACAATCGCGAGCGCCGTGGCCGCGCCGGCCGTTTGAAGCCAGAGCTCGACGCGCTCCTGCAGAAACAGCACGCCGACGCACAACAGACCGGCCGCGATCACCAGACAGCGCCAGTAGAGCTCGTCGCTCTCTTCCTGCAGGCCGCGCGAGCCGGCGCGCTTGCGCGCGGCGTCGATGATGCGGTTCGCGATCTCGCGATCGCCTTCGCGATCGAGCTCGAGGTATTCGCCGCCGCCGGTGTTCGCGATCATCGCCAGCGACGCGCGATCGAGCGACGAGCGGATCGGCGGCTCGGGCGGCGGCGATCCCGGTCCCGGTTTCTTCGGCGGTTCCGGGATGATGCCGCCGAGCGTGGTCCCGACGCCGACGACGAAGACGGGGACGTCCTTCCCGCGCGCGAGCCGCAGCGCGCGCGCCACCTCGCCGCTCCAGGCCTGACCGTCGGTGACCAGGACGAACGCCTTCGCGTTCGGATTCTTCCCGTAGATCTCTTCGTCCTTCTCGATCAGCCGCAGGCCCCAGGCGATGCCGAGCTCGATGTTCGTATCCCAGGTGGTGTCGTCTTCGATCCGGAACGGCGATTCGAGATTCAGGTGATCGAGGAAGAAGAAGAAGGTGTTGGGATCCCTGGTCAACCGGACCTGCGGCGCGGCGATGTGTGCGAAGAGCGCCATCGCAATCCGGTCGTCCTTCCAGGCCAGCGACTCGCCGAGCGTCCGCAGGAACTTCATCGACCGCTGCCACCGGTCGCCGGGGACGTCGCGCGTGCGCATCGACGCCGATCCGTCCTGAAGGATCACGAGATCGACGCCGGCGGTCCGAATCACCGAGACGGCGGCAGTCGGCCGCGACAGCGCCACCACCAGGAAGGCACTGGCGAAAATCACGGCGAGCCAGAACACCAGTCCGCCGAAGATCGGAAACCTCTCGCGCACCGGCAGCCGGCGATGCTGTCGGAACTGCCGCGCATCGCGCCGTCGCCGCGCGAGCTGCCACACCCACACCGCGAGCAGCGCCGCCGGCGCAATCAGCAGCCACAAGTACTGCGGCTCGGCGAATCGGATCGAGCTGATGTCGATGCTGGTTAACAACCGGCCGTGCTTTCTCGAGGGGCCTCACCCCCGCCAACTTTTTTCCACTGGCGGC
>DAIUKO010000198.1:0-4652 GCA_036848175.1 Vicinamibacterales bacterium | reverse complement strand
CCGCAGGCGCTGCTTGTCCAGATCAGCCCTTCCGGATCTTCGCGCCACCTTTTCCTGCTTCGGGGTTGTCCTTTCGTTCTTCGCCGCGCTTTGGGATCACGATCTTGAACTGGCTCATGTCCGTGCCCTTCGGCGGGCCGCCTGGATATCCGTGGAGCGTCGGGCCGACCGGGAGATCGCTCGTCGCGGCGCCTTCGCCTTTCTGGGCGACGCGCGTGTCCGCCTTCAGCGGCGCTTGCCGCGCGCGCGACAGGTTCTCACGCATGCGGACGACGTACTCGTAGTTGTAGGCGAGGTCAGGGCTCGACTGCGTCCGCAACACGTCGCCGTACGTCTTCACCACGCGGTCGAGACGGCGGAGGGTTTCCGCGCGATCGGTGGCGTGCTGGCTGGCGCGAAATGCGGCGTTGGCGCCGACCAGGAGCAGCTGCGGATCCGTTTCGGTGATCATGCCGCTGGCGTCGCGCTTCGGCTCGACGGCCGCGTAATCGGATTGCCAGTACTGCGCGAGGGCGCGCTCGTCGCGAACTTCGTTGGCGAGCGCGTCGCCGACGCGCGGCAGCCGCCGCGTCATGCCGAGCGACGCGTCGACGTCCTCGCCTTCGTTCATCGCGTCGGCGTAGCGGAGGAGCGCGAGCTGCTGATGCACTTCCGCCAGCCGGCGTTCGGTGTGACCCGCCATCCAGAACGCCGCCCCGGCGAGCGCGAGCAGCGCGGCAATCACAAAAGGACCAATGACCGATTTCATGCCAAGCCTCTCAAGGAAATTTCCTGAAGTAGGGCACTGTGAGCTGTAAGAACAGCGCCACCGTCCAGAAACTCGCCGCCATGAACGTATAGGGGGCGTAGCGCGGGCGCGCCGTGCTGTAGCGCTTGATGTCGACGCGGCCCGACGAGCGGCGATCGATGTCGCGGATCGCGACCATGATCGCGCCTTCGTCGGCCGCCGCGTAGAACTTGCCGCCGGTCGATTCGATCGCCGGCTTCCAGATGTCGTCGGGCAGTACGCCGCCGAGCGCCTTGTTGTAGCTGGTGCGAATCATGTAGACGGGTATCTTCGCCTGAACCGCGCCGACGACGATCTCGTTGACGTTTCTGCCGTGAATCGTCACCTGCGTGTCCTGGCCGTCGCTGAACAGGACCATCAGGTTCCCCGCCGCGTCGAGAAAGTCGAACGCCTTGAACAGGCCCGTGCCCTGTTCGATCGCCGCCGCGATCGTCGTCCCCTGATCGGGGAACTTCATGAACTCGGTCCAGTCGCCGATCAGCGACATGCTGAGCAGGATGTTCTCGTAGTCGGTCGTGAACGGCGTGACGACGTAGGCCTCGTCGCCGAACTCGATCAGCCCGATCAGATCGTGGTACTTGCCGGCGATGCGCTGCCGCATGAACGCTTCGGCGGCCGCGACCGCCGTGAAGAACGTCGCCTCGTTGGGCGCGTTCTTGTTCAGCGTCGCGGCGGGGAAGCGCGCCATCATGCTCGACGAGGCATCGATCATCACCGCGATGCGCCGGCCCGGAAACGACACGTCCTGGCGCGTGAACGTCGTGTACGGATCCGCCAACGCGACGACGAAGAACGGCAGGCCGGCGAGGAAGAGCAGCAGCGTGCCGTGCCGCACGATCGACACCCACGACGGCCGGCTCCAGTTCAACACCGCCGGGAGCGCGACCTGCGTCCGTCCCGCCTTGCGGCGCGTCGCCGCGCGCAGGATCAGCAGCGCCATCGCGATCGCGACCAGGATCACGAGCATGAGCACGGCGGTGTCGCGATGCGCGAACAGCAGATCGGCGATCCGCGTGTTCCGCCACTCGAACACGGTGTCGCGAACGACGCCGGGGACGGCGGTTATCGGGACCACGCGCGGGTTTCCACCGGCGCCACGCGGCGCCGCGAAAAGCGCCTGATCAGCGGCAGTTGTTCGAGCTGCACGCGGCGCACGGCACGCGCGCCCGCGGCCAGCGATTCGTCGAGGGCCGTGCCATCGAGACTGCCGTCGCGTCCGTACTCGGCGGCGGTGAATCGCATCAACGCCTGCTCGAGCGATTCGAGCATCGCGGCGCGCGCGCCGGTCGCGTTGTTGCGCGCCAGCTCACGCGCGACCGCCTGGGGCGTGATCGCGCCCGACACCGCTATCCGTTTTCCCTTGGGCCAGCCGGTGCGGACGATGACGTTGCCGGCCTGCGCGAAATGACTGCCGTCGGTGGGCTGGTGGCTTTGGACGGTCGATTGTCCCAGCTTGTGCCCAAGCGCATACGCCGCCACGACGCGGAGCGCGGCCAGCGCGCGTCCCGCCAGATCGGGCGTCCACGCGCCATCGCTGCGCGCCCGCTTCACCGCGCTCAGTTCGCGGCTGACGGCGCCGAGAATCGCGGTGTCGCTGACGAGCCGTTCGGACGCCGACGCCGGCTTCCGGAAACGGCTCACGAGCCGGACGACGCCGACGAGCGCCATCAACCCCGCGAGGGAGAACAACACGCCGCCGATCACGATCAAGAGGTTGGCGCGGAACGATCGCTCGTCGACGTCGGTGAAGGTTTCCGTCGTCGTGTCGCGGATATCGGACGCGTCGGTCGGCACCATCGACACGATGCGGATCGACTGCGCCGGCAGCACGTAGCTCTGATCGCGCCCCTGAATCGACGCGCGCTGGCTCGTCTGGCTCTGCACGTGGTACGAGATCTTGGTCTCGGGCAGCGGCACGTCGCGGCCGAACAGGTTCTCGGCGATCAGCCGCAGTTTGTACTCGTACTGAAAGAACCGCCGATCGTCGCTGCGCAGATCAGCGCCGTGCGATCCGCCGGTGACCTCGAACGGTGCGAGCTGGATGACCGACGGCTCGAGCTTCGACTGATCGACGACGACCTTGGCGGCGTCGTTTTCGACGACGGCGCAGGTCAGGACCAGGGAGAACGGTTCGCCGACGCGGACCGCGCCGGCGCTGGTCCGCCACCAGCACTGGATCGGATCGGTCTCGACGTTCTGCGCTGCCGCCGGAAGAATCGCGGCCGCAATGAGGCCGAGTGCCAGGAACACACGTCGCATTTATGCCACCTTGCGCAACCGCCGCTCGGCGATGAATTCGCTGAGCGCGATGGCGGTCTCCAGTTCGTTGACGCCGACGCGCAGGACGTCGAGGTCGCGGCTCTTGGCCATCTTCGCCACCTCGTCCTGCCACTCGCGGGTGCGCCGCGACAGCGCCTTCAGCGATCCGCGCGACATCACGCGCGCCTTGCCGGTCTCGACGTCGAACGCCTCGATCCACCCGGCGGAAATCGGCGGCAGCTCGAACGCGAAGGCGCTGTCGATCAGCACCACGAAGACGTCATGCGTCGAGTTGACGTGCGCGAGCTCCTTCAACACGTCGTCCGGGTTGTCGAACAGGAAATCGGAAATCACCGGGACCATCGACGTCTTCCGCATGAACCCCGACAGCGTCATGCTGAGCGTGTCGGCCCGCCGGAGCGGCTGCGTGCCGGTCTGGAACTGATACGCCTCGAGGCAGTGGATCACCTGGTTCTTGCCGATGCGCGGCCGGACGGCGTAGAGCTCCTCGAAGTTCGCCCCGAACGTGATCAGGCCGAACATGTCCTGAAAGAACACCGCCGACATCCCGATCGTGCCGATCGACCGCGCGATCGCCGCCGCGATCGGGATGCCGTCGATGCCGCAGCGCGTGGACAGCGACGCGTCGGCGACGGCGATCACCGCCGCGGTGCTCGGCTGCTGGAACTCGCGCACGACCATCGGACTGAAGTTCGTCAGCGTCGACTGCGCCCAGTCGACCTGATTCAAGCGATCGCCTGGCAGCCAGTCGCGCAGGCCGACGAAATCGAAGCCGTGCCCGTGGAACACACTGCGATGCTCGCCGATGGTGAACTCGCGCATCCGTTTCAGGATGAGCAGCTCGATCTCGGTCAGATCGGAGAGCGTGACGAAGGGCTCGACGTCGGTTTCACGGGTGCGCATTACGGAATCGCCACCCGTTCGATGATGTCTTTGATCACGGTGTCCGTGGTCAGCCCGTGGCTGGCCGCATGGGGGCCGAGCCAGATGCGGTGGCCGAGCACGTACACCGCGAGATCCTGAATGTCTTCCGGATAGACTTCGGTGCGACGCCGCACGAGCAGCGCCCACACCTTCGCGAGGCGGCCCCAGCAGATGATGGCGCGCGGCGACGCCCCGAGATCGACCCCGTGTTCGACGTACTCCGACGGCGAGTGCGTGTACCAATCGGTGTCCGGGTTGTAGGGCCGCGTGGCCGCAACGAGGCGCTGGATGTAGGTGGCGAGCCGCTCGTGCATGAACACGTGCTCGGTGATCGCGCCTCGCAGCTGGATGATCCGCTCTTTCGTCATCAGCGCGTTGAGCCGCACGCGCTTGAAGTCGAAGTGCACGAGCTTGGCCTCTTCCTCCGGGGGCAGATAGCCGATGTTCACCATGATCGCGAAGCGATCCGTTGCCGCTTCCGACAGCGGAAACGTGCCCTGTCCGAGCTCGACCGGGTTCATCGTCGCGATCGCGAAGCTGAACGCCGGCAGCTCGTAGGTGGTCTTGCCGACGGTGATCGTCCGATCCTGCAGGGCTTCGAGGAAGGCGCTCTGCGACTTGAGCGGGATGCGGTTGATCTCGTCGAGCAGGATCACTTCCG
>DAIUKO010000197.1:0-13892 GCA_036848175.1 Vicinamibacterales bacterium | reverse complement strand
TCCCTCGCGCCTCATCTGCGGCCCGTGACGCGCGTCCCGATGTCGATGAACCTGATCGCTTCGATCAGATCCGCGTTGAACGCGAAGCCGCGGCTGCTGTCGTTCACCGCATACCCCTCGAACCCGGCTTCGTGGCGGACGCGCGCGGGCAACAGGCTCGACATGTCGAAGAGCGTGCGCGCGAATTGATCCGGCAGGTCCGACTCGGCGCTCGGAAACGTGACCGGTTTGGCGGCCGACGATGACAAGTGGAGGTTGAAGAGCGAGACGGGACCGTCGTGGGTGGCGAGCGCGCGAATGGCTGACGCGATCGCGAACGGCTCGCCGTCGGTCGACTCGCCGTCGGTGATGTGCACGACCGTCGGCGGATACGACGTCGGATGCGACGCGACCCAGACCTCGAGCGCCGCTTTCGTTCTCCGCAGCGCCTCGCACATCGGCGTGCCGCCGACGTGGATCGGATCGAGCCAGACCGGAAACTGATAGCTCTCTTCGATCGTCCCGCCGTCGCCGTCGGGCACGACTCTCGTCCGCTGCTCGAGCAGCGCCGGATTGAACGCGAGCTCGCTGATGCGGACGAGATCGCGTCCGGCGAGCGGTCCCTGCAGAGCCGGCCCGACCGTCTCCCCATAGCCGATCACGCCGACCTCGAAGTAGTCGTGCACCTCCTCGCCCTGCGCGCATCGCGTCACGAGGGTCTGCACGAGTCGATTGATGACGTCGGCCAGTTCCTGTGCTTTCGATCGCGACGTCTCGGCGCCGGCGAAGCCGTCTTCCATCGAGCCGGATTGATCGACGACGAAAAGAAAACAGGAAGGGGCAGCGCGGCTGATTTCAGCGGCGTGCGGCATCTCGCTCAGCTACCGCTGTAGGACACGCAGGAAAAAAGATCGAGGCTGCTCGCGTGGCGCGTTGATTCTGCGCCTCTGATCTGATGAGTGTCAAGGCGCCTCCAAAGAATGCACGCAGCTTCGTCACTATTCTGTGTAACGACCGAAAGACGTTGATTGGTCGATCGATCGATCCCATAGTACCCGCCTTCGTATGACACGACGAGTCGCCGGCCCCCTCGTGCTAGGTGTGGTGGCACTCGCGCTCTCGTGCGCCTCTGGCCGTAGCGCGCGCCTTCACATGCAAGTCCACGTCGCTCCCGATGTGAACGACGACCACCCGATTCCTGTCGACGTGGTGTTCGTCTGGGACAAGAAGACGGCAGCCA
Source organism: Vicinamibacterales bacterium (assembly GCA_036848175.1). Taxonomy (GTDB): domain Bacteria; phylum Acidobacteriota; class Vicinamibacteria; order Vicinamibacterales; family CAVVIG01; genus QHWF01. The sequence goes on along the minus strand of DAIUKO010000197.1, from coordinate 12,673 downwards.
AATTCGAAGCGCTGACCGCGAAAGCCTGGTTCGATCAGAAGACCGCATTCCGCCGCGACGATCCCGACGAGCGTGCCTTTACGGTGCGGAACTGGGAATGGGTACCTGGGCAGGAAGTACCCGCCGTCGATCTCGCTGTTCACCCCGCCTCGCGTCAATGGCTCAAGGCGATTTTCGTCTTCGCGAACTACCGGACGGAGGGGCCTCACCGCGCTCGTGTCGCCTCGGGGTCGGCTGCGCTTGCTCTTTTGAAAGACGACTTCCGAATCGAATCGGCGGGCACCGCAAAGAAACCGCCGGCCAGCGACAAGGAGAACTAGTGCGCGATGAATCACTCCATTCCGGACTTGATCCAATGGCATGAGGGGCTGCTCCTCACGCCGCAGCATTTTCAGCAGCTCTCGTCACGCGTCGAATCGCTGATTCAGGCGCTGCCCGCCTGGTACGTCCCGTTCCACTGGGGCGTCCGCGGCTTCGAATACGACCCGACCGATTTCACCGCGGGCATCCTGACGGTCCGCCATCTCGACGCCGTCATGCCGGACGGCCTGCACGTGACGGTCGGGGGCGATCGCCAGGAGCTGCAACTCGATCTGCGCCCGCTCGCGGCCACGTTCCGTCACGGTCCGACGCTGGTCCACCTCGCGATGCCGCTCGCCAACGGCCACGCGCAGGCCGCCATGAACCGGTTCATTTCGTACGAAGGCGAGCCGGTCGTGGACGAAACCACCGGCGAAGGCGGCGTGTCGATTCCGCGCCTGCGGCCGCAGTTGTCGTTGATTGCCGCCGCGCAGCCGCCGGCGCGGTTCACGAGCTTTCCTCTGATCGAGGTCCGGTGCGAGGGCGAAACGTTTCTGCCGACGCCCTTCATGCCGCCGGCGCTGCAGGTGAAGTCCTCGTCGGCGTTGGGTCGTAAGTGCGCCGAGCTGTCTGACGGCCTTCGAACGAAGGCCATGGAGCTGGCGGAGCGCGCGATTCTCGCCCCGCAGAGTCCGTTTTCCGCTGAAGCGCGCTCACAGCTGCACTCGCTGGTCAGCGCGCTGCCGGCGTTCGAAGCGGTGCTGCGGACCGAGTCGGCGCATCCGTGCGCGCTCTATGTGGAGGCGTGCCGTCTCGCCGGTCAGGTGGCGGTGCTCAGCCGCGGGCTGATTCCACCGGTCTTTCCACCGTACGTCCACAACGACGTGCGGAAGAGTTTCGATCAGGTCTTCCAGTTCATCACCCAGGCGGTCGACGAGGGCGTGCCCGACACCGTGCGTCGGTTCGCCTTCGAACAGGATGACGAAGCCTTCCGCCTCACCGCCGATCCCCCCTGGAGCGGGGCGTTCGCGCTTGGATCGTTCTCGCGGCTCGTGCTCGCGGTGCGCTCCGAGGCGGACGCCGAGAAGGTCGTGGCGTGGGGCGAGAACTGCGTGATTGGCGGCATCAACAGCATCGCCTCGCTCCTGAAGCGCCGCGTCCTCGGTCTGAAGCGGCGCCACGCCGAGAACGTCGGCGAGCTGCGGCCGCCGCGGGGCATGCACCTGTTCGAGCTCACGCCGGATGCCACCGTGTTGCCGGACGGAGACGACCTCGTGGTCCTCGGCAGCACTGCGGAGGTGAGGCCCGACGCCCTCTATCTCTATGTCTACGAGCCGGACGTCGAGAAAGCGTAGCGACCATGGACAATCGACGACGACCGGCGTTTTCGGTGTTCGAGCATTTTCGTGCCTTCTGGAAGGAAGTCGACGCGCTTCGCTCCGCCGCGCTGGCTCCCGCGATGGCGCCGCAGGATGACGTCGCCACCACGACCGCGCTCGTGCATGCACCGACGGCGACGAGAGACCGTCTCCTCGTCCACCTCAAAGGGCAGCAGGCGGATCTGGCGCGATGGGCGAGCGGCGCCGTCCTTCAGTACTACCGCCAGGCGCAATACGTCATGATCGCGGTCGCCGACGAGGTCTTCGTCCAGCTGCCGTGGAGCGGCGCCGCGTATTGGCGCGCGAACCTGCTCGAGACCGAGCAGTTCGGCACCAGGTGCGGCGGCCAGGCGGTGTTCGACCGCATCGATGCGCTGCTCGAGCGGGCGGATCCGAAAGACATCGAGCTTGCGGCCGTCTACCTGACGGCGCTCGCGCTCGGCTTTCGCGGCCGGTACGGCGAGGCGCACGACGGCGGCGCGATCGACCGCTACAAACACCAGCTCTACCAGTTCATCTTCAGCAAGCGGCCGGACCTGACCGATCCGTTCCGCAAAATCCTGCCTCAGTGCTACGAGGCGACGATCACGACCGGCGCCGGCAAGAAACTGCGCAGCCCGCGGATGTGGTGGTGGGGCGCGGCGGCGGTCGTGCTGTTGTGGCTCGCCGTCGCGCAGCTCGTCTGGATGAATCTGACCTTTCCGCTGCGCGATCGCATGAACGCCATCGAGGTGCAGATCGAACGGCTTCAGGCGTCGCCTTGACCATGTGGCTCTCGCTCGCGCTCCTCGTCCTCTTCGTGCTGCTCGCGTTCGCGCTGGTGATCGTGCTGACGTCGCGCGCCCGCGGCCAGGCACGCGCCGCCCACGACGGCACCGCCGAACCGCCAGACGCGGAGCGCGATCCGTCGCTGCTGCCGTCTGTCGTCCGCGATCTGCGGCCGTCGTTCAACCAATCGGTCGAACGGCTGCGCAAAACCGTACGCGGGATCGATTTCCGGTACGGCGTGCCGTGGTACCTGCTGATCGGTCCGCCGGACGCCGGCAAGACGACGCTCGTTTCGCGCGCGCCGAGGTCCGCCGTGCTCGAACCAGAGTCGCCGAGCGAAGGCCGCGCCGCCAACGGCATCGGCTGGCACTACTTCGACGGCGGCGTCGTCATCGACGTGTCGGCGTCGCTCGCGCTGCCGGGCATGCGCGGCGACATCACCGGCTGGCGCGCGCTGCTGCACCTGCTCAAACGCTATCGCCCGCGGCGGCCGATCGAAGGGATCATCGTCGCGGTGCCGGCGTCGACGCTGCTCGACGCGAGTTGGAAGGCGCGCACGCACGATCTGGGCGCCGCGATTCGCGATCGGCTGGTCCTTGCGCAGGCTGAGCTCGGCTTCGCCGTGCCGGTCTACGTCATCGTGACGCAGGCCGATCACATCACCGGCTTCTCCGCCTTCACCAACGCGCTGCCGGACAACCTGCAGCAGGACATGCTCGGCTGGTCGAATCCGCACGCCCCCGACGTGATGTTCCAGGGCGAATGGATCGACGAGGCCTTCGAGGATCTCCATCGCGACGTCGTCCACCTGCAGGTGGAGCTGTTCGCGGTCAGCGAACATCTCGACGCCGCGTCCGATCTGTTTCTCTTCTCCGGCGAGCTTCAGCGCGTGGCGAGGCCGCTGCGCGAGCTGCTCGACGAGATCTTCCGGCCGAGCGTCTACCGATCGACGTCCTTGTTCCGGGGGTTTTATCTGTCCGGCCGCGGCCCCCATCGCGAACCGCTCGCGATGTCGCGCGACGAGACGGCCGCGGCGCCGGAGGCGATCAGCTTCACCAGCGATCTGCTCGAGCGGAAAGTCTTTCCGGAGCGCGGGCTCGCGCTGCCGCTGCCGGGCGCCGCCGTCGCGCGCAACCGCGTCAGCGCCATCGCGCAGATCGCCGCCGTCCTGCTGGCGATCGTCCTCACCGCCGGCACCATCTGGTCCAACGCTCGGCTGCAGCACGTGCGAGGGGCCCACGAAGCGTTCTTCCATGAGGTCAGCGGCGCCTTCGATCGGCGGCTCGGGAGCGCCCGAGGCGAGCGAAGCGCGACCGATGAAGAACGAATCAATCAAGGATACGGCCTGCTTCAGGCGCTGGCGCGGCTCGGCGTCGAGGACTTCCACTCCGTCTTCATGCCGGCGTCGCTCCTCCGGCCGATCGAGCCCGCGGTCGAGCGCATCCTGCAGGTGACGTTCGGCGAGCTGATCCTCCCCGACTTTCGCGCCGGGCTCGAGGAAAAAGGGCGCCGCGTCTTCGGATGGAACGGCGAACCGGAACCCGACGATGCCGACGAGGCGGCGCTGGCGAAACCGACGCTGGCCGACAGCGCCCATTACCGCGCGCTCGAGCGGTTCGCCGCCGACTATCGCCTGTACGTGGACAACTACTTCCGCTACGGGTCGCTCAGCACGAACGAGTCGGGCGACCTCGACGCGCTCGTCCAGCTCGGCAACTACGTGACCGGGCACACGGGGCTGCAGCACGTCAACGTACCCGAGGAGCCGTACGGCCGCGCCCTGCGCGACGCGACGGCGCACAAAGTCGACTGCGGTCCGCTGGCGGGCCTCGTCGAGCGCCGCGCCCGCGAGTCGCTGACGCACTTCGGTGCGGCGTGGTTCGGCGATCGCAATCCGGTTCGCGCCTCCGAGGAGCGGTTCGTCGCCAACTGGAACGCGCTCATCGAGAGCGGCGACGCCGACATCAGAGATCTGATCGACGAGGTCAACACGCTGTCGCAGGCGGTGTCGACGTGGTCGTCGATCGGCGCCCGATCGGGCGAGCTCCGTCTGCCGGTGCTCGATCAGGCGCCGTTCAGGGCGATCGCGTCAACCGGCCTCTGCGAGGAACTGCGGCCGGATCTGTCGAACACGATTCGGCAGATCGCCGTGCTCCGCGACAACCTGACGCCGACGCTCCTCGTCACCGCCGCGCAGCCGTTCGGTCCGCTGCTCGACAGAGGCGAGAAAGGTCTCGAGCTCGGCGAAGGCGTTCGCCAATTGAAGGCGGCGTTCGACGATCTGGGGACGCACGATTTCCGGACATCGCTGCCGACGGCCGAGGGCGACACGGCGCTCCCGGCGCGTGCGACGTGGCGGACCGAGGAGCTCGATCACGCGGTCGCCTTGTTCGAGTCGTTCGATCGTTACCGCAGCGGATCGTTCGCGCACCTGGCGGCCACATACCGGCGGCCGCTCGTCACCGCGCTCGAAAACGACGTCGGCCTGGCGATGGCGGCCCGGCTGGCGTTCGACGCGACGGAAGGCGAACCGCTGCCCGCAGAACCGGCCGCGCTCGCCGCCGAGATCGGCCGCCTCGGCGCGCGGCTCACCAAGATCAGCCGGCTGGTGCCGTTCCTCGAAGACGCCGACGAGCCGTTCGCGCGCGAGCTGGAGCGCAAGCTCGACGAGCAGGCCGCCGACGGGCTGCAGCGGCTCGAGCGGGAGGCGGCGGCGCGTCACCCGTTCGTCTTCAACCGGCAAAGCGAGGCGTTCTTCACGGCCTGGTCGGAGGCGCAGAGCGGCGGCGGCGCGCCCGCGGACGTGGCGAAGCGGTGGGCGGGCTACGTCGACGAGCAGCGTGAGAGCTTCCGGCGCTTCGCCTTGCAGGCCGAGCCGCTCGTGCGGTTCCTCACCGAGACGCGCGGCGCATCGTTGATCACCCGACGCTGGGCCGGCATCGTCGACGACGTCACGACCTTCGATCAGAAGATGGCGGGCAACGGGCTCGGGGCGCTGGACACGTTTCTTCGCGACGGCGTGCCGGTGATCGTCCCCGAGCGGGACTGCGGCGCAGGCACGTCACTCGCGCCGATGCGCGCCGGCGGCAGTTTTCTCATCGGCGTCCGCAACGAGCTGCTCGACGACGTGGTGAAGCATTGCCGCGAGCTGGCGCGTGCCGGCGTGCAGGCGCGCTACGTGGCGATCGCCCAGTCGTTCAACAGTCTGCTCGCGACGCGCTTCCCGTTCACGCAGGGACTCGAGGGGACGCGCGACGCGGCGCCGGCCGACGTCACCGAATTCCTGCGCGTCTACGATCGCCAGGACGGCAGAGCGCTGGTCGCGCAACTACAGTCGCGCGCCTGCGCGGAGGACGCGACGCGGTTTCTCCGCCGCATCGACGCGCTCTACCCGCTGTTCTCGCCGGCGCGCGAGCTGCCCGGCGGCGCGCTCGCGCTCGATGTCGTCCCGGAATTCCGCGTCAACCGCGAGCGCGAAATCGGCGCCGCGCAGATCGCGCAGTGGACGATGGAGGTGGGGAAACAGACCTTCCGCGACGGCGAGGCGGCGAAGCCGGCGCGGTGGGTGTCGGGCGATCCGGTGCAGCTCACGCTCCGCTTCGCGAAGGATTCTCCGCAGCGGCCGCTGAAGGCGTCCACGGCGTCGCGACGCATCGTCGATCGCACCGTCCAGATGGAGTTTCAGGGAACGTGGTCGCTCCTGAATCTCCTGCGCGCCGGTCATGCGGCGGCCAGCGATCTCGTGAGCTCGGCCGACTCGGCGCCGAACACGCTGCGCTTCGAGATTCCCGTCGAGCGCGATCCCGAGACCCGTCCCGTCGTGACGGCGTCGGCGGCGCCGCCATCGACCCTCTTCCGCGTCTACGTGCGCGTGCGGGTGTTCCCGCCCGGCAAACAGGATCCGATCACCGTGGATGAATTCCCGGTGCAGGCGCCGGCGACGGCCGTCTGCTCGGGGACATAGCGAGCCGACCATGACCGTTTCAGTCACCGGATTTCAATTCGACGCCGACACGCTGCTGTCGCCGATCTCGGCCGACGATCCGACGGGACCGTCGCTGCGCTACGAGGGCACCTACGACCTGATCGCCGGTTTGCGCCGCGAGGACGATCCGACGCTCGCGCAGGGCATCTGGAAAACGGAATTGAAGAAAGCCGACTGGCCTCGCACCGCGCAGACCTGCATCGGCGCGATCGAGAGCAAGTCAAAGGACATTCAGATCGCGGCGTGGCTGCTCGAAGCCTGGCTGCACCTTCACGGCTTCGCCGGCATCCGTGAAGGACTGCACGTGATCGCCGAGCTCTGCGACATCTACTGGGACCGCCTGCATCCGGACCTCGAGGACGGCGACGTCGAGTACCGCCTCGCGCCGATCTACTGGATCGACGACAAGCTGTCGATTGCCGCGCGGCTGATTCCGATCACGGCGCCGGACCTCGAAGAGCTGAGCGCCTACACGCTCGCCGACTGGCAGATGGCCGGACGGCGGCCGGCCAAGCCGCGTGAAGAACCGCCGCCCGACGTGGTCACCGAAGCGCGGTTCCAGAAGAGCGCGATGGCGACGCTGACGCCGTGGCTGTGGGGCGCCGGCCACGATGTGAAAGGCGCGCTCACCGCCGTCGACGAGCTCGTCGACGTGTTGAAAGAGAGGTGCGGACCGCGCGCGCCGGTCCTGTCGAAACTGCGCGACGCGCTCGCGTCGGCGCTGCACGTGATCTCGGGGACGCTCGAGAGTCGCGGCGCGTTGATCCGCCCGGTCGTGGCAGCCGACGACCGCAGCGACGAAGGGGCGGTCGCGCTGGTCGGCGACACGCTCGACAGCCGCGACGCGGGGCCGGGGATTCGGTCGCGCGCCGAGGCGTACCAACGGCTCGCGGAAGCGGCGGACTTTCTCGCCCGCACCGAGCCGCACAGCCCCGTGCCGTACCTGATTCGGCGGGCGATCGGCTGGGGGAGTTTGAGTCTCGAGGAGTTGTTGCCGGAGCTGATTCGCGATTCGGCGCAGCTCGCGGAGATCTACCGGATGCTGCAGCTTGGCGAGAGGCCGTAGCAGTCAGGTTTTGAATAGATCGAGCACGCGGAAACAGCGGTCTTCATTGACAGGAGCGCAGATATGCCTGAGAGCCTGCAGCACAAACTCGATCGAGTACGGCCGCCGCGCGTACAGATCACGTACGACGTGGAGACGGGCGGAGCCATCCAGAAGAAGGAGCTTCCCTTCGTCGTCGGCATCATGGCGGACCTCTTCGGGAAGCCGACGGACGCGCCGCCTCCGTTGAAGGAGCGGAAGTTCGTCGAAATCGATCGCGACAACTTCAATGACGTGCTGGCGTCGATCTCGCCTCGACTCCAGCTGTCGGTCGACAACAAGCTGTCGAAGGAGGGCGGCACGACCAGCGTCGAGCTGACGTTCAAGCACATGGACGACTTCGGGCCGCTCGCAGTCATCCAACGGGTGGAGTCGCTGAAAAAGCTCTACGAGATCCGTCAGCGGCTGTCCGACCTGCTCACCAAGCTCGATGGCAACGAGAAGCTCGATGCCCTGCTGACGCAGGTCGGTAAAGACGCCGAGGGCCTCAAGAAGGTCAAGGCGTCGCTCGGTGATGGAGGTGCGCGATGAGTCCGGAACCCGACGGCGCCAAGCCGACAGAAGTCAAGGAAATCACGGTCGACCGCCTGCTCAATGAAGGAAAGATGATCCGCGACGACTCGCAGCTCGTGCACGCCAAGAGCCTCGTCAACGAGTTCGCGACGCAGGCGCTCGACGAGGGGATGACCGTCGCCGACGACGTCGTCACCGCGATCAAGACGCAGATCGCGAAGGTCGATCAGGCGATCGCGAACCAGCTGAACGCGATCCTGCATCATTCCGAATACCAGCAGCTCGAGGCCTCGTGGCGCGGGCTGTCGTATCTGGTCTTCAACAGCGAGACCGGGACGCGCCTCAAGCTGCGGCTGCTCACCGCCACCAAGAAGGAGCTGCTCACCGATCTCGAGAAAGCGACCGAGTTCGATCAGAGCGTGCTGTTCAAGAAGATCTACGAAGAGGAGTACGGCACCTTCGGCGGCCATCCCTACAGCTGCCTGATCGGCGACTTCGAGTTCGGCCGGCATCCGCAGGACGTGAAGATGCTCGAGATGCTCTCGGGCGTCGCGGCGGCGGCGCACGCGCCATTCATCGGTTCGGCCAGCCCGAAGCTGTTCGATCTCGACAGCTTCACCGAGCTGAGCGTGCCGCGCGATCTCGCCAAGAACTTCGAGTCCACCGAGCTCATCAAGTGGCGCTCGTTCCGTGAAACCGAGGACGCGCGCTACGTGACTTTGACGCTGCCGCGGGTCCTGCTGCGGCTGCCCTACGGTCCGAAGACCGTGCCGGTGGACGGCCTCGCCTTCGAAGAGGACGTCACCGGCACGGATCACGCGAAGTACCTGTGGGGCAATGCGGCGTACGCGCTCGGCCAGCGCATCACCAACGCCTTTGCGCTCTACGGGTGGACGGCGGCGATCCGCGGCGCCGAGGGCGGCGGCCTCGTCGAAGGACTGCCGGCGCACACCTTCAAGACCGAGGACGGCGACATCGCGCTGAAGTGCCCGACGGAAACGGCGATTACCGATCGCCGCGAGAAGGAGCTGAGCGATCTCGGCCTCGTCACCCTGTGCCACTGCAAGGGCACCGACTACGCCGCGTTCTTCGGCGGCCAGACGACGAACAAGCCGAAGGTCTACAACACCGATCAGGCGAACGCCAACGCGCGCGTCTCGGCCAACCTGCCGTACGTGCTCGCCGCCTCGCGCTTCGCGCACTACTTCAAGGCGATGATGCGCGACAAGATCGGCAGCTTCATGACGCGCGACAACGTCGCCTCGTATCTGAACACCTGGATTGCCGATTACGTGCTCCTCGACGACAACGCGCCGCAGGCGGTGAAGGCGAAGTACCCGCTGCGCGAGGCGCGCGTCGACGTGTTCGACGTGCCCGGCAAACCGGGGTGCTACCGCGCGGTCGCGTTCCTGCGCCCGCACTTCCAGCTCGAAGAGCTGACGGTTTCGATGCGGTTGGTCGCCGAGCTGCCGCAGCCGGCGGGCGTCTAACCTTTTTGACAGGAGGGAGCGAACATGGATGCGATTTTCCTGGACATTCCGGACATCAAGGGTCAGAGCACGATCAAGGGCTTCGAGGAAAAGATCGAAATCCTCAGCGCGAGCCACGGCGTCGCGCAGCAGATTACGTCGAGTCCGAGCGCAACCGAGCGGACCTCCGGCAAGCCGAACCATCAGGATCTGACAGTCAGCAAGTACGTCGATCTGTCGACCTGCCCGATCATTGCCGCGTGCAATGCCGGCACGAACCTGAAGACGGTCACGATGACCGTCGGGCGCAATGACGCAGGCACGGTCCTCCCGTACCTCGTCTACACGCTCGAAAACACCATCGTCTCGTCGGTGTCGGTGTCCACCGGCGGCGGCGATCGGCCGACCGAGACGGTGACGCTCAACTACTCCAAGATCAAGTGGGATTACACCGAGCAGAAGGTCGACACAGGCAAGAAGGGCAACAACGGCGCGATATGGGATCTCGCGACGAACCAGCCGGCGTAGAGGGGCCGAAGCGGGGCCCGCGCGGGCGTGCTCCGCTGTTCGCCCGTTTATGCGATCACGAGCCGCGGCAGCGCGAGGAAGCGCAGCCGCGGCGCGTGCTGTCGCGCGAGCATCTCATCGAGTCGCTGCTCAGCGAGATCTCGCGCGTCCTGAACACGCGCTGTTCGACGACGATGGCGGGACTCGAGGGTCAGGAGCGGACGGTCGCGAACTACGGCCTGCCCGATTTCACGACGCTGAATCCGACGAGCGACGGCGATCGTCAGCGTCTCGCGCGTCTGATCCTCGAGGCGATTCGCGCCTACGAGCCGAGGCTGCGGAATCCGCTGGTCGACGTGAAAGCCGATCCCGCCAATGGGCGTGTCCTGCGCGTCACGCTCGACGGGATGCTGGTGATCGAGAACATGTCGGAGCCGGTGTCGTTTCCGTTGGTGATCGACGAAAGGGGTGGACCGATCCGGGTAGCTTAGCGGCGCTGGTAGAACACAAAGAACACAAAGAGCACAAAGGACACAAAGGACACAAAGAAACCCTTAGTACCAGTGTTTCTAGTACCAGAATTTCTTCGTGCCTTCGTGCCTTCGTGGCCTGCCTTTTTCTGTGAATGTCGTTGATTCGTGATTTGTGAATGTCGTTGATTCGTGATTATGGATGAACGCCAGGAATTCCTTCGGAGTTATCTCGACGAGCTCGCCTATCTCCGCCGGATGGGGAAGGAGTTCGCTCACCTCTACCCGAAGATTGCCTCGCGGCTCGAGCTGGCGAACGGCGTCAGCAGCGATCCGCACGTCGAGCGTCTGATCGAGTCGTTCGCGTTCCTCACGGCGCGGCTGCAGCGTCGTCTCGACTCGGAGCTCCCCGAGATCAGCGCCAGTCTGCTCGGCATCCTGTATCCGAATCTCATCAACCCGGTGCCGCCGCTCGCGATCGCGCGATTCGAGGTCGATCCGACGCAGGGGAAGGCGACCTCGGGGCGCGTGCTGCCGCGGCATACGCGGCTGTTCGCGCAGACACGCGAAGGCAGCGTCTGCCGCTTCCGTACTGCGTATCCCGTGGAGCTCTGGCCGATCGACGTCGTCGATGCCGGACTGTTTCCGCGCGCGGCGTTCAAAGCGCTCGATAGCCGGCCCGATGTCGCGTCGGTGCTGCGCGTTCGCCTCGAACCGCTCGGCACGTCGTTCACGGAGCTGGACGTGCGGCGGCTGCGTTTTCACCTGCAGGGCGACTCCACGGTGGTGTGCGCGCTCTACGAGCTGCTCGGTCAGGCGCTCGCCGGCATCGCGCTCCTCGCGGACGATGCGCCGACGCCGGCGTTTCTGCCGGAATCGGCGCTGGCCCCCGTCGGCTTCGGCCGCGAAGAGGATGTGATTCCGGCGTGGCCGCATGCGCATCCAGGCTATCGGCTGGTGCAGGAGTACATTCAGTTTCCGGCGAAGTACCACTTCTTCGATGTCGACGGCCTCGACCGGTGCCGCGCGCGGCAGCGCATCGACGTGCTCTTCCTGTTCCGCCAGACACCGGCCGCGAAACTGGCGATCGATCGCAGCACCATTCTGCTCGGGTGCGCGCCAATCCAGAACCTGTTCTACAAGACGTCGGAACCGGTGCGCGTCGATCACCGCCAGGCCGAGTACCGCCTGGTCGGCGATCTGCGGCGCGAGGCGATTACCGAGATTCATTCGATCCTCTCCGTGTCGGCCTCTTCGGACGTGCAGAAGCCGACGCTCGAGGTTCAGCCGTTCTTTTCGTTCCGCCACGCGTCGCTCGCCGAGCCGTCGCCGACGTTCTGGCACGCGCGGCGGGCGCCGACCGGCCGCGCCGATCTGGTCGGGACCGATCTCTGGATCAGCTTCGTCGATCCGTCGTTTCGGCCGACCGAGCCGCCGATGCAGGTCGCGTACGCGCACACGCTGTGCACGAACCGCGAGCTGGCGGTCCAGATTCCCGCCGGCGCCGAACTGCAGATCGAAGACACGGCGCCGCTCAGCCGCATCACCTGTCTGACGCGTCCGACCGACACCGCCTATCCGGCAGTCGGCGGTGAGACGTTGTGGAAGCTGGTCTCGAACCTGTCGTTGAATCACCTGTCGCTCTCCAACGGCGCCGAGAGCCTCGAGGCGCTGCGCGAGATCCTGCGGCTCTACAACTTCTCGGGGAGCCCGTTCATCAACCGCCAGATCGAAGGCATCCGCGAGATGCACACGCGCCCGGTCGCCGGACGGATCGGGTCAGAGGCGTGGCGCGGCTTCTGCCGCGGCACGCGCGTGACGCTGGTGCTCGACGAGTCGCAGTACGTGGGCGCGAGCCCGGTGCTGTTCGCGTCGGTGCTGCATCACTTCTTCGGCCTGCACGCGGCGATCAACTCGTTCACCGAGGTGGTCGTCAGGAGCCTGCAGCGGGACGAGGAATGGAAGCGGTGGCCGCCGCTGGCCGGCTCGCAGGTGTTGTTCTAGATCGCGTCCACATCATGCCGGCGAGCACGCCAATCACGATGGCCAGGATGAGAATGACGAAGCAGGCGGCAATCAGCGTCCACCACTGCCGCGCGTTGAAGGAGAACTCGTACGACATGCAGATCTCTCTTGGCCGACCGTGACATCAACGAAACGCGAAACCACGAAACGAC
>DAIUKO010000196.1:0-13904 GCA_036848175.1 Vicinamibacterales bacterium | reverse complement strand
ACCCTCGATCGTTGAGCGGGCGACGCAATCACCAATCACCCTCGATCGTTGAGCGAGCGACGCAATCACCAATCACCCTCGATCGTTGAGCGGGCGACGCAATCACCAATCACGGCAATCACCAATCACCCTCGATCGTTGAGCGAGCGACGCAATCACAAATCACCAATCAATCGATCAATTCGCAATCCGAAATGCAATCACCAATCACCAATCATCGATCAATCCGCAATCCCTCAATCACCAATCCCCAATAAATCCGCAATCCGCAATCCTCAATCCGCAATGTCAATGCTCTGCTTACTTTTCTTTTTCGGTCTTTTCCGCCGCGCGATCCTGATAGCGCGCGCCTTTCAGGACGCCTTCCATCCCGTAGTTCCCCTCGTGGCACGCGTACTCGAACATCAGCTCGCTGCTTCTGACCATCGGGATTGACGCAGACCATTTCTTCGTCCAGGTGGCGGGATCCTCGACGGTGAACTCGTAGCGGAGCGTGTCCGTGTCGACGCGGGTGAACTTTTCGATCAGGTGCAGGTTCGTCGTCGCGCCGCGGAAGCCGCCTTCTTTGGAGAAGTTCGTCGTGTCGACGACGAGCGTGTCGCCGTCCCAGCGGCCGACCGAGTCGCCGGTCAGGAAGCGCATCGACGCGGGCGGATGCGCGCGGCCGCCCAGGTCGACGATGCGCGCGCTGTGAATCATCTCGTTGACGATGACGACGTTCTCGCGCGTCTGCACGATCTGGACGTTGTTGTTGTAGGCGCTCGGCACCATCGGCGGCCCCGAGTTGAAGCCGAGGATGCAGCGTTCGGCGAGCGGGCGCTCTTCCGGGTTGTCGTACTTGTTGCGGCGCGCCGCGGCGCGATCCTGCGCCGCCTGCGTCAACGCGGGTATCCGGCCGTCCGCAGGATCGACGACCAGCGACGGCTGCTTGGCGATCCGCGTCCCGAAGTCCCACCAGAAGTCGTTGTAGGCGCGCTCGACGTCGGCCGCCGCGCCGCCGTCGCGCTTGTCCTTGTTCGTCGTCTCGATCCGCTTCTGCGCGAATTCTTCGGCTTCCTCTTCCGTGATCGCGTTCTTGTCGGCGAATTCGCTCGGACGCTCGAGCGGCGTGAGCTGCGCGAAGTCCCACAACCCCTGCAGGTCGGGACGGCCGTCCGCCGTCCGCGGAACTGCCGACTTTTTCGACTGTGCCGCGACGGACAGGACCGCAGACAGGACGAAGGCCAGGAGACAGAACGCACGAGAACGCATAGGCCGCTCCTTTCAGGCAAATTGTATTGCGGATTGAGGATTGCGGATTGCGGATTTATTGACGATTGAACGCGATTTGCCAATTGCGGCGGATTTATTGCGCGACGCCCGTTCCGCTGTTCGGACGTGGCGCCTCGACCAACACTCGATGAGATTGCGGATTGAGGATTGCGGATTGCGGATTTATTGGGGATTGGTGATTGGGGTGTTACGGGCCGATTGCGGATTGATTTTGGATCGTTGATCGAGCGACTCAATCACCAATCACAATCACCAATCACAATCACCAATCACCAATCACCGATCAATCCGCAATCCGTCAATCAACAATCCTCAATAAATCCGCAATCCGCAATCCTCAATCCGCAATCTCATCGAGTCCCCTTCGCGGCCTCGATGAGAACATCGGCTGCTTTCTCGCCAATCATGTACACCGCGCTGACGATGAACAGACCGGGCGCGCGCGGAAAGACGGACGCGTCGACGACGCGGAGCCCTTCGGTGCCGTGGACTTTGAAATCGCCGGACAGGACACCGCCGCCGTCGGGCGGGCCGATCGGACACGTGCACGACGCGTGGTGGCCCCAGGCGTGATCCTGGACGAACTCCATCAGTTTCGGGTCGTCGTCGAACGATGGCCCGGGTTCTTCTTCCGCAGCGATGCGGTTCTGGCTGCGAAGCTTCTCCATGACCTTGCGCACGAGCTTGATCCCCTCGACCACCGCTTTGAGATCCTCGCGTCGCGCGTCGCTGCCTTCGTCGAAGTAATGGAAGTTGATGAGCGGCGTGTCGCGCGGGTTCGCCGACCGCAGCGTGACTTCACCCGCCGTGTTCGCGGTGTGCGCTTTCAGCACGACCCAGGAGAGGTAGTTCTTGTGCTCCGGGAACACCTTCGAGTATCCCGGCTTGTAGCCGCGGAAATCGGCGAGCAGCGCGTAGCAGAACAGATCCGGCACCGGACGATCGACCATCGATCGCGCGATCACCGAGAGCACGGCGCCGTTGGTCGTGTAGACGCCGTTGCGGCCGTTCGCCCATGCGCGAAACGGTGCGTCGTCGGTCGTGAAGGTCGCGTCCTGCAGCATGTCCCAGGCCGGGAAGTTCATCCGGTTGACGACCGCCACCTCGTAGCGATCCTGCAGGTTCTTCCCGACGCCGGCGAGCGGCACGCGAACGGTAATCTGGTGCCGGTTCAAGACGTCCGGCGGACCGATGCCCGAGAGCATCAGGAGCTGCGGCGTGTTGAACGCGCCGCCGGCGAGAATCACTTCGCGTCCGGCGCGCGCTTGACGCACGTCGCCGTCGCTGCCGCTCGGCCGCGAGTCGGCGCGATACAGCCGCTCGCCTTTCTGATACTCGACGCCGACGGCGCGCGTCCCTTCGAAGATCACGCGCGTGGCGAGCGCGTTCATCTCGATCTTCAGCTTATCGGGATGGCGATCGCGGACGTCGAGCAGTCGCTCGCGTGTGCCGACGCGCTGATGGTTCCTGGTCGTGAGCGGCGTGTAACGGATGCCGATCTCGGCGTCGCGCACGACGCGCCAGTCGTTCGGATCGGCCTGGCTTTCGATCCGCGCCTGCGTCGGCCGGCCGATTTCCTTCAGCGTCTCGCGCGCGGCATCCCAGACGAGCGTCCGCAGATCGCGATCGCGGATCGCTTCTTCCGGCGCGGCCTTCTCGACGTGGAGCCAGCCGCCCCACCCGTGGCGGCTTGGATTCCATCCGAATTTGCTGCACAGGCGCTCGAACGGCCGATGCTCGCAGTTCTCGAGGCGCTGGAAGTAGGTGCGCATGTGATCCGCGCGCCACGTCGCGTCGCCGGTGAGATCGGCGAGCTCGTCCCAGTCGGTGTTGTGCGGATACGCGAAGATGAGGGCGTTGTGCGCGGTGCAGCCGCCGAGCGTCCCCGCGCGCGGGTACCACACGCCGTCGTGTTCCTTCAGAAACTTCGGGTCCTTCGACTGACGCTCGTCGTTGGCGTAGTGCCGCACGTAGAAATCCCATTTCATCGCGTCGTTCTCGGTCGCGAGGGGATGAAACGCGGGCACGTCGTAGTCGGCGGGAAGCGCGTTCGCGTTCGGCCGGATCGGATCGCCGCCGCTCAGCGCCCGCGGATCGCCGCCGGCTTCGAGCACCATGACGGTGTAGCCGGCTTCGGCGAGGCGGGCCGCGACGGTGCCGCCGCCAGCGCCGGAGCCGACGACGATGTAGTCGGCGTCGGCCGATCGAGTCGCCGGCTGTTGGCGCGATGACGAGATGCGGCCGATGTGCGACGCGGCGCTGGCTTTCGTCCGGCTGACCGCCTCGGCGGTCCGGCTGAGACCCGATGCCACGTACGACGCCGTCGTCGCGATCGCGGCTTTGAGAAGGTCGCGGCGCTTCACGCTAGAAGGTCTTGATCAGCGCGATCAACGCGCGCTTGTCGGCGTCGCTCAAGGCCGGCTCGTCCCTCGCATCGTCCGGTCGCAGCTGTTCGAACTGACGCGTGCCGAAGTAGTGACCTTTGTTGACGACGAGGTCTTTGCACTTGCTGACGGCGAGCATGTCGTCGACGAGGCCGCGCAGCGCCGTGGCGATATCCGCGCCCGATTTCAGCTCCCGCTTCGCGCGCTTGAACAGGGTCAGCAGCCGTTCCTTGTGTTGCCGCTGCTCTTCCGGCGACAGCTCCGAGCCGAGCAGATCGATGTTCGTGACGAGACCGATCGGCATGCCCTTCGGAAACGGACCGATCTTCACCGAGTAGCCGCTGCCGCCGATGAAGGGGAAGAGGCGGCGGCCGAGGCCGACCAGCGGCCGCAGATAATCGGGAATGTAGCCTTCGGAGACGTCGAGGTAACTGTCGACGGTGATGCGATCGATGACGCCGATGCCAGGACCGGTTTCGTTCGCGAAGAGCGTATCCTTCGCGCGCCGCTCCGGCCAGAGCATCTGCTCGATCGATTCCTGGAAGACGCGCATCCGCGTCTGCACCGACGGATCGGGATCGAACGGCGCCGACTCGAAGGGACCGACCGTGTTGTTCTGCAGAAACGGCGCGGTCGACCACGCGCTGATGAGCGACGCCGGCCTGATGTAGCCGCGTCCGCCGGCGGGCAGCGGATAGTCCATTTCCCGACCGCTCACCGGGTGGCGGATCTTGATCGAGCCGGCCGACGGCAGTTGTTTGTACGACTCGGACGAGAAGTTGTCCCAGATGTTGTTGCGGATCGCGTTGGTGGCGAGCGGGCTGCACGCGTTGATCCCGAGCAGCGTGATCGGCACGCGCAGCTCGGTCGACAGGTAGTTGTCCTTCAGGAAGTCGTCGGCCTGCACGATCGGCCGCATCTGATCCTTGAACGCCGCGGTTTTCGTCCACGCCCAGTACTGGTTCCACGCGGTGAGGTAATTCGGCCCGTTCGCGCTCTCCATGTCCAACCCGGCCGGGAGCGGCGGAAGCTTGCTCGAGTGGCACCGCGCGCAGCGCTCGGCGAACACGATCTTCCCGCGCTGCAGCGTCGCCGCATCGTCGGTCAGATACGTCGATCCGCCCGGCGCATCTTTCAAGTAGTGCGGCTCGGTGCTGGCGAGGAAGAAGCGCGCCATGTTCGGCGTCTGCAGTTCCGTCGCACGCCACCAGTTGGAATTCTTCTGCGCCGTCTCGATCGGAATCGGCGAGAGCGCCTGGCCGCCGATGACGGGACGGAAGTGGAGCAGCCACTCTTCGCTGAACAGCCCGATGTTGATGTAGACGCGGTTCAGCGCGCCGAGCGCGCCGACCGAATCGGCGCCGTCCTTGAGCACGCGCGGCGTCCACGTCGTGCTCGGCCAGACGAAGAACTGCGAGAGCGGATCGCCGTTCGGGACGAAGTCGTTGAACTGCTTGTTCTTCAGACCGCCGCCGGCAAGCGTTTCCTTCCCCCACTTCTTCGCCTGCAGCATGCGCGGCAGGAGGTAGTACACGGCGTTCATCGAACGCGGGTTGTTGATGTTGTCGGTGGAGACGAGCGAGGTGTCGAGCGTTCCCGGCCGCGACACGTGGAGCGCCTGATAGAAGACGCTGCTCTCGTTTTTCAGACCGCGCCAGTTGAAGACGCGGTCCCACCAGAAATACTGCGACCCGACGTTCGAGCTCAGGTTTTCCCACTTCGGGTTCTCGGGATCGGCGGGCGGCTTGATCGGGTTCGGCCCGATGTGGCAGAAGCCGCACGACATGCCGACCCGGTAGGGCCTGATCAGATTGCGATCGAAGTAATAGCTGGGGTCGTTGTAGTAGCGATCCGCATTCCACTGTTTTCGCGCGTTATCGTCGAAGGCCGGATTCGGGAACAACCGAAGGCCGACCACGCCTGTCCCCTCGCCGTAGTAGGAGCCGACGGGAACGGTCGAGCCGCGCGCGCCGATTTTCACGCCGGGGTAGCGCGTCGCGTCGGCAAAGGGATCGGGAGGGCAGTCCGGTCCTGACACCCGTTGGTCGAGCCACAGCCCGAACCGGTTCGGATCGGGGCCCTTGGCTTCGGTGAAGCACGGCTCGTTGACGAGGCCGAGGTACTTCCAGCGGTTATGGCGGCCGTAGTCATCGGCGTACGCCTTGTCGCCCGGGTAGGGGTGCGACGAGATGGTTTTCAGGAGATCGAAGGTGCCCAGGCTGTCGATCGTCAGGCGATCCCACAACGTGTCATTACCGCCGGTCCAGACGATCCACATGTTGCGGCCCTGGACTTCTTCTTTGGTGAATGCCCGATGCGGCCGGCCGTCGACGATATTGAAGTCCATGTCCTTGAAGAAATCGTCGGTATCCCGCGTGAGCGACTCCGGCGTGACGCCGGCGCGCAGCGCTTCGTCTTGCACGGTCCCGGGCTTCGGCTGGCCTGGCTGGCGTGAGCAACTTATAAAAGCGGTCGCTAGAAGAACCGCCGCACACACTGACATCCCTCGCGGACTCATGGCGCGACTCCTCGTGGTCGGGAGACTTGAAACGTTCAGGGTCGGAGCGTCACAACGTTATTTGAAGCGCGCTGGATGTCAAGTCGCTCGTATCTGACACGAACGACCATTAGAGTGATCGAGTGCGTCCCTGTTCACGGTTTGGATTGCGTTTACAACAAAAGGCGTTGTGTGCCGACAGGTCGTGTGGTTAGATGACCGCCCTCTCCCCTAACAAAAGGAACGACGCATATGGCGGACGCTATTTTTCAGCCCCTCCAGTTCAGGAACCTGACCGTCAAGAACCGGATCTTCCGGTCGAACATCGCCGGACGTCTTGATAACTACGACGGCTCGGGGAATCAGGCGCGCATCAACTGGGAAGTGAAGTTCGCGCGGGGCGGCGTCGGCGCCATCATCTCGTCGTTCGTCCCGGTCCAGATTCAGGGCCGGATCATGCCGAACTACGCAACGATCGACAAAGACGAACGGATTCCGTTCTGGCGGGAGCTGGGAAAACAGGTCCACAAATTCGACTGCAAGTACATCATGCAGCTCAGCCACGGCGGGCGGCAGCGCGACGTGCCCGGCATCGAGTACCCGATGGGCAAGAGCTCGACGAGCAAGGCCGACCCGCTGCACGGATTCGAATGCCAGGCGATGACGAAGGCCGACATCCAGGAGACGGTCAACGCCTTCGCGGAAGGCGCGCGCCGCGCGCGCGAAGCGGGCCTCGACGGCGTCGAGCTGCACGGCGCGAACGGCTACCTGATCACGCAGTTCCTCAGCTCCGCGATCAACGATCGCACCGACGAGTACGGCGGATCGCTCGAGAACCGCGCCCGCTTCGTCATCGAGATCGTCAAGGCGATCCGCAAGAAGGTCGGCAACGACTTCTTCCTGCAGATGAAGATCAGCGGGACCGATCACAACAACGCGCTGCTGTTCCTGAAGTTCGAAGGCGTCGGCAACACCATCCAGGATTCGATCCAGGTCTGCAAGTGGCTGATCGACGCAGGCGTCGACGGCATTCACGTCTCGACCGGCAGCTCGTTTCCGCATCCGCGCAATCCGGCCGGCAGCGACTTCCCGGTGGACGTGCTCGCGAGCACGTACGAGCAGCTCGCGTCGAGCGGCACGCACACGTTCAGGAACTTCCTGTTCTTCCGCGGCTCGCTGACCGGCGATTTCTTCCGGCAGCAGTGGCTGGCAGCAGGCGTGCCGGCCGACCAGATTGAAGGCTTGACGCTGCCCGATGCGCGCCAGATCAAACAGGCGGTCAACGTGCCGGTGCTGTGCACCGGCGGCTTCCAGACCGCATCGGTCATCCGCGGCGCCATCGATCGCGGCGACGTCGACGGCGTCAGCATCGCGCGGCCGCTCGTCGCCAACAACGACCTCGTCAACCAGTTCAAGGCCGGCAAGGATCGCGCGGACAAGCCGTGCACCTACTGCAACAAGTGCCTGGTGCACGTCGTCGAGCATCCGATCGGCTGCTACGAGGAGAGCCGCTTCTCGAGCCGTGAAGAGATGCTGGCGGAGGTGATGTCGGTCTTCGCGCCGGCGCCGTTCGCATGACGCTCATCAGGCGACTGTTCATCGTCATCGGCGTCATCGCACTCGTCGTGGCAGTTTGGGCGGTCGTGGCGGTCAGCGCCGACCGCCCGGTCACGTACGACGACATCAGCGAGCATTTCAAGTACGGATCGATTGGCGCCGAACCCGGCGGCTCGCTGCTGCAGCCGATCGGCGGCGTGCTGCCGCCGTACGCCGTGCTGACGGCGCTGCCCTCGATCTGTCCGGAGAAGCTGCCTCCCGGCGGTTTGGCGGGACTCGGCTTCGTGATCGAGCAGGGTCACGATCTGCCGATCGGCGTCTCGCGCCGTCATCGCATCGGCATCGATCACGTCGGGCTCAACTGCGCCGTGTGCCACACCGGCACGGTGCGCGACTCACCGACGGCGATGCCGCGGATCGTGCTCGGCATGCCGGCGCACAATCTCGATCTCCAGAGCTTCGTGCAGTTCGTCCTCGACTGCACGCTCGACAATCGCACGACGGCCGAGAGCGTCCTCGGCCACGCCAAGGCGTCGGGCCACACGCCCGGACTGTTCGAGCGCACGCTGTATCGGTTCGGCCTGATCGATCGACTGAAGGTGCAGACGCTCGGCCTCCGCAACCGCATCGCGCCGCTGCTCGACGGCAAGGTGCCGCAATGGGGCCGCGGCCGCGTCGACACGTTCAATCCCTACAAGTCGATTCAGTTCAACTGGCGGCTCGATCAACTGCCGCACAGCGAGCTGATGGGTGCCTCCGATTTTCCGTCGTTGTGGAATCAGAAGCCGCGCGAGGGGATGCATCTGCACTGGGACGGCAACAACGACTCCGTGGCGGAGCGCAACCTGAGCGCGGCGCTCGGCGCCGGCGTCACGCCGGTCACCGTGGATCACGACGCGCTGCAGCGCATCAAGGATTGGATCTGGACGCTGCCGCCGCCGAAGTATCCCTACCGGATCGACGAGCCGCTCGCCGAGCGCGGTGCGACCGTCTATCAGCAGCACTGCCTCGAGTGCCATGCCGACGCGCGCTTCCGCGAGGGGATCAGCGAAGGCAAGCTGGTCGGGCTCGTCGACGACATCGATCGCATCGGCACCGATCCCTACCGGCTCAATTCGTACACGGCGGTGTTCGCGTCGAATCAGTACGCGCTCTACCCGGATTCGCCGTACCGCTTCACGCATTTCCGCAAGACGCGCGGCTACGCCAACCAGCCGCTCGACGGCATCTGGGCGCGCGCGCCGTACCTGCACAACGGGGCGGTGCCGACGATGCGCGATTTGTTGGAGCCGCCGGATCGACGGCCGAAAGTCTTCTACCGCGGCGACGACGTCTACGATCAGGCCGCCCTCGGCTTCGTCTCGACCGTGCCGGCTGAAAACGGCCGGACGTTCTTCCGCTACGACACGTCGGTGCCCGGCAACAGCAACGGTGGCCATCTCTATGGGACGTCACTTCCCGACGCAGACAAGCTGGCCGTCATCGAGTATTTGAAGAGGTTCTGAACATGGCTGCTGGTACCTGGTTCAAGCGCGTTTTGTGGATTGGCATTCTCTCGAACTTCGCGCTGGCCGTGCCCACGCTCCTGGTGCCGGCGCGCATGGTTGAACTGACGGGCATTCCGCCCGCGACGCCGCTCCTGTGGGTGCGGTTCGCGGCGCTGCTGCTGATTCTCCTGAGCGTCTTCTACATGCCGGCGGGCATCGATTACGTGCGCTATCGTGCCAACGCGTGGATGGCGGTCGGGTCGCGTCTGGCCGGCGTCATCTTCTTCGTCGCCTTTCAGAGCCGCGAGTATCACATGTTCGGTTACTTCGATCTCGTGTTCCTCGTGCCGGAGCTGATTCTGCTCACACTCGCCGTGCGATCGGAAGAACGCGGCGCGACCGGTGTGCCCTACAGCCGTCCGCGCGCCGCCGTCTAACACCATGACCACTCTTGCGAATGGGACCTCTGGCTTGAAGTCGCGCCGCTTCCGCACGATCGTCGCGGTGCTGCTGGTCTTCGGGATCGTCGGCGGCGTGTTCGCGTACTACAACTTCTTCCGCACCGAGCCGCCGCCGTTCTTCCAGAGCGACGAAGATCACTTCCTGTTCGGATCGATCGGCACCGAAGATCCGGAAGGCATTCCCTACTGGATCTGGCTGGTGCTGCCGCGGATCTTTCCCGAGTACCTGCCGGCGCCCGGCGGCTACGCGGCGGTCGGCTTTCCCGGCAAGGACGGCCGCGACATGCCGGTCGGGTTTTCGAAGGTGACCGTCGGCTTCGAGCGCGTCGGGATCAACTGCGCGGCGTGCCACGCGGCGACGTTCCGGGCGCGCGCCGGCGATCCGCCGACGATCGTCGCGGGCGCGGCCTCGCATCAGACCTCGCCGCAGGCGTACCTGCGGTTCCTGTTCGCATGCGCCAACGATCCGCGGTTCACCGCCGACACGATCCTCGGGGAGATCGCCAAGAACTACCGCCTCTCGATGACGCAGCGTCTGCTGTATCGCTTCGCGATTATTCCGTTCACGAAGCGCGGAATTCTGCAGCTGCAGCAGACCGACGCCTGGATGCAGACGCGCCCCGACTGGGGACGCGGGCGCATCGATCCGTTCAATCCGGTGAAGTTCCGCTATCTCGGACAGCCGATCGACGCCACCATCGGCAACTCGGACATGCAGCCGGTGTGGAATCTCGCCAAGCATCCGAACTCGACCTATCACTGGGACGGGCTGAACACGAACCTGCAGGAAGTGGTGCTGTCGTCGGCGATCGGCGACGGCGCGCCGCTCAAGTGGGTCGATCGCGACTTCGAGCGGTGGAACAACACCAAGCCCGAGGAGATGTCGAGCCTGCGCCGCATCTACAACTTCCTCAGCACCGCCCCGCCGCCGAAGTATCCGTTCGCGATCGACGCGTCGCTCGCGGCAACGGGCGCGGCGGTGTTTCAAGGGGAATGCGCGTCGTGCCACGCGCTCGACGGACAGCGCACCGGCCACGTCATCCCGCTCGCGGAAGTCGGTACCGATCGGCATCGACTCGACATGTGGCGGCAGCCCGCCGCGGACGCCTATAACGCGAAAGGCGAGGGCCACGCGTGGAAGTTCTCGCACTTCCGGCAGTCCGAGGGCTATGTGGCGGTGCCGCTCGACGGTCTCTGGCTGCGCGCGCCGTACCTGCACAACGGATCGGTGCCGTCGCTGACCGACTTGCTCGAGCCGGTCGATCGCCGCCCGAAATCGTTCTGGCGCGGTTATGACGTCTACGATCAGACGCGCATCGGCTTCGTCACCGACGGACCCGAGGCGCAGGCGGCCGGCACGCCGTTCGACACCTCATTGCCGTCCAACAGCAGCGCGGGCCACCTCTGGGGCACCACGCTGGACGCCGCGCGTAAACGGGCCCTGCTCGAATATCTCAAGACCCTATGATCCTTCGCCTCCACGACAACGGCGACAACGTCAAACGGCTCCAGCGCAATCTGAACAAACTCGGGTCGGCGCTGCTCGTCGACGGCGACTTCGGCCCGGGCACACGCGACGCGGTGGTCAGCGCGCGCACGACGCTGGCCGTCGCTGCCGTCGGCGGTCCGCCGAGCGTCGCAGGGCCGGATGAAGCCGACGATCTGCTGCTGAACGCGCTGGAGAATCTGCCGGAGCCGTTTCCGCCGCTCGGCGCACCCGGCGTGACGTTCATCGCCCGGCTCGAGATCGGAAGCCCGCGCCAGTACCAGCAGATGTATCGACATCCGGAATGGCCGGGTGAGACGAGCGGCATCACGATCGGCATCGGCTACGACTTGAAGTTCGTCACCCGCGCCGAGTTCGAAGCCGATTGGGCCGGCCTCACGGCGGCCGCCGTCAACCGGCTGATGCCCGCCTTTCGCACGACCGGAAGCGACGCGCTGCGCACGTCGCTCGCCGACCTCGATTTTCCGCTCGAGGTCGCGATGAAGGTGTTCACCGATCGGACGCTTCCGCAGTTCCTGGCCAGGACGCGTTCGATCTATCCACAGATCGACAACCTGCCGCGCGCGCGAAAGGCCGCGCTCGTCAGCCTCGTCTACAATCGCGGCACCGATCTCGACGGCGATCGACGGCGCGAGATGCGCGCGATTCGCGATCGGCTGAACGCCGGCGACTTCGACGGCGTGGCCACCGAGATCGACGCAATGGACCGGCTGTGGCCTCCGCAATCCGGTCTGGTCAAGCGCCGCCACGACGAAGCGCGCCTGTGGCGATCCGGATTCGGCGCTCTCCAACTCGAGTAACCAAAGGTCTGATATGGCACTCTACGCATTCGATGGGACGAAGCAGAACGACGTCGGCACCGGCAGTTCGTGGGAAGCGGTGGCGGCGGATACGAACATCTTTCGCTTCTACAGCGCCTACACCGGCTACGCGCAGTCTCAGGGGATCACGAGCAACTACGTCGCCGGCGTCGGCACGCGGTTCGGCGTGATCGGGAAGATCGCCGGCGGCGCCTGGGGCTCCGGCTGGCTGGATCGGATCAACGACGCGCACGCCACGTTGTGCAAGGCGTATCTGGCGGGGGATCACAACATCGACGTCATCGGATTCAGCCGCGGCGCCGCGATTGCGCTCGACTTCGTGAACAAGGTCTACCGCGACGGCATCAAGGACGCCAGCGGCAAGGTCGTCGTCGAGAAACCCGCGATTCGTTTCGTCGGCCTCTTCGACACGGTCGCGGCTTTCGGCCTCGCGAATCTCGGATTCGTCTTCTCGTCGTTCAATCCGCTCCATCACCTGCTGCTGCCTGACAACGTGCAGCGCTGCTTCCACGCGATGTCGCTCGACGAACGGCGCCCCGCCTTCGTGAATCAGCGCATTGTCGGCGCCTACGAAGTCTGGTTCCGCGGCGTCCACTCCGACATCGGCGGCGGGAACAACAATGTGGGACTCGAGTACGTCGCGCTGCGCTGGATGTTTCGCAAGGCGATTTCGTGCGGGCTGCCGGTCACCGAAGCCAACATCACCGATTCGGCCGTGCATGCCGAAGCGCGGATCAAGCCGAACTTCTTCAGCGACATCAGTCAGTTGACGTTCCGCAAAGTGAGACTCACCGACACGATTCATTACTCCGTCGGACAGCATCCCGTGCTCGAGGACGAGCCGTGCAACGAGATTCCTCCGATGGCGCCGATCGAGACGCTGGACTTCGAGAAGGCGCGAATCGTGCTGCCGACCGTCGCGGTCACGTAAAGGCGGCAGCGAGTCCCAACGCCCGAATCCCGAATCCCGACGCGCGTCGGAAGGAGCCGATCGATGCGACTGTTGCGAGCCGTGTTCGCGTGCACCGTTCTCGCCGGCGTCATGTTCGCGGCCGCCGCGGCGCAGACACCCATCCCGCCGATCGTCGATCACATTCACCTGAACGTCCCCGATCAGGCCACGGGCGTCGCGTGGTATCAGAAGAACTTCGGCGGCAAGCCGCTCGACGAAGCGCCGGATCGTCTGATCTACGGCGACACGCGCCTCATCTTTCTGAAGAACGACAAAGGGCAGCCGAGCACCGGCAGCGCGCTCGATCACATCGGGTTTTCCGTCGCCGATCTCGACGCGACGATGAAGGAGTTCGAGAGCGCCGGCGTGAAGGTGGTGTCGCCGGTTCGTGAAGTCGCGGGCCTCTTCAAGCTCGCCTTCATCGAAGACCCGTGGGGGACGCGGATCGAGGTCGTGCAGGATTCAGAGAAGCTCGGGCTCCATCACGTCCACCTCCGCGGGCCCGATCCCGCAGCGACGCTCGCCTGGTACAAGGAGAAGTTCGGCGGCGAGACGGCGAAGTTGAAGGATCGGCTCGACGGCCTGCGATACACCGGCGTCTGGCTGCTCGTGCAGCGCGGCGATGCGGCGCCGAGCGAAGGCCACGCCATCGATCACATCGGCTTCCGGACGCCGAATCTCGACGCCACGGCGAAGGAGCTCAAAGCACAGAACGTGAAGTTCACGACCGAGCCGCGGCCGCTGCGCCTCGCCAGCGGCACGATGGTGAACTTCGCGTATATCGAAGGACCTGCCGGCGCGAAAGTCGAATTGGTCCAGCGATAAGAGCCCATTTCGTGGTTTCGTGGGCTCCCCGGTTTCGCGGTTCCCCGGTTTCGTGGTTTCGTGGTTTCGTGGTTTCGTGGTTTCGCGTTTCGTGGTTTCGCGGTCTCGTGTTTCGTGGTTTCGCGGTGCCTACACGGCCGT